>JAUIIP010000295.1 GCA_030431555.1 bacterium
TCATGGCCTCTCTGTTCGCGGTCATCATGGTTCTCTCAATTTGGTCGACTTTCTTCGGCTGTCGCGAGAAAAAACTTGAACTCGACAAGATTGAAACTCAGTCGAAGACGCCGCTGCACTACGCACGCGCGATAGTCGATGAGTTGCGGCGCAATCCGCCGTTTCGCTACGCAGTGCTGATTTTACTGCTGACCAATTGCGCTGCTACGTTCATCGCGGTCAACCTACCTTATTATCTGCAATATTCGGTCTCGGTGCAGGAGCACCAAACTGAGCTGATTACATTGCTTTTTCTCATGGCAATAATAATGGTGCCGGTTTGGGTAAAAATCGCCCGCAAGTTCGGCAAGGCAGAGAGCTACCGAATTGCAATGCTCATATACGCTTTGGTTCTGTGCGCCCTACCGTTTATTACTGCCGACAATGCGGGTTACTTGTACGTCGTAGCGGTTTTAGCGGGCATAATGCATTCCGCTGCTTTGATGATTCCCTGGGCGATTGTCCCCGACGTGGTTGAATTTGACGAACTTAAAACTGGCGAAAGACGGGAAGGTCTATTCTACGGTGGGACTACGTTCAGCTACAAGCTGGCCACAGCGATCGCGGTCTTTGCTTCAGGAACAGTGCTTTCGATAATCGGCTACCAGCCTAATCAGGCCCAAAGCGCCGACGTTGTGGCCGGCCTTAACAACCTTGTCGGGCCGCTGCCGGCAGCGCTGCTGCTTTGCGGTGCAATTCTTTCGACAAAGTATCCTTTAACCTCCGCGAAGCACAAAGAAATCCTCGCCGAGCTTAAACAGAAGCGCGCTACTGCTCGTGAGTAGCCCTTACGACTGTGTGAATGCCGCCGCGCACATAAAAATCACCTTCAACCGAAATTCGCCGCGGCTTAATTGCTTCGACTAGGTCGTCCATGATTTGATTCGTAACTGCCTCGTGAAACGCGCCCTCGTCTCTAAATGACCAGAGATAAAGCTTCAGTGACTTGAGCTCGACACAAAGCTCGTCCGGGACATACGAAATTTTGATGGTCGCGAAGTCCGGCTGCTGAGTCATGGGACACACACAGGTAAACTCCGGACAGCTGAAATTAATTTCGTACTCCCTGCCGGGCCTAGGGTTGGGAAAGGTTTGCAGCTGCTTTGACGGAGCCGTGCTCATCTAGTTTCCGCTGATGCCCTTGAAGAACGACTTCAGAAACCCCTTGTCTTTAGCATGACCTTCCGCCATCGCATCGACCAATTCTTCGAGCTCGCCCGCATCGAGCCAAATACCGCCGGAAGTCTTACAGCGATCAATCACAACACCGTGAAGCACCACTTGCTCCATTTCCTCGCCGGTTATCGGGCTTAGTCGCGGCTTCTCTTCCTGCTTCTTTTGGCTTAATCGCTCAAGAGCCTCTCGATTCTTGCGATCAAAGTAGCTCTCTTCTTTGGCCTTACGCATATCGTTCCATGCATCGGTCATTTTGTGGGTCTCCGTAAAAAAGTGGCAGAATGTTGCCCCCATCTTCTACAGACTGCCTACCTGGCAGGCAAGTTTCTGCGAACATGCGGCTTGAATCATTTCTATCACGGGAAAGAAGGCAAAAAAAAACCCCAGCCCACAGAGCTTAGAGGCACGGGGTTGGGGAAACACTGAAACTATTAACCGACCACACCATCACCACAACATCAGCATCAGCGAGATCCAGTGTTCACCCTCTAATCAGGCTTTCAGCTAGTTTTGCTTCTGATTTAATAGGAAATCGGAGGCCTTCGTAATGTGCTGTTATTACTGCTATTTAATGGCGCCATGGCGCTTTCCAACCTTGGTGAAAGCCTCAATCGCCTGCTCTAGATGTTCGCGCTTGTGAGCGGCCGACATTTGAACTCGAATTCGGGCAGCCCCCTTAGGCACCACTGGGTAGGAAAACCCTATTACGTAAATCCCTTCATCGAGTAAGTCAGCCGCCATCGCGCCAGCAAGTGCCGCGTCCCCCAGCATAACCGGAACTATCGGGTGCGTGCCCTCAACGATGGTGAACCCGGCAGCGGCGATCTTTTCTCGAAAGAAGTCGGTATTCTCCCGAAGCTGGCTTCTAAGCTCGTCAGACTCTGAAAGCATGTCTATCGCCTCTATGGAAGCGGCGGCGATATTCGGAGCAAGCGTATTGCTGAATAAGTACGGCCTAGAGCGCTGGCGCAGAAGTGCTACGATTTCTTTCCGCCCGCTGGTAAAGCCGCCGCTGGCTCCGCCAAGCGCTTTTCCGAAGGTGGAAGTAATAATATCAACACGACCCTGGACACCGCAGTGCTCGGGAGTACCCCGTCCCGTCTTTCCGACAAACCCCGTCGCATGACATTCATCAATCATTACGAGCGCGCTGTATTTATCAGCTAAGTCGCAAATTTCTTCGAGCTTCGCGATATCGCCGTCCATCGAAAAAACACCGTCTGTCGCGATCAAACGAATTCGGCTGCTCTGTGCTTCCTTCAGACAGCGCTCCAGGTCGTGCATATCAGCGTGCTCAAATCTAAGCCGCTTCGCCTTGGAAAGCCTAATCCCGTCGATTATCGACGCGTGATTCAAGGAGTCGCTGATTATCGCGTCGTCGGGACCTAGCAGTGTTTCAAACAAGCCGCCGTTTGCGTCAAAACATGCGGCATACAAAATCGTATCCTCTGTCCCCAGGAAATCACTAACTTTATTCTCGAGCTGCTTATGAACACCCTGAGTGCCGCAAATGAAGCGGACAGAAGAAAGGCCGAATCCCCAATCGTCGAGACCTTGTTTGGCGGCTGAAATCAATCGAGGATGATTTGCCAAACCGAGATAGTTGTTGGCGCAAAAGTTAATTACCTCTTTTCCGCCTACTTCAATTACAGCCTCCTGCGGACTTTCGATAACTCGCTCATCCTTGAAGAAACCGCCTTCTTCGATTTCGCTCAGTGCCGATGTAAATATGTCCAAGGCTTGTTGCTGCATTGACTTTCCTCCCGGTAAATACTGAACGCTACCCTTTTTTCCTGAGCGGTGCGAGCGGTCGGTATCAAAACACTGGAAAAAAAGGTAGCGTCCGTTTTGTGCCCAGCAAATAACCGAGGAAAACTGCGTGAAAAATTCCCGTATTCTTGTTACCGGCGCCGCTGGTGAGATCGCCCATAGTTTGCTGGGACGTCTGTCCGAGCCGGTTGTTGCGCTAGATATTAGGAAACCCGAGCACCCACTTCCGAGCCGTGCCGAGTTTGTTCAGGGAAGCATAACTGACAAGCAGTTTCTTGAGTCCATTTCGCAGAAGTATTCCTTCTCAACAATCTTCCATTTGGCTGCCTTGCTGTCTTCCGGTTCTGAAGACAATCCGCTGCACGCACACGACGTAAATGTGAACGGGAGCCTAAACATGCTTCAGCTCGCCAGAGAGCAATCGGAAGCCGAAAATCGAGCAGTGAAGTTTATTCTTGCAAGCACCGTTGCCGTATATGGAATAAGGGAACCTAACAATAAACTTGATGCCGGAAAGGTAAGCGAAGATCAGTTTCTCGATCCTGTGTCGATTTATGGCATCAATAAACTTTACGTAGAAAATTTAGGACGCTACTTCAGCGAACGAATCCGCAGTTCCAATCAATCAAGACTTGATTTTCGCGCAGTGCGCTTTCCAGGAATCCTTAGCAGCGACACGGTCCCCACCAGTGGAACCAGCGATTACGGACCACTTATGCTTCACGCAGCAGCCAAGGGCGAATCCTACGGCTGCTTCGTCCCCGAGGATGCCGTTCTCAATTTTATGGTTATGCCTGACGCAGTTTCCGCCCTGCTAGCTCTGTCGCAGGCAAAGTCGAGCGCGCTAAGCAGAAGAGTCTATAACGCC
>JAUIIP010000296.1 GCA_030431555.1 bacterium
GCTCTCCGGCAAAAGCAAGTCCAGCAGCCGCTCTTCGACCAAACTCCCGGCCCTACCGCGAACAAACTCTCGCTGCTCCTTTCGCACCAGACGCCTCGCGACTTCAACCAAATCACGAATAATCGACTCTACATCCCGGCCGACATACCCGACCTCAGTGAATTTGGTTGCTTCGACCTTAACAAACGGCGCACGCGCCAGCCTAGCTAGACGTCTCGATATTTCGGTTTTTCCAACCCCGGTCGGTCCGATCATTATGATATTTTTCGGAGTGATTTCTTCTCGTATCCCACCCGGCACGCGCTGTCTGCGCCAGCGGTTCCTCAGGGCGATCGCCACAGCGCGTTTTGCTTTGTCCTGACCGATAATGTAACGGTCGAGCTCGCTCACGATTTCACGAGGCGTTAAACTCTCTTCCACATGCACCGCCTTCTCGCTGTTCATTCGTTTAGCTCAGCTCTTCTATATTAAAATTGCTATTCGTGAATGGGCAGATCTCCGCAGCGATTGTCATTGCAGTTTCAGCAATCTCGCGAGCCGACATGCTGTCCCCCGAGGCCCGGACCAGAGCGCGCGCGCCGGCTAAGGCGAAATTCCCACCCGAGCCGATGGCCGCAATGTCGTCGTCCGGGCGAATGACATCACCAACGCCACTTAGAACAAACAACTGCTGCGCGTCGCCGACAACCATCATAGCTTCAAGTTTTCTCAGATAGCGGTCTGTGCGCCACTCTTTAGCAAGCTCAACACAGGCCCTCTGCAGACTCCCTTGGAACTCGCCTAGCTTGGATTGAAAGCGTTCGAAGAGCGCGAAAGAATCGGCCGCTGAGCCGGCAAATCCGGTAAGGACCTGTTCTCTTTCGAGCTTGCGGATTTTTACCGCACCATGCTTCATCACGGTGTTGTTAACCGTAACCTGCCCGTCTCCGATAAAAACTGTCGACCCATGGTGGCGCAGCGCTAGAATAGTTGTTGAGTGGATTTGTCCGTTCATTCGACTCTCTTAATAACGACTAGGCCCGTCGGCAAACATTCCTAGCATTAACCTTGGCGCAGGATGTTAAGGTCATGTAATCTAACCAATCATTGAAATCCTGCAAAGCAAGTATGAAATGCTGAATTGTTGACGATTTACAGGTGTGAATAGCTGCAAGGTCTATGGCCAAAGCAAATCAGGCGCGCGAATCAACTTTTCGCAGCCGACGAAACAACTTTCTTAGACAGATCAAAGGCGACAGCGCGCTGATAACGGCGGCACCCGCCAGATTAAAGAGCCGCGATCAACATTTCCCGTACTTCCAGGATCGAAACTTCTTCTATCTTACGGGACTAGACGAGCCGGGCTGCGCGCTCGTGCTCAGAGGAGCTTCCAGCGGTGCTCGCAGCATTCTCTATTTACGTGCGAGAGATGCATCTGCTGAGCGTTGGCAAGGTGAGCGAATTGGTCTTCGTAGAGCGAAACGCAGATTCGAGGTCGACGAAGTTCGCTCTATCGAGTCCCTGCCTGACGATCTGGATGAACTCATTAAAGACAGCAAACGTCTGCACTACACCCCCGGAGTTGATGAGCAGCTGGACCGCTTTGTCTTCAACATCTTCCAAAATGCAACCGCCCCCAGACCCCGCTGCCCGACAGGTCTCGAAGATGCGCGTGTAATTCTGAGCGAAATGCGGTTCGTCAAAGACCGCGATGAAATTCAGGCGCTAAAGCATGTAGCCGACATTACGACCCACAGCTTCGCGAAGTTGGCGCGACAACTGGGCAACTTCAAGAGCGAGATACACTGCGCTCGAACCTTAGAGCAGTATTTCGTGGAGCTTGGCGCCTCAGGCAACGCCTTCGATACGATTGTTGCATCGGGCAAGAACGCTGCGGTACTCCACCACGAGCCAAAACACCAGCCGCTTTGGAAGAGACAGCTAGTCTTGATTGATGCAGGGGCGAGATACCGCGGCTACTGTGCCGACATAACGCGGGTTTATCCGGCCGAAGGAGGTTTTGTAGGTGCTCAAGCGGACGTATATGATTGCGTCCAACGCGCCCTGAGTGCCGCTGCCTCAAGAGTTAAGCCCGGCACCACTTTAAATACCGTTCACTTAGCAGCCTGCCGGGAACTAACTCGCGGACTTGTCGACCTGGGACTTTTAAAGGGCGACGTGCGAACCTTGATGGCTGACGGTGCTTACAAGAAATTCTACATGCACCGCACATCGCACTGGCTGGGTCTGGATGTTCACGACATTAATCCTTTATTTCGTACCAAGAGCGGCAGAGAAAAAGACTCTTACTCTCGACCGCTCGTAGCAGGTAATGCCTTTACTATCGAGCCCGGACTGTACTTCGACCCGAACGACAAATCGATCCCTGAGGCATTTCGCGGAATCGGTGTTCGGCTCGAAGACGACGTTTTGGTAACATCATCCGGCTGCACTGTGTTGACTGAAAAACTGCCCTCACTGCGAAGTGAAGTGGAGGAGATGCTCTCATGAGGCTTAGACACCTTATAACTTTACTCATCACAGCACTCGCCTTTTGCTCTAGCGCTCAAGCGCAGCATGAACTCAAGCCGCTGATCACAGTTTCTGCCGACACCTGGGTTCGAGTAGAACCCGACCGATGTGTCATGGCTGCTGCAATCTCTGCCAAGGCGCAAACCGCAGAGGAGGCCCACAAGATTCTGAGTAAACGTCGCAGCGCACTTGCGCAGCAGCTGTCCGCTCTCGGAGGAAAACTCCAGGAACAGGGATTCAAGCTGGGAAAGCGAGGGGCAGACGGCGCACTAGCGCTTGAACAACAGTTATTAATTGAGACGCAATCCGGTTTGGACAGCGCGAAGGCTATCGACAGTTTGAGTAAAAACGGTGCAGAACCTAGATCTAATCTTCGCTGCTTTGTGAGCGAAGAAGCCGCCGGCAAAGAAAAAGACAGCGCTATCGAGCAAGCGTCCGGCACCGCGAAGACAAGAGCTCAGAGCGTTGCGAAAAGCCTAAATATCACCCTAGGCGACGTTCACAGTGTGGTCGTTACCGAAGACCCTGCGGGCGCTGTGCTGCGCACTCGCAAGTTGTGGGGTGAATCCGCCGCAAGCAGCGACGAGGTGTTTCATATCATCGTTACCACCCGCTTTGTCGTTAAAGGAGCCGAAAGCGCGCACAACCATTAGCAACCAAGCCCACTCCCGGTCGATTAAGACAAAAACAGGGAGGAAGCATGGAACTTACCGCATACACTCCGACTGCCGCTGCTTCGCAGCCGCAGTCGCTCAATCGGCACCATAATTTTTTCACTAACCGTCTCAAGCCCAGCTCACAGCCTGGTGTTTTGCTGCCTCAAATGCCCGACCCGGCATCAGTGCCAAGCTTCTTCTCACGGCTGTCTCGCGGAATCGCAGCAGCAAAAGCGCAGGCCACACAAGATCGCCAAGCGGGAGTCAGTATTCGCTCCGGCCTCGACCAACTGCAGCACTCAGAACGCGCAAGGCTGCTGCTCGACTTAACAAACATTGTTCTGCAGAGCCGTGAGTTCGGAGGTCGCTCACCCTACTCCGTTATCGACAGCGCAGGACTCTACGCTCAGCAGTACACACTACTCGATTCGCACCGCCAAATTGCGTCCTACCTGATGCAGGAGCTGGGCCAAGGTGAATTCTCCGGCACGGCAGTTGAGGCGCTTGACACCGTCTTCCAGCAAATGACCCAACTTGCCCTTTTTGGTTTCGAGATATTTAACATTGTGTGGATTGCGCCCGGTTTGGTGGGCCAGCCGCTCAACCACGGGAATGCCGATATCCTGTAACGCTTTGACCTTGCGCGGGTTGTTCGTCATCAGCCGGATTCTCTCAATC
>JAUIIP010000032.1 GCA_030431555.1 bacterium
CCAGGGCGCAGGCCATCGTGCTCTGCCCCGGAAAAACACTATCGCCGACTATATAGAGATTGGGGAGGATCGGCCCGCTGCGCAGCAGGGAGGTGTAGTTCTCGATCCCTCGTCGACGCGGGATCCCACCGACGTACCCCTTGTGTCGCCTGGTGAACCGCTCGAACGTGCGCGGGGAGGCGGTCATCTCGTGGAGGACCTCCGCGCACCACTCGGGCGCCAGCCGCTCGAGGTTGCGGCGCATCCGCGCGTGGATCGCGTCGATGGCCTCGGCCTGGCGTTCGTCGCTGAGCGCGTAGAGGCGTGGGTTGTCCACGTGGGTCGAGACGGTCATCGTGCGGTAGCCCTCGGGGGCGCGGTCGGTCTCGTCGGCGCCGCTGATGGAGCAGAACAGGTGGTTGCCCTCGACGAAGGCCTCGCCCTCGTCCCCGACGAGCTCGATGTGGTGCGGGTGGGGGCTCGCCCCCTCGGGCGCCGCGACGACCATGTAGAGCATCGCCGCCCCCCAGCCCTGCTCGACCCGCTCCGAGAGCGCGCTGAGCGCCTTGACGGGGGCGCCGTCCCCGAGCAACCCCTGCATGTCCTGGGGGAGGAGGTTGCCCACCACCACGTCGGCCTCGAGAACCCCGCGGCGGGTGTGCACGCGCCACAGATCGCCGCTGCGCTCGATCTTCTTGACGGCGTTGGCCATGTACACGTCGCCGCCGTTGCGCTCCACCGCCGCCGCCATGGCGGTCGCGAGCTGGCCGATCCCGCCCCGGACGTGCCCGGTGCCGCGGAAGTAGTAGTCCATCGCCCCGAGCGCGAAGGGCGCCTCCACCGAGGCGGCGTCGGCCTGGACGGTGATCTGGCAGACGGCGTCGAGGTAGGTCCGCAGCGGCCTGAAGTCCGCCAGCTCGAAGCGCTCGAGGATCGACTCCAGGCTGCGCAGCACGACCCTGGTCAGGATCCGGTAGCGGGGCAGCCGGGCGGTGTGGTGCAGCAGGATCGCGGGGGTGAGCGGCGGGAGGAACCTGGGATCGTCAAACAGGCCCCAGAGGGTGTCGGCCACCTCCTTCTGGAAGGCGAAGAACGCCTCGATGCGCGCCGCGGGCGCGCCGGGCATCGCGGTAAACTGCGCGATGAGCCCCTCGCGGTCCCCGGGGACTTCCATGGACCAGCCAGGGGCGCGCAGCGTGACGACGGGGTCGAGGAAGTCCACCTCGACGTCCATGGCGTAGCGCGCGATGAGCTTGCCGAAGAGCTGGTCGGGGGCCAGGCCGGAGAAGAGCGTCGCCCCGGACTCGAAGCGGTACCCGGCGCGCTTGAACGTGCTGGCGCAGCCGCCGGGGTAGGCCAGGGCCTCGCACAGCGCTGAATTCCACTCGTGATGGCCAGAATACGAGATGCTTGAGCTTGCTACCCCTAGCTGATCAAGCCGTGCCAAATCCTTCGAGAGCTGCTCAGGTGGATAGCGCTCGTCGTCCGACCCCCGCGCATGGACAGCGCGTTTTATCTTACGGGCATCATTCTCTGTTAACTCTGGGGGGATATCGCCGCCGACCGCGAGTACGCCGAGGCAGTCGGTTTCATCGAGACCGGCCGCGGCCCGGTAAGCCATGGATGTGCCCTGCGAGAAGCCCGCGAACAGTAAGCCCACGCCCAAATCAAGCGTACCGCGTACCTCTTCCAAGACTGCCGCAATGAAGTTGAGATTGTTGCAGATGGCTCTCTCCCGATTCTGCTTGGTCATCCAACTCGCTACCACTTCGCCGCTGCGGTTATAAAACGCGTAAAGTGCTTGGATTGACACTAAATTCCAGGTTCCAGTCGGAACCAACTGCTCTAGGCGCGCCAATTGAACTTCTGCATTCTCAGCGTAGCCATGAAAGCCGAAAATCGTCGGTGCGCCCGGCTCCCGAGCCGGTTTGCACAAGGTTCTGCCGCAGACAGTGGTGTCGGTAAGCAGCTCAAGCGTTTTAGTTTCTTTCACCTAGGCTCCTATGCAGCTCTCATCAGGATCACATTCTCTTGGATACTCAGAATATCCAGGCTGAACTTGTCGGCGATATATTCCAGCGTCCCCCGAGTGTAAAAGCTTACATGTGTTTCGTCTCGGGCGTAATGCCAATTTTCGAAGTCTATTGACGGAGAAAGCAGTTCCGTCATTACTCCGAAATATGCTCGAGGTTTCATTAAGCTGCGCAGGAGGCGGAATTCCTTCTTCGGAAAGTGAAAGTGTTCACAAACTTCGCTCATAGTAATAAAGCTATACGGCCCCTTGAGCGGACAGCGGAAAAAGAAGGGATCAAAACAATCTACAATCAATCGACGTTTCGCCAGAAGGGCAGCCAGGACAGGCGAGGGTCCACAGCCAAAATCGAGTCCCAGCTCGCCAGCGGGCAGCCGCGGCGCAATAGTGTTAACCAGTCGACTAAGAAAGATTGTATATCCGACATTTCCGATGTGGTTTCGGTGTTTCAAGTAGCGCTCGTGCTCGACGACAGCGCTAGGAAGCTGCGCTGGATTTAAAAAAACCAGTTCGCAATTTAGGCATCCAAAAAACTCTCGCCGATGAGCCATGGCATGGGGAACGACGGCGGGCGAATCGCAAAGGGGGCAGTGCATCAGCAGCGCAACAGAAGCTTGGGTTTATCTCTAGCCTAATGCTATCTTGAAGCTGCCGCTAAGCCAATCGATACCATATCTATTTACGCGGTGTACTGGATGGAGGGATTATGACGTTTGATGAGAAGCTGCAAAACTACGCAGAACTATTGGTGGCTCACGGCTTAAATGTACAAAGCGGCCAGGTGGTGAACATTAGCTCAGAGGTTATCCACCGTGACTTCTGCTTTCTTGTTGCAGAAGCCGCATACGCGCGAGGCGCGAAACACGTCAATATCGATCTCATTGAACCGAGATTGGCCCGTTTGAGAATTGAGAAATCGTCAGAAGAAGATCTGACTTACGTGCCGAAGTACTTGAGTGTCAAGTATAAGGACTTAGTAGACCAAACTGCAGCCAACATAAAAATCATCGGCAGCGAAGATCCGGATCTGCTGTCTGACTTAGATCCAAAACGGATCAACACGGTCCGATTGAACCAACACTTGGCCGTAAAGTATTTTTACGACGAAGGAATCGGCAAGAGCAAGGTGCATTGGACGGTGGCTGCCGCCGCAACTCCTAAGTGGGGTCAGAAGGTTTTTCCTTCATTGGATCCGCGCGAAGCATGCAGCAAGTTGTGGGACGAGATCTTTAGCATTTGCAGAGCCGACAAGCCGAATTGCCTGGAGCTTTGGAAAGAGCACAATACTTTGCTTCAGTCACGCGCGCAGCGTTTAACCGAAATGAAAATTAAAGAATTGCATTTTACAGGCCCCGGCACGGATTTGCTGGTTGGGCTCTCGGAAAAGGCTAAATTTAAGGGCGGTGGCGACATGAGCCCTAGAAAAGTCGAGTTCGAACCAAACGTACCAACGGAAGAAGTATTTACGACACCCGACAGCAGAGTGACCAGCGGCAAGGTGAAGGCAACTCGACCGTTTCTTATAAACGGCAAGCTGATCAAAGATTTGGAACTCGAATTCGACGCTGGAAGAATCAAGTCATTCTCTGCTTCGCAAGGCGAGGAGACTTTTCGTGAGTATATCAAGAGCGATGAGAATTCAGACAAACTCGGGGAAGTCGCATTGGTGGGTATAGACTCTCCGGTCTATAAAAGCGGCCTGGTCTTTCAGGAAATTCTTTTTGATGAGAACGCGGCCTGTCACATTGCCGTGGGCTCCGCTTACAAATTCTGTTTAGAGGGCGGCGAGTCCATGACTAAAGAGGAGCTTGAGTCGATCGGCTGCAACGACAGCACGGTTCATACAGACATGATGATATCCTCCGAAGAAGTCAATGTGGCTGCCGTGACGTACTCCGGGGACAAGATCCAACTAATTAATAACGGAGAGTGGGCGATATAGCCCTTCGCGGATGGGATTCTCCTTCAAAAGCGGCACTAATTCTTCAGCTTCGTCCAGCGGCCGCTCAGTCGGCGCAGCGATCTTTTTCTCCATATTCCTGCTGTTTGGAGTCGTTTTTATTTGGGTAATCGGCGCTGAGATAACGCGAATTATAGATTCGTACTCTTGGGATGCTTCGCGGTGCTTAATTACGCAAAGCAGTGTCGAGGACCGCGGAGGGGAGGCTCCGTATCACTTTGTGGTGCGTTATACATACTCCTACCGTGGACGCGGTTACGTGGGGGACAATTATCAGTTGAGCGATTCCGGGTCCGGTGAATACCGGGATGCGCAGCAGCTGGTTGACAAGTATCGAGTCGGAAGTTCTGCCGAATGCTTTGTGAACCCCAAGGATCCAAGCGAAGTAATCCTAGAATACAGCTCGTTGTGGTTCGGGCTGTTCCTGCTGATTCCACTCGTTTTCGTATTGATTGGAGCGGGTGGAGTTTACGCCAGCTTGAAGGGGTCGGCCGTCAGCGACAGCACAAGTGGAACGACTTCAATCTCCGATAAGGCGTCGGATTCCTGGACCGGTGCTTGGATAGGGGTTATTTTTTTCGGGATATTCTTCCTCGCCGGGGCGGGGATGGCGATTCCGCTTCTAGTCACGCCATTTCAAAAGTACTTCGACTCTCAAGGATGGCTAGTTCTTGACTGCAAGGTTGAATCCAGCCGTGTGCGCTCGCACGACAGCGATGATGGCACGACCTATAGTGTCGATATTCTCTATAGCTACGAAGTCGACGGGAGAACGTATAAATCCAACACATTTGACTTCATCGGCGGTTCGTCGAGCGGATATGCCAGCAAAAAGAAGATAGTTAGACGGCATCCCCCAGGAAAAGTAGTGAGCTGTTATGTTAATCCCAACGACCCTGCCGATGCGGTGCTCGATCGAGAGATTGGCTATGCATTCCTGCTGGGTTTGTTGCCGCTTATCTTTATGGCAGTTGGCGGCGGGGGACTTTACATGATCCTGCGCTCGGGTGGAGGTCCGAAGCCTCTATCTTCGACTTATGGCTCGGCTTCTATTGAGCCGGGTTTGCAGGGGGCTGACTGGCTGCCGGCGCAGCCTGCCGCGGTTTATTCCGCAGGCACTCCGATGCCTGTTCTTAAGCCAAGTGCCTCCCCGGTTGCTCGTCTGATAGGGATGTTTCTCGCTGCTGCGTTTATCACTGGGATAGTTTCTGTATTCGCCAACGAAGTCTGGAGCGGGTGGGCCGCCGGCAATCCGGATTGGTTTCTGACGATCTTCATTATGCCGTTCCTGCTGATGGTGTTCGCCAGCTGGTTTGGCATAGTCTATTTCTTTTTAGCGTTGTGGAACCCGCGTCCAGAAGTTTCTCTACGCACGCTTTCCCCTCGGCTGGGCGAGTCAGTTAGCTTGACCTGGAATTTGCGTGGTCAGACATCATCTATTAGTAAGTTCGATATTTTCGTCGAGGGCGTTGAGGAAGCGCAATATAGGCGAGGCACTACTACCTATACTGATAAGCACACATTTATGCGAATTCCGGTAGTGCAGAATCTCTCCGGTATGCACGCCTCGAGTGGAGAGGGTAGTTTTACGCTTCCGAAAGACTCGATGCATTCTTTCTCGGCTTCCAACAACAAGATTGTTTGGACGCTGATCGTCAAGGGTGAAATTGTCCGGTGGCCTGATATTAAAGAGGCGTTTAGCATAAGAGTGCTGCCTGCTTCTAAAGACGCCAGATCTGGAGGTCTGTGGTGAACCAAGTTTCAATCAGTTTATCGCATGGCCGTCAAAACTACTCGCCGGGTGAACGAATATCCGGAACAGTGCAGTGGACATTAAGCGAGATTCCTAGTTCGGTAGAGCTTCGGCTTTTTTGGTACACCGAGGGAAAAGGCGACCAAGATGTCGGCATAGTTGAGAGGAAAGTTCTTTCGTCGGTTCAGCAGTCCAGCAGCGAGTTTGAGTTCGTTGTTCCAGATGGGCCATACAGTTTCTCCGGTACTTTAATTTCACTAAGCTGGGCATTGGAGCTGGTATGTGAAGGCGCCGATGCAGTAGCGAGAGAAACTCTCGTTGTCAGCCCGTCTGGAGCAGAAGTCAATCTTGGAGCGGCTGACTGATGCGAGCAAAGGACAATCCATTCACAGTGACGAAGATGCACTCCTTGAAGTATCGCTTTGTGGACAGTTCCGGGTTTCAATCGCTGCTTGAGCGCTTGGAGCTCGCATCGGGTAGAGGTGCAATCGTCGGAGATGAGGGCTCCGGCAAGTCAACTTTGCTTGCGGAACTCGCTTGTCATTTCAGGAGTCAGGGGCTGAGTACGTATTCGCTACGCCCCACTGATTGCTCACTGTTTACGCGTTACGTGAAACTTTGGAAGCACTTAGGGTCAGCGACACGCGCGCAGTGCGTGTTAATTGACAGCAGCGAGCGAATCGACCCGCTTCTTTGGCAATTTGTTCGCTGGCGGCTAAGGAACTGCCGCTACATTGTAATCGCCGCTCATAATGCCGGAAGGTATCAAACCGTTCATAAGACGGAGACATCACCAGAGCTTTTGAGCGACCTGCTAGCGGAGCTGCTGCCTGAGTTGACTGCAATTCCGGTTGAACCGACAAAGTTGTTTGAGTTGCATGGCGGCAATATACGCACAGCGCTGCGCCAACTCTATGACTACTTTTCGGGATCGGATAAAATAACAACAAATCAAAGGACTGCGGTGCTGCTAGGTGGACGACGATAACATAGATTCCAGCTCGGCATGGGGCGACCAGGAAACAAAATTCTTCTTCGAGCTCACTCCAGACAGAATTTTAGCTGCTGTTGAATCAGCAGGAGTCAAATGTACCGGTCGATGTTTGCAGCTAAACAGCCTGGAGAATCGAGTATATGAAGTGGAGCTCGATATCGATGATCCGAAGCTATCTCCAAGGGCTCCGGAGCGCTTTCGTATAGTTAAATTTTACCGGCCTGGTCGCTGGAGCACGGAGCAGATTCTTGAGGAGCATAGGTTTCTTCTTGATTTAAGCCGAGCAGAGCTTCCTGTAATCACACCCGAACAGTTTTCAGACGGCAGCACCCTGCGTGAATCCACGGAGGCTGAGATCCTATTTGCGATGTTCCCGAAGCAAGGGGGGCGGCTGAAAGATGAACTTAATGACGATGAGCGCGAGCAGCTCGGGAGGCTGATTGCCAGAGTACATAACATCGGCGAGACGACGGAAATCAAGCACAGGCTGACTCTCGATGTTGAAACGTACGGTTGGCAGAACTTGGATTATATTCTGGACTCCGACATAGTGCCGGAAGAGATTTTTGATGCTTACGAACAAACTGCTGTGCAAGCACTTGAAGCCATGGAGCCGCTATTCGAAGGAGTAAACTATCAGCGTATTCACGGAGACTGCCACTGCGGTAATTTGCTTTGGGGCTCCGACGGACCATTCTTAGTCGATTTTGATGACAGTGTCAGAGGTCCCTGCGTGCAGGACTTGTGGCTGCTCGCGGGAGGCGAAGGAGATGAGGGGCGGCAGCAGCGTGAGAAGTTCTTAAGCGGCTACGAGCAAATGCGTCCGTTCGATTGGTCTACGATTAAGCTGATCGAGCCCTTGAGAACACTGCGCTACATTCATTTTACCGCATGGATCGCTAAGCGCTGGGAAGACCCCGCATTTCCCAATGCATTTCCCGACTTTGGTTCTCCGAGGTATTGGCAAGAAGCTGTCGCTGATTTGAGGGAGCAATGCGCAAAGATTCAAGAGGCTCAGTGGAGTGGAGTTAGCTACTAATACTGCGACCCGTGCGCGGTCTGCGTGTGACTAGTTGAACTTAACTTCCTCGAAGTCAAAAGGACTGTGGTAGCCGGATTTATAGTGCCTATTCTCCAGCGTCGGCAGCTCAAAGCCAAAGTAGTGCTGAAGGATTATACGAAAGATATTAACCGGAGTAATTTCGTCCGGGAAGATCTTTGCTGAGTCAGGCAGGTAAACGGCAGTAAAATTAGACAGCCTGACTTCATCGGTGGACTCTTGCGATTCATCTAAAATGGTTGGGCCGTGATCGGACTGGAGGACGATGACTGGCGGCTGGTCGGATGAGGACAAGATACGCCCAACGACTTCCTCCACTTTTCCGTTCACGAACTGAATTTGCTGTACGTAAGCTTCACGATCTCCCCAAAGCAATTTCTGAAACTCGAACTGATTTGACACGGTAGCGTTGCGCAAGACATGTCCGTCCTTGTCGAACAAGTAAGGGTGATGCGGTGGAATGAAGTGAGCGAATACGAACTTCGGACCCGGTTCGGAAGCGACAGCAGCCAAATTTTCGAAGTTCTGCAGATGGCACTGGGCCAGGTCGAAGCTCACCGCATGCGGAAATGCAGATAGAATGCTCACCTCGACCGCGGTGCGGTAAAACTCGTTGTTAAAGGTTGCCCCGCTACAAGCTATGTTTTGATCTGCGGCAGGGTTATGCATCGTTGCTCCCCAGGTTGACTGAAGGTGGTAGTGCCGATAGCCCAATCCACGCAGCATTTCAGCAAGCTTGTTATACTTGATCATTCTATATGGGATCGTTCGGTTGCGGGAGTCGCGCCCCAGGCGCTCGCTTAAGTAAGTTATGTATTCGAGGTTCAGAGAGGAAGCCAGCGACAGGTAGGTCCAGTAGAAATTAGACCTACTGTTCTCTGAAACGAAGAAGCCGTGCCCGCGCAGCCAGTCGGTGAAGGCAGAATTGTCGAAGTCAAAGTATTCAAGGAGCTTGTCCTGTCTTCCGTAGCCGTCGAGAATTACATAATAGATATCCGGAAGTTCGTCGGGTTGGTTTTCTTGCTGGCTCGCTGCTGCCGCTCGCTCGCCGGACCCTTTGTCACCGGAATTAACGTTCGCTGCGGAACCTATGAGGGCAAGCACGACTAGAGAGAAAGAGAAAACATTCAAAAAAAGTGGTACCGCCGCATGAACCTGTTTCACACGGCGCAGCAGCAGAATAAGCAGCAAAACGAGAAGCAGCTCGACTAGAGCAAGCTCGAAATGAAAATTGAGAGCGCGGAGACGTCGGCTGACAAAATCTCCAGCTGTAGAGGTCCAGGCATACTGCATTAACGTTTGATAGATATAGCCGTGCGTACAGGCGAAAAGCATCGCGGCGGCGGCGGCAACGGCGCCCTTCGATCTACTGGAAAGTAGCTTGGAAAGCAGTAGAAATAGAAATGTCGCAGCCGAAAGTGACACTAGACATGTGGCAAGCAGGTCAGACACCGAGGCAATATCTGAGTTCTCGGAATAAAGGTATAGAAAGGGATATACCGAGATGAGAAAGGGAAAAAACGGCTTCTCTAAAACTGAGTCGCCGACAATCTCGGAATTAGAACTGTTCATTAGCGGGCATCACCAACAAGCTCAGTAAAATAGGATACTTCATCATCAGCAGCTGCCTCAATGTAGTCGATGCTGACTGTCTTTGGGTAGCCGAATTCTGGGCTGTATTCGACGTGGATAGAGTCGGCGCCTAAATTAACTGCTTTTTGAATCTCTTCGAAGATTTCATCTACAGTGAGAAAGTTCTTCCACTCCGCCATATCAATTATAGCTCCGGTGGCCTCATTGCTGACGGATGTGAGCTCCCCATCGGTGACCTCGATTAATACGGGCAAAGTAGCCGAGGGAAGACAGAAGCAGCTTCGGCGAAATCTTAGTGAGTAGGAATCTATTCCCGAAGCTGACCACAAAGTTTTGGCTCGATTTAACTCAAGCTGCACCTCGTCGGAAGAATCTCCCGAGCTTCCACTGCAGGCCATGCCAAGCAGGATCGAGATAAACGGCACAATTATTCTTTTCATCCGCGCGAACTTAGCACAATGCGCTTGGTACATAAAAAAATCCCGGGTGAGGGGGCCCGGGATTTGGCTTCACATAATTGTGAGAGGTCCAGTTAAGAAGGGGGAAGGGTTCCCTAAGCTGGGGAGGGGCAGGAACCCTTCGGGTAGGTTGTTACGTTGTCGTTGAGGGTAAATCCTTAAAATTTTGTTCCAAACTTTGTCTCAGGGAGTCGAACTTGCGACTAACTGCTTACTGATTAGTGTTATGCTCGCCATCCCTCAGAGTGTTGCATATTATGTGTGGTTAGCACATTTTTTATATTACACGTAATATAGTCGGGATGCAAAAGGTTTTTTGACCTATTGCCTAATATCCTTAAATCACAAGCAATTTAGGCTTCTTTTAGCGCTAGCTTTATTATCCCGCCCCAAGACTTAAGTTTCCGCAGTAGCCTGCCGTATTTAAAGTCAGCGTTCTGTGTTATTAACACATAACATTAACGGATGGGTGTAATTATGGCTAAACAGCCCCAAAATGTATCAGAGAAGCTCCTGTGTCCGACGTTAAAGCCTTTGGTGGAATGTTGTGTGCAGCGAGCAATTAGTGCGGCTGATGTGATGGAAGCGGTTCAGAAGCTTTTTGTAGAAGTCTCCAAAGAAGAGCTCCTCAAACATCAGACACCGGTATCAGAATCCCAAGTAGAGCTAATGACCGGATTGTCTAAGGTTCAGGTAAAAGAAGCCTCAAAGCGCAGCAAGACGACCGAGTTCTCTGCCGGAGTCATTGGTAAGCTGCTTTGTGCCTGGGAGGTTGACCGGAAGTTTAGTGAGCAAGACGGCAGTCCCAAAGCACTTACATTTAAAGGCAGGAAAAGTGAGTTTAGCGCACTGGTAAGAAGCGTTGATAAGAAGTGCAGCATTGCTGCTGTGCAGCGTGAGCTTATTAGAAGAAAACTTGCTGAAGTGCGAGACGAAAAGCTGATTTGCTTGGAAAGTGCTCAGTCTTATCACTGCATGCAGGAACGTGGAATGAACCTATTATATAGGGATATTAGAGCTATATCCTCTGCTGTTGAGGAGAATGTGATTGTAGGGCCGGATACCAGAAATCTTCATCTGCGAACTGAGTTCGACAATATTGCACCTGAGAAAATACCGATGATTCGCAAATGGCTGCTAAGAGAAGGAGCGCGGTTTCACAAGCGCGCGCGAGCATACCTCGCCAAGCATGACCTGGACTATCAAGAGACTGCAAACAGGAAAGGTGGTGGAAAAGTCGTACTGGGTGCCTTTAGCTGGACTGAATAACATGAAGAAACAGAAAGTTGACTTTGGACGGCGCGACCGGTTCGGTTGCTCGGCAGGAGCGACTACGTGCGAATATTCTCTCATAGCAGCGCTGCTCGCCGTTGCGCTGTTGGCCGGCGCTCAGCTCCTGCAGTTGCATATAGCTTCGCCATTCCAAATTGCGGCTATCGAACTAGGCGGGCAAACGGAAGGAACCATTACGGCCCCGAGTGGAACAAGCTACGATGGGGAGGTCCAGTCACCCGGTGGGCACTAGCTCTTAGCCGGCGACAGCTTGTTTGCGCACGAAATTGCTGCTATATTCAAATGTGCTCAGCGCACATAATCTTTGCTCTTTTACAGCCCCAAGCGAGTATCTGTACATGTTTATGCTGCATACCGGCAAGACGGTTCCTTTGGAAGGTCGCTGGTATGAAGGGCGAAATTCTTCGCCCGCTTTGACGAGAGCCCGATTCCCTCGGAGGTAACGAAGTGATTCCCAACGACTATCGACCGATCGTCGAGGTCATTCGCAGCGGAGGGCCCTTTCCCTTCGAGCTGCTCCCGAGTACGACCGGTTTCTGCAAGCTTCGGCTCAGGGGGCGTAAGCAGTGGGCCGATGGCGCACTCGACATTCGCAGTCGCCCGAAGACGGTCGCTCTGTTCTGCGCCCCGTATCTGCTGCTCATCGCCAAGGACGACGAGGGCGAGTGCCGCTACCGTTTCCACATCTTCGAGGTGGTGATGGACTGCTTCGAGCTCGTCTGGGCCGCCTACCTCGATTTCCCGGGAGGGATTTACGAGCAGCGTGGTCTCGATCCGAAGTTCGTCAGCCTGCTCCACCCGAAGTCGCAGCGTTGTCCGCTGGCAGACCGCGTGAAGGAGGAGTCGGAGATGCGTTTCGCGGTGCTCAGTTGGCTGCAGGCGCGCAACATTCCGATGCCCTGTCGGCTGGATTGAGGCGAGCCTGGCGCGCAAGCGGCCGGTCGGGAAAAGTATTCTCGACCGGCCGCGCGTCAAACAACAGTTCTGAGGTTATTTTCACGCCCGGTATGCACCAAAGACATGTCAATTTAACCTCGCTGTTTTAAAATACTTTCTTAACGCGCCTCTCTTCAATTAAGTGCATCTTAATTTTTCCGGGCCTCGATTAAGGTTCCTGGAGCAACTATAATAGTCGTTTTGACGGTAACGGAGAGGGAATCAATGTCGCGTCTATTTCAGGCAAACGAAGAAGGCTTTATTGTTCGAATTAACTCAGCCGGCGATACGCTGAATGTCTCCTCAGGCAGTTCCCTTATTCTTGACGATATTATCGGTTCGCAGGTGACCATACATGCGAACGACTCCGCAGTAACTCTTGAAACGCTGACTCCTGAGACCAGAGCTGTCTTTAGCTCCACCTTTGACCAGGACGACTTTGAACAGGCTGTCGACAATCTAGAGTCGTTTGTTGGCGATCTTCGGGTTAAGTTAAACGGTAGATTGTGATTGGACGGCCGCCGATTACCCAGCTCCGTTTGAATCGGTTTCGGCGGAATCTTCGGTTTCGACTTTGGATGTGAGGCCCTTGGCTCGTACCGCTGTTCCGCTGGCTACTACCATGATCATCGAACCGCGGGGAGTTTCGTGGGTGAAGTGCAAGCCGACGATTGCATTTGCATCGCGCTTGGCAGCCTGGAGCATCATTTCATTTAGTGCGATCGTCCGTGCTGCTTTCAGGCGGCTTTCGAAGGGTCGCGAGCGGGCACCGAGAATTTCGGTCACGGTCGATAGAGCCTCTCGAAACACATTGATGTTGATCACGGCTTCGCCCCAAACTACACCAAGGCACTTTTCTATTTCGTGACCCGGCAAGTCCGGCGTGGTGACCATCAAAAATGCATCATTCATCAAATCGCTCCTCAGACGTATAGGACGAGAATATCCTTTCCATGCGCGAGTTGCTAGCAGGCAATTTCAATAGCCGACTAAGGCTCTGGGGAATTTGCTGAATTAAAATTGCCGACACCGGCCAGTTTCAGTCCGTGAGGCAGTGCTTCCCCGAATAGCATTCGTTTATCCTGATCGCTCGTTTCAACCAGAGTCTCAATCATTCGGGTCAACTCCTGAGATGCACCAGTGCGGTGCATGAAATCAGTCACACTTCGGCGTTGATCGAGATTGAGGTCAACGCTTCGGTCGCCGGAAATTCGGCATGCTTGAGCGAATATTGTTTGAAAGCGCGAAAGCTCCGGCTTTGTCCACTCCATATCGGACAGTCGTGAGAACCATTCCATCAAAGAGGTGGGCGGCACTGCAAACTGAGTGTTTGCGTACATCGGAACTCGACAGCAAAGTCTGCCGAGTTCCCACATCAAGTGAACACGGCGTGAATCGCTCTTTGCCTCGATGCGTTTCACCAAGAATGCGCCGACCTTTTTCTTCTGTTCCGGCGAAATTCGCTCAAGGCTGCAAAGCAGCCTAATTGCCTCCAAATTGGCTGACTTGCCCTGGTTAAAAACTTTTGGCGCAACAGAGCTGAATATATCCTCCTGCTTTGACTGCTCGAGCCCTCCAGATACGCGCCGCCACATGATGTACCATTGGTCGACGACTTGAGCCTCTTTCGGATGGTGCAGTCCAAGGCTGAAGGATTTCCACAGCTGAGAAATGTAGGCCGAGTCGAGCGATGTCCCGTAGCCTGGTCGCAGGACAAAGCCGGCCAAATAAAACCAAGTTGATTCGTGCGCCGGGCTGCGACCTTTTCTCGTCATACCGCGCTCCAGCGGCGGCCACATATTTCTTAGCAGTCGGGGATGCCAGTCCGAGCGCTTTTGGGAAAGGGTCTTTTCGATCGTCGAGACGAGGCGTTTAGGCTGAACTTTCTTGTCATTTGTTTTTGACTTGCCGAAGACAGCATTGATCTCGGATTTAACCGAATCAAGCTCAGCCGGGAGTTCAAAGTCGTCAACAGGCTCGGGCTCGCTCGGCTGTTCGTCGTCGGCGTGCTTGCGGACATTGAAAGTCAATTTCCAGCTATGTCCCTCGGAGTCCGCCGGAGTGACTTCATCACAGGAAATGCTCAACAGGCCGGTCTCGGAAATACTGGACCTGATGCGAACTTGAAGTTGATCGTGCGGCGGCCTGGGTCTGTGAGGCGGCAGCTCGAGTACGGTTTGAAGCATTGGAAGCGGGTGTACATTCTCAGTGTCTGCTTCAATTAAGTCTCCAGCACAGTCAGTCGGTCGAACCGTCGAATAATACGGCTGAACTTTGATCGGTTGGTTAACCAAAGCTTTAAGCGTAAGCGTGTCGACTTTAACCGAACTGTCAACTTCTGAGCCTTTAGCAACAATACATACTAGCTTTTTAGCTCCCTTTTTTGCCTCAACCTCAATATAAAGCGAGCGTGGGTAGCCACCATGAATTATGTCCTTCGGCTTTTCCAACACTAATCCGAAACGAGCTGCACCGCGGGCCACGGACTCGCTTATGTCCGGGCTCTCCAGAACAATCGGCGGCAGCGGCATCCAGGATGTGATTACGGCAGTCAGGCGTTCTCTCAAGTACGGGGGAGTCAATGAGCCTCCGGCGTACAAGATACCGTCGACAGAGGCTCCGTCTAAGAATGAGGCCAAGTGGCGGGTAACAGCCTTAACGGATATGCTGGGTAGACCAATCTCACTCGGATCCGCCTGCATGTGCTCGATCTTCTCTGAGGCTGTGCAGTCGGGGAAAAACTCTGAGCTGACTACCTGCTTAAGTGTGCTTAGCGGCAGCGAGGCTGTTCTGGAGGAGCTAAACAAACTGGAACCTCTACCGGCAATCGATATATGAAAGGTGTCTGACGCTTCATCCTTTTCGCCAAGAACTGATTCTTTCGCTTCCCGGCACTGGGCAGTTAAGGTGATCCACTCGGCAGTACTAAGCGGCTGATTGTTGAGGCGAAGCTGCGGCTCCAAATGTTGGGCTATCGCTAGGTCGATGTTATCTCCACCGAGGAGCAAGTGTTCACTGACTTTCGAGCGCACTATTTCCAAACCATGTTCACTCATTTTCAGCTCAAACAAACTGAAATCCGTGGTTCCACCGCCGACGTCACAAACTAGGACACGCTTGGGATGCTGTGAAATATCAGGAAATACTTCACTGAGAGCTGCGGCGGCATTAGTATCTAGCGCGCGGCTTTCGAGCCAATTATACAGCGCCGCTTGTGGTTCCTCGAGCAAGCGGACGTCTGCTGGATAACCGGCCTTCCGCGCTGCCTCAAGCGTTAATCCCTGCGCGTCTTCTGTGAAAGAGGCTGGAACGGTAATAATGACGCGCTGGCGCTCAAACTTGTAAGAATCTTCGGTCACGCCAATAGTGTTATCCCAACACTCTGCAAGGTGCCTTAAGTACTGCGCACTGGCATCGACTGCTGATACTTTATCCTGCCATTTTATTTCATCACTTCCCCAGGGCAGTATCGCAGTGGAGCCTAGAGAATCCTGATGGGCAAGCCAGGACTTTGCACTTTGAACGACTCTTCCCGGGAGATAACTTAGCTGCTTCTTCGCGAAATGACCGACGATTCGCGCTGGTTTATCGTCGGCAGATTCCTTCGCCAGATACAGAAACGATGGAAGAAATTTAGAGGGGCCAGATGCTTTCTCGGTCTGCCTTTGCTCGATTTCGTGAAGTTGAGTTCCGGCTTCTGGATTCAGCGTATCTATATACGCAAGCGCGCAATTGCTAGTCCCGAGATCGACCCCAACGATGTACCTCGATGATGACATTGTGAACGCCTTTTAACTACGCGACATCTACTTGGGCTGGGGCGATAACCTCCCACTGCTCTCGACTAGTTCCGGTATTGCTTACCTTCGGCACCGAAACCTTTGTTGTTCGCCAGCCTTTGTGAACCACTGTCCCCGAATAAGGCGGTTCTCCTGCTGCCGTTCCCACCAAGCGATAATGACTCGTATTAAAATCAGAGTTTAGGCTTGTTTGTTCCCCCTCTTCGCCGTCGTAAACGGGTGCTACTGAAAAATACTGTTCCAATACTTCTTTGCACCCCTGGTGAACTACGCGAGCGGCGGCGCCGACCTGGGAGTCATCATATCCTGAAATGTCGTC
Source organism: bacterium (assembly GCA_030431555.1). Lineage (GTDB taxonomy): Bacteria > Bdellovibrionota_C > UBA2361 > SZUA-149 > JAGRAN01 > JAGRAN01. The sequence goes on from JAUIIP010000032.1 coordinate 16,178, forward strand.
CATCAGAAAATCCACGAACCGTCCCTGCTCCTGTAAGACACCCAAGAAATTCACCAGCTCCGCGTCTACATTGTTTCCGGCGGACTGTGCCTCGCGGCGAATAGTGCGCAACTTCTCCTCGGAGTCGCGAAGGGCAAGTTTCAAGTCTTCCAGCTCCTCCGAATTGTCTGCCTCAACCGTCGGCTCTTTCTGGGGTTCATACGAGCGCAAATGCTTGCGGGCGTCGTCTCTGCGTGAGGCAGATTGCTGCTGGCGATCCAACTCGATTGAGTAAATTCCCTCCAGCATCAAGTAAGTACTTAGCAAGATCAGAATCAAACTGTAGTTGGGCAGTCCGCTCGATCCGAATATGATCGATTCAACGGTGGCAGAATAAGAAGCGCTGGCGATAATAAAGCAGATTAGCGCTGCCGTAAGTATTCTCATCTTGGATCTCCATGGTTGCGAGAGAAGGCGCAAATCTTAGTTGACTTGTGGCTTAGAGACAAGCGCGTGGCTATAAGCGATGCGCGAGCTGAATCCGTTGTCTTCTTCTATGTTTGTGGCGTAAGCTGTTTGTATGAGGGGTACAAATGATTGAGCAAGACGACTTAGGATCGCTTTTTCTAACAGGGCTTGGCGGCAGCGAGCTAAGCACCAGCGACGCTCGTTTGTTGGAGCAGTTGAGGCCCTCAGGCGTAATTCTATTCAAGCATAATTTTAAATTTGACTGCTTGGATTGGCAGAGTGCCTTAGAGCGCCTTCTCAATGATGTCAGAAGCGCCGTGGGGCGTCAGGATCTTTTAGTAAGCATTGATCATGAAGGCGGTAGGGTGCACCGATTCCCTGAGCCGGTTACTAGATTTCCTGCGGCCGTTAAGTGGGGCGATTTGGCGAAGGATGCAGCATCCTCCATGGCATCCGAGTTGTTTTGTTTGGGATTTAATCTCAGTTTTGCACCGGTACTTGACGTGCTGAGTGAGCCGACAAACACGGTCATTGGAGACCGTGCTTTTTCAAGCGAACCACTAGCAGCAGCTGAGAAGGCAGTCGAAGTTATGAAGTCAATCGAACAAGCGGGTGTTATGGCTTGCGGCAAGCACTTTCCCGGCCATGGTGCGACGTTCGCCGACTCGCACGAAGAACTGCCTGTTCTGGATGTATCGCTTGAAACGCTGGCCGGTCGTGAACTGATTCCCTTTAAATCCGCCGTGGACTCAGGTCTCCGCCTGGTTATGAGTGCGCACGTGCTGTATCCGCAGCTTGATTCAGACAATCCAGCGACATTTTCTCATCGCATAATGACCAATTTACTTCGCGGCGAACTCGGATATGAGCATGCTGTGGTCAGTGATGATTTGGAAATGCTTGGAGCTGCAGGTGTGCCCCTGGGTGAGCGCGGGGTGCATGCGCTTGAGGCGGGTGTCGATTTGCTGCTGGTAGGAAACCCAAGCGATAAGCAGCCGCTGCAACATGCGTCTTTGATGCACCAAGGACTACTAAAGGGCCTTGAGTCCGGAAAATTAAGTGATGCGGCGGTGGTACGAGCGATCGAAAACGTTCGAAAGACTCGCGTCTACGCTTCGTCTTTAGGCAGCTCGCAAGCAAAACAAAAGCACGCGGCGATAGTTGGCTGTGAAGCCCACCGCGCGCTCTGTGAAAAAATCGCCCGGTCTTAGCTCTTTTCCTTAATTCCTTCGACGTCGATTAAAACTGTAACTTCGTTGTCTACGACGAGCCCGCCGGTTTCAAGGAGTTTACTCCACGTAAGACCGTAATCACGTCTATCCAGCTTTGTTGACGCGGTGAATCCGATACGCTCGTTTCCCCAGGGGTCTTTGACCTTTCCCTTAAGCTTGGCGTCTAACGTGACGGCTTTGGTAACTGAACCGATTGTCAAATCTCCGCTGACTTTATACTGATCTTCGCCTGCGGGTACGACTTTCGTAGATTTAAACTTCATCACGGGGTGCTTGGGAGCATTAAAGAAATCCGGCGACCGAAGGTGATTGTCTCGCTTCTGGTTGTTGGTGTCTATGCTGCTTACAGCAATTTCTGCCACAGCCATGGACTGCTCTGGATTAGATTCGTCGAAATTAAACGAGCCGGAAAACTCGCCAAACTCACCACGGACAGTACTGATGCCCAAGTGCCCGATCTCAAATCCGACTCGAGTGTGAGATGGATCAATTTTGTACTCTTCAGCGCTGGCAGAGCCCGAAATCAGAGCTGCGGCAACTAAAGCGGCGAAAATGCGTTTCATGAATCAAATCTCCGTTATATTGCACCCCTGTGCAGTGGTCAGTCAGCCAGCTTAACGTGAAAATCGGCCTGTGCAAGGGCCACGGTTGCTAATTCCAATGAACAAACTAGGATATTTCTTGATTGTAAGTTGACTGTGCCTAGCGATAAAGTGCGGGAGTGGATGTGATTTTACAAAAGTTGGAGGCCCCGGGCGGATAAAATGACGTTTTTAGTTGTAGCGGTTGCCGTGTCGTTATTCTTCTCGGCTACCTGTTCGCTGATGGAGGCTGCGCTATTCGCTGTTCCCTTGCCCCATGTTAGGCACCTGGCTGACAACGGATCCCGAGCTGGTGCGACCCTCTTGCGCTTCAAAAACGAAATCGGCAAGCCGATTGCAGCGATTCTGATTCTGAACACGGTTTCGCACACAGTGGGTGCTGCAGTCGCCGGCGCTAGTGCAGCCGTCCTCTTTGGAGAGTCTGGAGTCTGGATTTTTTCCATAGTTTTTACTTTACTGATACTTTACCTCAGCGAAATCATTCCGAAGCAAATAGGCGTCACGTATTCACGTCAGGTGGCGCCGATGATCGCAGTTCCTTTATCTCTGCTGATTAAAGTGTTGTATCCGCTTGTCGTGGTTACGGAGCAGGTTTCGCGGCGATTTGGAGAGAACAGCGAGCCGATGGTGTCGGAAGAAGAAGTGCTGTCACTGACCGCGATGGGTAAAGAGGAGGGAGTGCTTGACGCGCTGGAAGGTGCGGTTATCGAGAATATAATTGGCCTTGAGAACTTAATGGCCAAAGACGTGCTTACTCCGCGAGTAGTCGTTTTTCGTCTCGATCGCAACTTGCAGCTAGGTTCTTTAGTTTCCGAGTTGGAGAAATGGAACTTCTCGCGGATTCCTCTATACGATCCTGCTGAACCGGATACCGTAACCGAATTTGTGTTGCAGCGCGACGTATATCGAGCCCTTTTGAGAGGGGAGCAAGATCGCACTCTACTGGAGATTTCCCGAACTTTGCGCGCAGTCCCTGAATTTATTTCGCTCGATCAGCTTCTCGAGGAAATGTTCGAAAACCGCGAACAGATGTGCAGTGTAGTAGACGAGCACGGCGGATTTGCCGGAATCGTGACGCTGGAGGATGTGCTGGAGGAAGTGGTCGGCGTCGAGATCACTGACGAATATGACACAATCGAAGACATGCGCGCCCATGCACAGAAGTTAGCCAGGAGACGGCGGCGCCGCCGCCTGGTTATTCAGCGAAAAGACTCTGCCGCTGAAGACAGCCAGGAAAACGAGGAACAGTCCAAGTAAAATTAAGCATCTTCCCAGTTGCGCTCGGAAATGGAGCGCTGCATGGCAGTTGCCGATGAAACGCTAAACAGACACCTACTCTGTGTCTGACGAACTTGGGGGGAGTCTCTGCGGCGCTTACGTCTCTCCGTTGTGCACATTCTTCCTGAGAACGACACGCGGGACAGTGACGAAGCCGTAGTCGACCGTCTCGTACCGAGTGACCTCGTGGAACCCGTGGTCATTACAGTACGTGCTAGTGACGGTGGTACTTTCGACGTGAGTGCGAACCCACAAAGTGCCGCAGCCTTTGGCATGAGCCAGTTCCATTCTCTCCGCTACCAGGCGCTTGAACAGTCCCTTGCGTTGGAACGCGGGCAAGACGCAGGCGACGAGGAAGTAGTAGTCACCGACACCCGCACCGAACTGTGCCAGCTCGAGCGTTCGGATGACTTCCTCGTTGAGAACGAGACCAACCGCAAAGCCAGCAAGCGTGTCCCCGGCAAACGCAGCGAGGTAGACGGAGTCCTGCTGAGCCACCCAGGTGTGGAATCCGACGGCAGACTTGGGATCCTCTGAGGTTCCCTCGTACCATCGAAGTCTCCAGGGCGGCGCGGCGAAGACTTCGACCTGCGCTCGTGCGAATGAAGGCACATGCTCAAGAGCTGCACTCCCCTCCAGGATATCGATCCTGAAGTCATACAATTGCTCCTCCTTCTCCCGCGGGAAATTGAGGGTTGTTTGCAAGCCACTGCTGGACAGAGAGTTCCTCCATCCGAAAACCATATTCGGCGGATTACTGCCAGACAGCGGCAGGAGCAATGGCTGCTCCAGGCGCTGCCTGGGGTTGAAGCTTGAATTTTACTGGGAAAGATCGTATCAGCGAGCTAGCATACTAGTATATTGATACAAGTTGTCAATCTCGAAGTTCTTGATACTGTACTAGAGGCTCGGCCTTCAAGTGTGATGGGGGATATTGGTGGACAAGGAACAGACCCGAATGCTCCGTGAACTAATTAAAGCTATCCGTAAGTGCGCGGATGAGAAGGAGTTGCATAGTCTGTTTGAAGCGCTCCTAACTCCTTCTGAGTTAAGGGAAATTCCGACTCGATTGGAAATAGTTAAGCTGCTGCGAACGGGTAAGCCCCAACGCGAAATCTCGGAGGAGTTGGGAGTCGGCATTGCCACAGTAACTCGTGGTGCAAAGATCTCCTCTGCGGAAGTATTCGCTAGAATTTTCAACAATCCATAGCAAAAAAAAGGCGCCCCTTGCGGGGCGCCTCCGACACATGACAATAGGAGGAAAAAGTTTACCAGGTTAAAGACCCGGCGCTTTGATATTCAGTGACGCGAGTTTCGAAGAAGTTCTTCTCCTTGGTAAGATCCATTGTCTCGCTCATCCACGGAAAGGGGTTCTTAGAGCCGTACTTGCTCTTGAGTCCAATCCGCTCCAGACGTCGGTCAGCGATATACTCTACATATTCTTTGAACATGTCGGCGTTAAGGCCGAGAACCCCGTCGGGAAGACAATCGCAGGCGTAGGCGTACTCGTAATTGACCGCCTGGTCGATCATTTCATAAATTTCGCGCTGAAGCTCCGAGGTCCATATATCCGGGTTCTCGTGCTTAATTGTGTTGATGAGATCAACGCCAAAATTCAAGTGAAT
>JAUIIP010000297.1 GCA_030431555.1 bacterium
TGAAGTTGCCGATTTAACTAAGTGGGTAAACTGTTCTTCAAATATGTGAGCAATCACATCGGGTTATTTTCTCAGGTTTTGAGCAGGTAAATGGAATTTATCTCAGGAGAGTGCTGCAGATCGGCGCAGTTCGCTAGACTTTCCCCAAAGCGACGCCATACAATATGGGGTGTGTTCTCTGTATTCTTCGCGACTATGCTGCTGTGCCCCCCGCCCTGCGCGAATGCGGACGAATACTACCGCTCACTAGAATACGATACACCGCGTTTCACTCTACATATTCAAACCAGTTCTGACTCCGGCAAGGGAGATCCTAGAATTGAGTCGATAGCCAGTGAAGCGATTGCAGCGCTCAACGAGAATTTTGATGAGTATCGCAGGATCTTCGATCAGGAGATCCGCAACAAGGTTGTGCTTCGATTTCTAACTCCCAAAGAATTTCATCGCCAGACCGGTGCTCCGGAATGGACCAGCGCAATGTATTATCGCGGCGAAATAACGGTTCCGATACCTGTGTCTGGAAGAGTCAATCTCGATCAACTTAAGCGTGCACTGCGGCACGAGCTGCTGCATTTCATCACAGCCGAGATGTCGCGCAATCGCTGCCCGGCTTGGTTGGACGAAGGCATTGCCCAGCTTCTCGAAGGACAGCCCAATCCACTGCTCGGGCCCGCCTTGCGCACGTGGCTTTCCCAGGACAATCCGATGCCGCTCGACTGGCTGGAGCACGGATTCACGATGCTCGAAGACAGTGTGGTACCGGCGGCGTACGCTCAATCTCTGTTTGCAACGAGAACACTCGTCAATTCCTATGGCTTCAAGAAGGTAACCCGGTACATTAGAAACTTGGGTCAAGGCATGGACAATCGCGCCGCGTTTAGAGATGCGTTTGAGTCTTCGTTTGAGTCTTTCGAACGCAAGCTTGCGAGCCAGCTTCAACGTTGGGCAATGTCCTCAAACCGCAATCCCTAGCTAAGCTATTCGGCGTTTCAATCAAGAACTTGGTAATCGCTGACTGCCCAGCGAACCACCGCAAATCGGCTCACTGTAACTACCTGCGCAGCTTTGCCCCGTTGAAATTTAGTCTTATATCGGAAGACAAATTTGTCCGCCTGTCTAGAAGTTGATTCCAGCTCGCGCTCGATCGCGTCGCCGTATTTGGCTCGTTCGCCGGCGCGTTCACTCAGCCATTTCCTCTGATTTCGTGGCGGATAGCGCAGCGACTCCATGCACTGGCGATAGTCTTCATCGTCAAGCATGTGCAGCCATTGGCCTGCGGCCTTATTCGCAAGTGCAAGTTCACTGACTTGCGCAGCAGCAGGAATAGACAAAAATCCCGAAAGGATTATGAAGATTGCCAGTAAATGTCTGGGAACCACCAGCACCAATTATTTATTCCGCGTCTATTCAATTAAGAAAATTACTGCGAGATAAATTATACCAGCCGTTAATGCCAGGAGAACACCGAGCTTCATAAAGAATATTGCTCCGGCAGCCACCCCAGCCCCCAATCCGTATGCAGATTGAAAATAATTTTGTAATTGCAGCGTCAGACCTGCAACATCAAATCCGTTCATAAAAACCCGTGTTTCTTTACCAGACGCTAAATTGAAAGTGGTGAGTGGTATATCTAATGTTATGGGGAGTTTGAGCCGGCCCATGCCGCCTACTCAGCAAAAAAACGCCAAGCTATTTAAAACACTGCAATTTCAGGAGCTTACGCAAGCCGCGTCCCATTTGGCACTTCGCGCTCCGGCACAGCCAGCACCACCTCACCCGGAGCCCTAACGAAACCCGTGACAAGGCATTCGGAAAAAAAGTTAGCTATTTGCTTAGGAGGGAAATTAAGGACTCCGACAACCTGCTTTCCGAGCAATTCGTCCTTGCTGTAGAGAGTGGTTATTTGGGCGCTGGAACGCTTTACTCCAGCCTCTCCGAAGTCGACACTAAGTCTGTAAGCCGGGTTGCGAGCTTCCGGAAAATCATCAACTGCGATAATCGTTCCGACTCGAATCTCCACCGCTTCAAACTGATCCCAGGTTATAGTCATGACCTAGCCGGAGCATTAATACAAAGTTAACCAACAACGCTTCTGTTAACATGTGTAATTAGCTATGCCAAGAACAGCGGAGAGTCATGGTTCATTTTGATGTCGCAGTTGTCGGCGCAGGGCCAATTGGCTCATCCGCTGCACGACATCTGGCAAAAGCCGGCCTTCAGGTCGTTTTGATCGGCCCCGACGAACCGTTGGATCCCGACACGCACGACGGAGTCTTCGCCAGTCACTACGACCAAGCCCGGATTACTCGAACAATTGACCCCGACCCGCTTTGGCAGCGCCTTGCGATAATTTCGCTTCAGAGATACAGCGAAATCGAGCGGCTCTCCGGCATAACATTCTATCAGCGCTGCGGTCATATTAGTGTCGCCTCGTCCAAAAAAGGCACGCTGCTTGCGGCCATTCAAGCGAGCTCGGAAGGTTCAGGTAAGGAACTCAATCGTTTGGTGAACTCCGACTTGGCACGCATTTACCCTGATCTTAAATTCCCGACCGCTGCGGAAGCGTTCAGCGACGCGGCAGGCGGCTACATCAACCCTCGAGCATTCGTCAAAGCACAGCTTAAACTCGCTCAACAATCCGGCGCTGTTCTACTGAAGGAGCAGGTGCATTCGATTAGCGCCAATAACGACAGGGTTGCAATTACCACCCCTCTCAGAGAGCTCGAAGCAAGCCGCGCAATAGTAGCATGCGGCTGCTATACGAAATGGCTTATGAACCTCAAGCAGCTTAAAGTTCAAGGTAGAACAGTTGTGCTCCTTGAGCTGCCTGATTCCGAGGTCCAGCGCCTAGCAGGGATGCCGAGTATTATTTTCGAAGGTGAGGAGGAATCAGATAATTGTTATATCCTTCCTCCGGTTAGGTATCCGAACGGCTCGAGCTATATAAAGATTGGCGGCAGACCCTACGACCTTCCGCTTGAGTCAGCAGACGACGTAGCGAACTGGTTCAATCAGAAGACCAAACAGAAAAACACTCAAGACTTGCTTTCACAGCTGCTTAAACTAGTTCCGCTAAAATATTTAACGGGTGAGACCAAAAACTGCGTCTTAACGCTCACAGACTCAGGAAGGCCGATCATCGATTACTCGCAAAAAAGCGAACGGATAGTTATCGCATCAGGCGGCAACGGAGGAGCTGCAAAGTCGGCTGAGGAAATTGGACGCCTTGCTGCCGGGCTTGTTAGCGGTGCCTGGTTCTCGATGCTCGACCGCAAGCTATTTTCGCTGCGGACCTGAACGCTGCCAAACTCCTTGAAAGAATTGTGCGCGCGTTTGGCATGGGTCGGAGACTAGAGAGACCAGCAGTTCGTCTTCAACATTGCCGATTGTGTAACGGCCGGGCTCGCCGCAGCCAAAAGGAATGTCCCCGCCTAAATAACGTACACTCAATTTGCCGTCTTCCTTTTCATACATGCCCCAAACCACAGCGCGTCGGTGGCGGTAATAGTAGATGTCAAACGAGCGCCTTTCATTAAACACGATTCTGTACTCTTCCTCGCCAAGCTCGTTAAATCTCACCCACTCCCCTAACACGTCTGCCCTACCTACAATCTGCGAATCTACGTGTAGGCCCTGCGGAATAGGGTCGCCAAGGCAACCGGCACCGAGAGTTAAGGCAGTCAGGACGACCAACACATTCATTCGAAGGAGTCTCATTGTTCAGTCCTTTCGTTCAGCAATTCGTCTACATACTTATTCCATGAGAAGCGCTGAGCAAACTCCGCTACCTGCTCCCGAGAAATCGGATTTCTAAAAAAAAGTTTTACTGCAGAAGCC
>JAUIIP010000033.1 GCA_030431555.1 bacterium
AAACAGACCGTGACCGCTTTAAGGTGCTTTTCGTTAGACAGATAATTTAAGTAATGTTCCTGAAGCTCTTCGCTGCTGGTGCGGTCCAACACCTTTTGCTTAGCTTCTAGGTTTAGTTCTTCCAGCTCGTCATATGACATCTCTAGAAAATTTCTGATTTGTATCGGGGTCATTTTCGCCAGGTCCTTAAGGAAGCATTAATAAGATAGTAGACTAGAGCAAATATAGCATGATTAAGCGTAAGTCTCTATCTGACTAACTTAAATTAATCAATACTTAACTTAAATACGACCGAATTTATCTTAAGACTAGAAGCTGCGGGTATACTCTGGCTACTCTTAAGCCTTCCTAGTGTTTGCACCTGGACTTAAAGCGCTGTAAAATACTTAAATGCGCAACCACTTAAAATTAATTGGTATTTTCGCGATAATTGTCTGTCTATCGCCCATTGCGGCTTCTGCCGAAGTGCAGCTTTGCGACGGAGTTTGGACTAACGGTCCTTGTAATGGTCCGATTTCTAAGGAATTTTCGGTATCTCGCGCACCTGCGCCTAGTGCTCAAGAGAAAGCGCTTAGCGACCGCAAGCTTTGGCTGCATGACCTGGATATGCTGCGCCTCAAGGCCAAACGGAACTACGACCTGGATGCCTCGATCGAGCATGTGCGCGCAAAATGTCTCGACAGCGAAATAGAAAGCTCAGTTTGTGCGCAGCTAATCGCCCAGCGCGAAGAAGAAATTCAAAGTCTCATAATTGCGCGTCAGAGCGCCGAGGCGGAAAAGCAAGAAGTTAAATCGCAGCCTGAAGGCAGCCCAAGGGTCGTAATCGTTGACAATCGAGATTCTCACCGTAGACCCGGCTATTACATTACCGATGGACGGGGACATAGACGCGGGGTGCATCCGATCCCCGGACGGGCCTCGCATCGCCACAGACACGAAGAAAGCTCTGCTTCTGTCAGCGCCAACGTGACTTCTTCTGACGGGCGAGCCTCGCTTGGAATTAACGCCGGCACTTCGAGCAGAAGCTCTGCCGGCACTCGAAGCGGATTTATCGGAAACTAATTATCCGCCACCTCAAACCAGATCCAGGCTGATAGGAACCAGACATATGTCAGTAGCGCCGTCGCCGCGTCCGCAACCGGGAAGTCTGTCGCCCGAGTAAACCATCGATCATGAAACTTAAGCCAACCGGACTCCTCCCGTCCTTCGAATCTGTCTAACACGTCGACAACATAGAAAAGCTGCCAGGCATTTCTCCTCACATACTTGCCGATCGACAGCCAGTCTTTGAGAGATTTGATGACTCCCCGTCGCCAATAAAGTTTGTGAATCAAACGAAAGAACGGAGCTAGACTCAAGCCTCGGCTGACGCTCTGCTCACGATAAACTTCCGGCGCCTCGCGAAAGAACTCGGTGAAACCGATGCTGTGGAAAGCCATGATTAGCGCGCTGAGCGTCATCCGCCTGCCCAAACCCTCTTGCTCAAAGCGCCGCGCCGAAGTTCCCAGCACACCCGGCAAGGTAATCCACTCTCCGCATTCCCTCACCATCGCAGCAAAACGCTGATCTTCCAGAAACGGCAGTGATTCATCAAAACCGCCCAGCAAATCGAAAAATGAGCGCTTCATCAGAAATCCCTGGTCACCGTTTGTCGTTTCGATACGATTCAGAGCTGACTTCGACTCGTAGTAGTAATATGCGAAATCATTCTGCTGCGCTTCGCGCACAAATCTTAAACTGAAGTGCCCAGCAACTCGATCGCTGCGAGAACGATCTAGATGCGCTCGCAGCTCCCTCAATGCAGCCGCCAGCAAGCCCTCGTCGGCTATCGCCGAATCCGCGTGAAGAAACAAAACGAACTCATTACTCGCCGCGGCAGCACCGGCGTTCATTTGAATCGCACGCCCAGCGTCCGTTTCAATAACTAGGGCGCCCGCCGTGCGCGCCAGCTCGACGGTCGCATCGCTGGATCCGCCGTCGACGACTATAATCTCCAGACTCACCTGCTGCTGCTTACCCAAAGAATCGAGCAACCCCGCGATACCAAGCTCCTCATTCATAGTTGGAACAACAACCGACAGCGCCGACCCCACAGCCTTTAGCCTTCCTCAAGCTCATCAAGTAGATCCATTGCAGCATCGGCATCCTTCGCCGCAACAAGCAAACCTACGCCGCAGTCTATTTGCAGTTGAGGGAACTGGCCCCCATCAAAGTCTTTGATGATACGAGCCGGAATCCCTGCAGCCTCGAGCTGAGCGCAAGCCTCGCTTGCCTCCAACTCACTGTTGTATTGACCTATGAGAGTCTCTTGCATATCTTTCACTGACCACTTAACGACGGATTACTTATGTCCACGCTGCTCATCATATTACTAATTATAATCGCAATACCTTTCGCCGTCGGCGTAGCTCTTATTTTCTTGCCTACCAGTGCTTTGCAGTCAATCGAACAATCTCTAAACCGAAAAAAGGATCAAGAACCTTCTGACGAGTAATCATCGCAGGCGGCAATCATTAGCCTGCGCACTTCCTCAATGTGCGAATCCAGTCTATCTAAAGTCCAGTTCGAAACGTCGATAGGCTGCAAGCAGCGAACCAAAAGCTTCCCCCGTCGAGGAAACAACCCTCCGCGCGGCAGCAGCGAATAGGCTCCGCTGACTACTACCGGATAAATATCTACCCCCGCCTCCATTGCAATTCTAAACGGACCCTTCTTAAACGGACGCATTAGCCCGTCGCGAGTCCTGGTGCCCTCCGGCGCCATAATTACAGTCGCTCGCTCGTCAATCAGACGCTCAGCAACGTTGCGCAAGCTTTGAAGCGCTCTCTCGTGATCTTTGCGGTCAATAAAAATCGACTTGGAACCCCAGATGGCAATGTTGAAGCCGGGCACATACTTTAGCTCTTTCTTCGCGACAATGAATGAGCCGGAGGGGGCAATACGCGGCACCCAAAACAAATCCAGTGCACTCTGATGGTTGAATATCAACACCCTTGGTCTGCGCTGCTTGAGCAGCTCGGCATTTTCAACCTCGACCGCAACACCTGAGACGGCAAGCATCGCCCTTCCCCAGAGATGCGCAGCCGGAACTATAATCTCACTCGCAAACTTTCTCAGCGTGAGCAAAGAAACAGAGACTACGACCGTCCAATAAACTATCGTCAGCGGCCAGCCGATTAGGTGCAGAATAAGTAGGCGAAATATAGTCAATTAAACCACCGAAAAGTATGCTGCATCACCAGCATCGACTTTTGACTTCGTACAGAAACAACCATATCCTGTGCAGCATTGTTTGCTCAACACGCAGAGGGTTTAAAGCTATGAACACTTCCAACAAGAATATTAGTTTCAAAGGCGAAAAGACAGCCGTCGCGGGCCGAGAGCTCTCTGTCGGAGATAAGCTTCCTTCTTTTAAACTCACAGCTAACGACTTAAGCGATCTGGAGTCGTCGGATTTTGCCGGAAAGAAGCTCATTGTTTGCTCGGTTCCAAGTCTGGATACTCCAGTTTGCTCAACTGAAACCAAGCGATTCAACGAAGAGATTTCCAAGCTCGGCGACGACTTCGCTTTACTAGTCGTCAGCATGGACCTACCGTTCGCACAGAAACGCTGGTGCGGCGCCGAGGGAGTCGACAAAATTACCACCGCCAGCGACTACAAATACCGTTCATTTGGCGAAGACTTCGGTGTGGTATGGCAAGGACCTCAGCTGCTTGCTCGCGCAGTTTTTGTGGCTGACCAATCGGGTGAGATCAAGCACGTCGAATACGTGAGCGATATCGCACAGGAGCCCGACTACGACGCTGCCGTAAAGGCCGCCAAGAACATATAGCCGCATCCAAACACTGTCGATGAAGGCGCTCGCGGCAATTCTCCTAGTCCCGGTGATTGTTGCCGCGAGCTTGTTTTTGGTATTTGAGGGCAGCCTGTCGATTATATTAGGCCAGCCGACATTACTGCCTTCCTTCACCCCGGCTCTAAGACAATTCTATCAAGACAGCGAACGCTCTGTCATTGAAGCCTCTCTAAACTGCTCTGTTTATGACAAACAGCTGGGCTACGTACTGCGCCCCGGACGCTGCGACTTCAATAATAGAGAATTCGAAAGCATCATCACCATCAATCAAGAAGGACTTCGCGGCGATGATCAGTCACTCGAAAAACCGAAGCTGATTGTAATTGGAGATTCTCAAGCGTTGGGCTGGGGAGTTCAGCAGTATGCTTCTTTCCCGGCCCAGCTGGAGATAAGCAGCGGCAAACGAGTCCTAAACGCTGCGATCTCGGCTTATGGCACTCAGCGTCAGCTAAAAATGTTGGATAGGCTGGATCGTTCAGCCCTAGATTGGCTGATTGTCCAGTATTCTTCAGAGGCATATCCGGAGAACCTGGAATACCTTAACAAGCCGTCAGAGCGGGTCGGTCCGAGCGAAGACGACTACCGGCGCGCAATAATGAACAACCGTGAAGCTTCACGCTATTACCTAGGCAAATACGTGTTCGAGCTGTTGCCCAAGCTATGGTCCGGGACAGACGTTGCCACAAAACGACAAAGCGAAACTGAAGCACTGGCCACATCGCTCTCACCCGTGGTTAATTTACTTCCCGCCCGAACAAACATCGTGCTTCTTGACGTGACCCCTCCCGCCGAGCGCAACAATGAGATGCTGGGTCAGTTCGAAAAATTAGTAAGCAACGACAAGCGGTTTCAAGCTCTCAACAAGCGTGTCGTAGTTCTGGATCTAAGCGCCCGGCTTGACGAAAGCATGTATTACCCGCTTGATCAGCACTTAACCCCTCTCGGTCATCGCCTGATCGCAGACGAACTGTGCAAAATTATCGGATGTGATGGACCATGAGCGCCGCCATCCTTCTACTCGACGATGACGTTGACCTCCTCGCCGCACTGAAAGACTTCCTAGAAGGCCGCGGCTACACTGTTTTCTGCGCGGAGAGCGCCGATCGGGCTGAGCAAATAATTTCGTCTAATCAAATACACTGCGCCATAGTCGATCTATTCCTTCAAGGCGATGAGGGAGATCAATTGAGCAATCAATTCGTTCGCGACTACCTGAACGACACTCCCTACATTAGACTCACATCCGCTCCCGGCTTAGTCCCCGAGGAGTATTCCGGCGCAGGCGTGCTGCACAAGTATAAGTTCCGCAGCAACCCCTCCCTCCTACTAGACCTAATTATTGAAATAACTGCATCCTCGGGAACTTAGGTTTTCTTTGCCGAAGATCTCCGGCTGCTGTAGTATTTTTCCACAATCGCACAGAGGCAAATCATGCAGTTTTTCGTTCTCGGCGCTCCTCGTAGCGGAACATCAGTCACGGCAAGACTCCTCACATTAATGGGCTGCCAGTTCGGGCCACCGCATCAAAGCGTAGGCGCATCAAGCTCAAGCCCGATGGGGACTTGGGAGCGACGCGACGTCCGCCAGATCAACCGCAGCCTTATGCAGATTTCCGGCAGCACCTGGAATAAGGTCGCTCTACTCGAACCTGAATTGCTTGATGGCTCGCTCGACTCTACAGAGCGCCGTAGTGCAGCGGGTATTCTGACGAAGTTCGATGCAACGAAGCCCGCAATGTTAAAAGACATTCGTTTCAGTTTTTTGCTTCGATCCTGGCTTGCTGCAGCAAGTGATCCGGCCGCGGTCATCGTCTATCGCCATCCCGTAGCGGCTGCCAGGGCAATGCACATTAAGAATCAGATTCCTCTGCATGTAGGAATCGCCTTGTGGGAGCACTACATGGTAGCTGCGCTGAACTCCTCCCGCGAAATACCAAGATTAATTGTCCCGTTTGACACTCTTGCAGCAGGTTTAAGTCAAACCGCAGACAAGTTAAGGCAGGACTTAGAATCGCTCGGCGCAAATGCGCTGGACAGTGTTCGCGAACAAACTCTGAATGAGTATTTTGACGAAAATTTAATACATCACCGCTGTGGACCCATTGAAAGTACAGCATATCTAAGCGCATCTCAGTTTGAGTTAAACGAGGCGCTGGCGGATCAATCGATCTTGGATCTTAGTAGCAAACTGGACGTATCGGATGAATCTAAAGACGTGCTAGCCGCTTACGAAGCCGAAAAAGAATGGCTCGACACGTCACTCGAAACGGAGCGCAAAAACATTCGCTCTCAACTGGACCTGCTGCAAAACAAGCTCAGCGGCTACGAAAACACTTCTAAGGAACTACTCAAAAAGCGCGACGACGCTCTCCTTGCGCTCTCAGCCGCCCGAACGGAAGCTGCTGCACTTCGCAGCGACGCACGCTTACAGGGTGCGGAGCTTAAATCCACTACGGCACAATTGGAGCTTCAGGAGGATAAACTCCGAATTGCGGCAAATTTGCTGGAAAGGGCGTCTGAACATTACGCGGCGCTTACCAAGACGCGCCGCTGGCGATTTCTCTCAGGGTTCGCAAAGGTCCGCCGCCTGCTTTCGGGGCGCGAATCTAGATTTGAGAAGTCTGTGCGAGAAATGAAAGAACTGGAAAAAAGCCTAAGATCCTTCTTGCCGAGCATTGGCGCACCGGTGAAGGCTATCGAAGTAAGAACGGAGGGCGGCGAGAGCAAGAAGCCGCCAACACGCAAATCCGCCTAGGCTAGCGACTCGACATACCAAGCAATCGCTTGCTTTAAACCGCTGCTGACATCGTGGCTCGGCTGGTAGCCAAGCAGCTCGGACGCCGAAGAGATGTCGGCCAGCGAGTGTCGGACATCACCGGCGCGAAAGTCGGTATAACTGGGTTTCGCTGCTTCGAAATCAGGCCGCTCGGTCTTAATCGCCGAAATAATTGCCTGGTAAAGCTCATTCAGACTCGTACGCTCGCCTACGGCGACATTAAACACCCGCCCAACGGCGTCGGAGTTACTACAGCACGCCGCTAAAATATTCGCTTGAACAGCGTTGTCTACGTAGCAGAAATCTCTGGATGTTTCGCCGTCGCCGTATATCACGCAGGGCTCACCGGCCAGAAGCGAAGCGGTCCATTTCGGAATTACGGCTGCATAGGCACCATTGGGATCCTGGCGCTTGCCGAAAACATTGAAATACCGAAGCCCAACAAGCTCCATGTCATAGGCGCGGCCAAAGACCGAGGCATACAGCTCGTTTACATACTTCGTTACGGCGTATGGGGATAAAGGAACACCGACGTTCTGCTCCACCTTAGGCAAAGCCGGGTGGTCGCCGTAAACAGAACTAGAAGAAGCATAGACAAGTCTGCTGACTCCGGCATCGCGCGCAGCTACTAAGATATTCAAAAAGCCATCGACGTTGCTGTTGTTGCTGGCGATAGGGTCTTTAATCGAACGGGGGACTGAGCCCAGAGCCGCTTGGTGAAGCACATAGTCAACGCTGCGGCATGCATCGCAGCATGCCTCTAGGCTCGTTATATCCGACTCAAGAAAGCTAAAACGCTTCCAATCGTCGCTCGTGACAGCCTTCTGAACATCCTCTAAATTCGCGGCGTGCCCGGTCGAAAAGTTGTCGAGCCCAACGACAGTTTGTCCCAGCAGAAGCAGCTTTTCGACCAAGTTTGAGCCGATAAAACCCGCCGCTCCGGTTACAAGCCATGTTTTAGGTTCACTGCGCAGCTCGTCCTGGGTTTCGTCGTACATCATCCGTCCGATGTCTATAGACTCCAGTAGTGGAGATCCCCACGCAGATCATCGGCAGTCATCGCAGACTTAACATCGATAAACGACGCACCATCGACCAAACCGCTGCAAAGTTCGTCTATCGGCATACCTAAGTAGTCGTCATGAGCAACCGCGAAAATCGCACCGTCAAGATCGCTCAACTCAGACCAGTCGCTCAACGCAATGCCGTATTCCTCTTCCACTTCAGCCTTGTCGGCCAAAGGATCATGTACAATTGGAATGCAGCCGAATGCATCAAGCTCCGTAACGATATCCGGAACTTTGCTGTTCCTAATATCTGCAACATTTTCCTTGAATGTAATTCCGAATACTCCGATCCGAGCTCCTTTAATATGGTTCCCATTATTAGCCAGCATCCGAATTAGCCGTTGGACTATAAAAGCACCCATACCGTCGTTAATTCTACGGCCCGCAAGAATTACCTGCGGATGATACCCTAGTTGTTCCGCCTTCGTGGTTAAGTAGTATGGGTCGACACCGATGCAGTGCCCACCGACAAGACCCGGGCGAAATGGCAGGAAATTCCACTTAGTGTTAGCTGCAGCCAAGACATCCCGGGTTGCGATATTCATCTTTTCAAAGATGATAGCCAACTCGTTCATCAAAGCTATGTTAAGATCGCGCTGCGTGTTTTCGATGACCTTAGCAGCCTCGGCAACTTTAATGGTTGGCGCTCGGTGGACACCTGCATCGATAATTTCTTCGTATACTTGAGCAACTACCTCAAGCGTAGCCTCATCCTCTGCTGAAACCACCTTCGTTATTCGCTCCAGCGTATGCTCTTTGTCCCCGGGGTTAATACGCTCGGGCGAATAGGCAAGTTTAAAATCCACTCCGTGTTTAAGACCGGAGGCATTTTCGAGCACCGGACCGCAAATGTCCTCGGTCACACCGGGGTAAACGGTTGACTCATAAACCACGATCGCACCCGGTTGAAGCACATTACCGACCGTGTACGAAGCCTTCTTCAACGGAGTCAAATCCGGGTTATGGTTCTCATCAACCGGTGTGGGAACCGCAACAACAAAGAAATTCGCACCGCGCAAATCTTCGGGGTCAGAAGTTAGCTTCAAACCGCAGGATTGAAGCTGTTCATCTTCCACGCTGCCTATCGGGTCGGAACCCGCACGCAATTGCTCGATGCGCTTGGCTGAAATGTCTAGGCCGACCGTCCCGGGGAATTTTCGGGCAAGAGCAACGGCCACCGGAAGTCCGACATAGCCGAGTCCAACAACTGCAATCGAAAGGTCCTTATTCATTTTCTTGCCCTGCCTCTTGGCCATTTGGCCCTAGGTGTTAAAACTAGCAGATTTGCGTGCATTTTCTATAAGAAGCTCGGCTTTCTGTCGAGCAAGACTGCCGTAATCATCCTACAATTACGCTAACCTACCCCTTAGGTCCGCCGCAGCCTCGCAAATGTTTGAGGAATTTGCTATCTAAACTAATTTTCGGCGGGCAGGCACATGAGGACTCGATAGGCATAAATATGAGCGTTTTTAAGGACCTACTTCCTGAATCGCTTCAGCGCAAAGGCTGCCCATTTCTGCACCACATTGATCTGGAGCCCGATAATTCGTCCGCGCCGGGAGTGCTTGCCGGCTGGGCTATCGAGAACAGGTCCGGCTTGTCGGTTGCAGTTCATGTCTCAGGCGAGCAGGTGCTAACAGTCCCCGCGCTCTTTCCCCGACACGACGTTCAGAGCAAATTCGAGGGCTTGCAGGCCCCGCTATTTTCCGGCTTCGAAGTCAGATTCCCTCAGGAACTACTTGAGCGATTGCCGGAAGGCAGCGTCGAGGTCTTCGCGGTCAGAGCAGGTAAACCGAAAAAGATTTGGCAATGTCCGGGTCGCCGCCCCGGGGCGGGTGATCGCCATGCCTTAGACCAATTGAAGGTAGAATTGCTTGAGCTGAATCGAGTTCCAAACGACAAGCCTCAGCTTGGTGAACCTACTCAGTCGAGGGTACATATAGTTGTTGAGTCTTCCGGACTGGCTGCGCCCCTCATGAAGTGCTTAGATCAGCTTGACCGGATTCTGGCTGCCGAAAACCTTAGACCTGCCTCAGTCACTGTGCTGAATTCAGGCAGCAAGACTAACCAAGACATCACTAGAATAGCCGCGACGACTGGCCTTGGTCGAAGGAGCCCACTTAGTACCGTGGAAATCGGAAAGAGCCCTTCGTGGGAGTCTTTTCAGTCTGATTCCGAATCACCCGTCCGAGATTTGGTCCTGTTTGCCAGGGACGATGTCGATCTAACATTTCTCTCTGTCGCCGGCCTGCTACAGGCATACGACGCATTGCCGCGCGATGGACTGGTTCAGCCTACTCCATACGGCGGCCAGGGTGCGAGCATTCCAGAAGGCAGAGGCTTTGCGGATATCGCGGGATCGACGAAGCAAGCTAACAAATCCACTCGCGCCCTCGCCGCTTGCGAGAACGCGGGACTGGTCTGGCTGACATCTGTAAAATTTCTACGACAGTTCGATCGGCGGAAGCATTCAATAAGCGGCCACGAGTTCAATTGGCCGTTGTCCCGTCCGCCGTCGGGCCGATTCATTTACTACCTGGATCTACAGCAGCCGGTGGTATACCCAGCCGAAATCGAGTGCTTCACCTCCCCTTACGAACGTTGGAGAGTCGAGAGAGCGCTTAGCGACTCACTTATGCTAAGAAACCAGGCAGCCGCAGGGCCGACCATACCGATATTCCTTTCACCCAACTGGCAAACCTCCAGGCAAAATTGTGGATGGCAATTTCAAGTTCTAAGCCTAGCCAAAACGTTGGTAGATCAAGGCAACAGGGTTGTGTTTGTCATAGCTTCCGACTCTACGCAGCCGTTTTCCATAGACGGATACCCGGTCTATCGGTTCTCCGAGTTTGTTTCAAACCTGGAGTCTATGACCATCAATTGGTGCATCACAACAACCTGGGACGCTACGCATTGCGCTAACACGCTGCGTCGTCTTTGCGGCGCATCTGTTTGTGCGTTTTTCCAGTTTGCACCACACTTGTGTGTATCTCACGAACATCCGGAACTAACATCCTCTGCATACTGCTCTATTCATGGGCTATTCACGCCGCTCACAACCAGCAGGTGGCTGCTTGAGCATTTAGCGGCAGAGAATTCGTTCCTGAAGGACGGTGTCCTAATTGCACCTGAGGTCAATACAGAGCTTTTCCGCTCCCTGCCCGTGGAACGAGACGGAAAGTCTCTTGTATTGGTCTTCACACCTCATACATCAGATGGGGAGATTGAGTTCGCAGCAAACTGCATTGATGAACTGAGAGCTCTACACGCTACGGCAAAGATAACAGCCGTAATTCTTAGCGAAAGGAAAGCACGCTTTAAGACTATTGTTGATAAAGCCGACAGCTGCATCTTTCAACCCGACAGCGGACAACTTGCGGAACTTTTTGCGTCTAATGAGATTGCCGCTTTCTTGGGAACAATTGCAGGCTTCGAACCATTAGCGCTAGATGCTGCAGCGTGCGGAGCAATAAGCGTAGTTACAGACAAGTCGACTGCCCAGACTATACGGCCCGAAGCCTTTCCGGCCGTGATAGCCCCGTATGATGCGAGTGCCTTGGCCCGAAGAATTCATGAGCTGTTTTGGAGCGCAGACGTCAGCACACAGCAAAAAGACAAGATCGCTCGCTGGATTCAACAGCTAAAAGAGACCGAACGACAGTCTGCGGTTTCGACTAAACTAAGCAAGGCTGAAGCCCAGTGCCTTCGTGAGTTTGTCCAAACAGACGGTAAAGAACGTCCTTTATCGTTACTCGTGGTTTCGGGTTCCAGTCTTGATGCAGATTTAATGTCTCTTCGAAGTGCTTTGAAGCATGCACCGCCGACTGCGCCAATCCTGCTCGCTGCGAAGGACAAGAAAAGTGAAGAACTAAGCATATTGGAGTCGTTTTGCTCACAATTCTCAGGACGGGTTAAACTGGTCGCGCTGGGAGACAGTGCCGGCCCGTTTAGTCTAAGGGCTGCGGGGCTTAAAGCCATTGCTGCGGACACCGATGTGCTGCTAATTGATTCCGGAACGCTGATCGACTCCGGCTTGGTCGATCGACTTAAAAAAGCTGCCTATTCGCGGCCAAATATTGCACTTGCCTCGCCTATCTCCAACAACTCAGAAAATACAAAGATCGAAATCAACATAGGCGACTCGCATACGTCGGCATCCAAAAAAATAGCACAACTTTCACCACGCTCCAGGCCAAACATCCCGAAACCGGAACGCTGCGCGATTTACATAAAACGCTGGGCTCTCGACCGCTTTGGTGTGTTCGATGATTGTTACCACGGCAACTCAATCGAGCTAACAGACTACGGGTTGCGCTTGGCGTTAAACGGCGCTGACACGGTTTGCGCCGATGACGCATTTGTCTTTTCCTCAAGCAGCCACACAGAGCAGGATCCTACATCCAATGGCGGAGTCGACCTTGGTCGGCCGTTGTTTGATGCTAGGTGGTCTAAGTTTTTCAAAGCGCTTACGGACGACTTCGCTCGAAGAACACCGCTCGCCGACCTTAGAGCTGAATACGACGCATTAGTACCGTCACTAGTCAGACCAAGCGAGCCTTTTTCTCTCAGCAAGAAGCAGAAACTTTTCCTCGGCAATGACCGCCAGGCCAGCTTTCTGAATCCAGGCTCGCCGGTGATTTCAAATGCTCCCGTCGTGTTTTTACTGCCCGGGGTAATTCTCGGCGGCGGTTCTATATCCGTGATACAGCATGCCAACGAAATGGTGCAGCGAGGTATCGAAGCGCGGGTGATCAGTCTTGGCCCCGTCAATGTAAAAGACTACACCTGTCTTGCCCCTGTCGTCTCAACATCGCTGGAGCAGCTTTTCTCTCTGGACTGGAGCAATCAGGCGGTCGTCGGAACGTTTTGGACAACTGCTTACATCATTGCGGCCTTGAAGCGCCGCCATCCGGCACTGAAGGCATTTTATTATGTTCAAGATTATGAACCGTGGTTCTATTCACACTCAGAAGAGTTCTCTCGAGTAAAGGACGCGAGAAAGTCTTATGAACTAGGACTGCGATGTGTGGCAAAGACCAAGTTTCTAGCTGAGACTGTTGCCTCAGAGCATGATGTCGATGTCGATCTCGTATCACCCGGGCTAGATCACAGTATTTTCTATCCGGGTGAACAGCACTTATGGCGCGGCCGACCTAGGCTAGCAGGAATGCTGCGACTTGCTACTGCCCGACGCGGCGGCAGGGAAACCATTGAACTGCTGAGACTGCTCAGATCCAGACTTCCCGAACTTGAAATGACAATGTTCGGCGAAACATCCGCCCTCCCCTCCGACCTAAGTGGATTCGTTAAAATGGCCGGCGAACTGACTCCCAGAGAAGTAGCGGACTCCTACCGAGCGGCTGACATAGTGATAGATCTGTCGTACTGGCACGGTTTCGGCCGAACCGGAATAGAAGGAATGGCATGCGGCGCTGTGCCCGTTCTTTCTTCATCTGGGGGCATCTCCCGCTACGCGCAAGACGGAACCAACTCTTTCATTATAGACGGCGAAGATTTGGACAGCGCTGCCGACCGAATTATTGAATTAGCAGTCGACCGCGATCGTCGGATGAGAATGAGATCAGCAGGACTAATCTCCTCAAGAAAGTTCAGCGAGACCCTGGCCGTCGACGACTGGCTGGAAATGCTTGGGATAGAACAGACTATGCGCCCGGAGGACGATGTCTTTTCCACGCGAAACGCACAGCGCCCTTCGACTTTGAGCGGGCATGCGCAGCGTGCTGGAGCATTTCCCCTGAAGTCTTAGCAAGAAATCGCGGAAATACACCCCGCGCTTTCCTTTTATTGGACGAGCACCTGCTCTGTGCTAACGTTTGTTCGTCTGTTTAGACCCGCTTAAACGAGAATTCGGACTCAATCCATAATGAAACAACTTCTAGCATTGACCATTTCCCTTTTTGTTCTCCCGTCGCTTGTGTTAGCTGAAGCGGACCTTGTGACAACATCATCTGGGCTTCAATACAAGGATCTCCAGGTTGGCTCCGGTGACACCGCTGAGCCGGGAATGAATGTATCCGTCCACTACACCGGCTGGCTCAACGACAACGGCAGCAAAGGGCAAAAGTTCGACAGTTCTCTCGACCGCGGGCGCCCATTTATATTTCCACTCGGCAAGGGACGAGTGATTCGTGGTTGGGACGAGGGAGTCGCAGGCATGAAAGTTGGTGGAAAACGCAGGCTGATGATTCCATCAAAACTGGGATATGGCCCCCGGGGCGCTGGCGCTGGCATTCCGCCGAACGCCGACTTGATTTTCGATGTAGACCTAGCGGTCAAACACCAGCAGTGCAAGCTAGAGAACGTCGAGAACTTTACGGCGATACTCGTAAAGTAAGCCGACTGTAAGAATTACGAGAAACGGCAGCATTACCCAGAAGCCGTGCCAACCCAATTCTTTGAGCTGAATCGCCCAAGGGTAGAGAAATACTATCTCTAAGTCGAACACGATGAACGTCATGGCAACAAGATAGAACTTCACTCCGTGTCGTTGAGAGACATTACCTGAACCTACCGTCCCGCACTCAAAGGGATCGTCCTTAACTTCGGTGACATTCTTCGGTCCAAGGATTATCGCCAATATGAGCATTGTCGCTACAAAACCCGCCGCGATAACAATTAGGATCAGAATTGGGAGATAAGTATTTATCATTGATTAGCTGTATTGTTTTAACCGGCTTAAGTCTAACTAGGCTTGGCTGCCGCCGCAAGCCAGTGATGGGTTCCTACTGCAAATGAATTACCTGCCCCTCGGCGACAAGTTGCCGCTGAAGTGCTGGAATATCAACATCTTGCACAGCGACCCCCGAGCGAACGGCTTGAGCAGCCGCGATTCCGGCGCTCTGTCCAAGCACCATATATACCGGCTCCATCCTGAGCGAGCTATAGGCAACATGAGAGGCTGAAACCGTCACTGAAATAAGAAGATTGCTAGCCTCACTGCGCTTCGGAAGCATCACCCTGAACGGAATTTCATACGGCTCCACTTTCACTACGACCGAACCCTCGTTGGCAGCGGTATTCTTGTCGGTAAGCAATCTTTGCACGTGATGCGATTCAATCGGCATTGATCCCATACCGACCGAGTCGGACTTGCGTCTGTTCTGCCTGACGTCAGATTCGGTCAGAACAAACTCCGCAAGCATCCTCCTCGCCTCACGGACGTACAACTGCGGCGGCCAGTTGTCAGACTCCGTGAATTCGTCCCTACAGTATCCCCAAGCTGACAGCGCCTTTTTCAAACGAACGGGGACTCGGGTATCACTCATCAAGAAATATAAGTAGCCTTGCGTATAATCCTTGTGCCTCTGCCAAATTTGCTTCCTACGAGCATGAGTCGCTTCCGGATACTCCCAACTCTCACCAATAAAATTCGTAGAAACGGGCCCGCGATTATTGATATCAACTTTATCACCGGGGAGTGGAAAGAAATAAAGTAAACTACTGAGCTTTATCCCGGGGTGCACTGCGATATGCCTGATAAGAAGTTCATACATCGCAGGGTCGTAGCTTTCAGGCTGCTCGAAAGGAATCTGGTTATCCGGATCCTTGCTTAAGCAAAGCCTAAAATTATAGGCCGGTATTTTTTTGTCCCCAGTCCCGACATCAGCCCAGCCTTCTCTCGAAACACCATAAATCGGGTTGCCGCTCTCATCTACGGCCATAACAGGCACTGTAAATACATGGCGGCGGTTCGCAGTCTGGAAACCCGCGAGACTCTCACCGTACACCTCTCTCCCCTCGCGACCCAAGGTGTAAGAAACGCCGGCCTTTGCCATTAAGTCTCCTTCGTAGCTTGCATCGATAAATATGCGGCCCTTGATCTGTTCGCCGCGCAACGAGCTAATCGAGAGAATTCGGCCTTCACTTTGCTTTAGGTGATGCAGCGGAGAGTTTCTGTAAACGTACACGCCGGCCTCCGCGAGCAGGTCCTCAAAGACCCGTTCGGCCGCTTGCGGCTCAAAACGGTAGATCGGCTCGTTCTTTCCGTAATACTCTCCAACGCGATCGAAGAACTCACGAGCAAAACCGCCTACTGTTCGGACATCACCCACGTCGGAGGCGCCCAACCCTGATGAAACCATCCCCCCAACGATATTGAGGTGAGACACTAGCGCTACGCTTAACCCGCTGCGTGCAGCAGCTACGGATGCCGCGACACCCCCGGGGGTCCCGCCATAAACTACCAAGTCATAGCTTCGAAGCTCCTTCTGCGGAATACGGTGAGCTTTAGGGGCACACGCTTCGACCAGAAGCAGTACTATAAACAAAGTAAGTAGTAGAGATCGCTGAGTAGTCATATAAAAGATAATTGTTTCTATTTGCGCCGATGCCGGACTAGCTTACGTACGTGCCGATTATGCTCACGCAGAGTTTTAGAAAAAATGTGCCTAGAACCGTCCTCAGGATCAAGCACGTAATAGAGATTGCCTTGGCTGCTTGGAGTAAGCACCGCCTGCAAAGACGCAAGAGACGGAGAACCAATCGGTGTCGGTGGAAGGCCCGCGTGAATCCGCGTATTGTACGGGTTTGATGAGTCCTTCAAGTGTCGGAATTTCAAGTCCCCTGTATAGTCTTTAATTCCGTAAATAATTGCTGCGTCGATACCCAGCGGCATTCCGCGCTTCAGCCTAGTCCAGATAACCTCAGACACCAATGGGCGCTCTTCATCAAGGCGTGTTTCAAGCTCGATAAGTGACGCAAACGTGACTGCTTCAACCAGAGAGAGCCCAAGATCGCGCACTGAGTTTTCATAACCTTGCGGAAGTTTGCTCCAGAAAGTCGTAACCGCCGAAGTTAAGGCCTCCCGCGGTCCCGGAAACTCGCTGAACTGGTAGGTCGCCGGATATAAAAAGCCTTCAAGCGAACTCGCATCTATACCAACTTCTGTGAGGAAGGCTTTGTCGTTGACAAGTTTTTCGAAATCTTCGATTGAACCGACCTTCAACTCAACCAAGCGCTCGATAACTTGCTTCTGAGTGAAGCCTTCGGGAATCGTAAACTGGAGGACGACAGGGATGTATATGTCTCCCTCGATCATCTTTCGCGCGATTTCCTGAGGACTGACCGGCCCTTCAAACCGATACATACCGGCTTGAAATTTCTGATAAGAAGAAAAGAATCTAACCCATGCCCGGAAATAAAGTGGTTCGTCGACTACATTTGAAGCCTCGAGCAGCTCAGCCAGTTCCGCTAATTTCGTGCCTCGCGGGAAATCGATAACTGCAACCTCGTCCGGTACTACGACTGTGTGGCTCCACTCGCTTAATCTTTGCTTGCCCCAATAGACAACAGCGACTGCGATAACAGCGGCAAGAACAACACAGGCAATCAGAAATTTAATTGCTCTAAGCATAGTGCGAGAAAGTCAGATAAATCAGTTTAACTCTCTAATAAAACACGACAAAGCACCTATCAACAGAGCTCTACCTAGATAAATATAGAAGAATAGGCTATCACCAAGCATTAAATTCCTAGGTAACTTGGTGATTACATGGCTATTGCCTGCTTTGGCACCTTTGATGTCGCGAACTATGGCGACCTAATCTTCCCTGAGATTATTAAGTCTAAGCTATCAGACTTAAATACGCCCCTGCTTTTTGTTTCGCCGATTGGCGGCTCCCCGGTGGTTTCGGACTCCGTCGAAACCGTGAGCTTTGCGGAAATTTTGAAAGCTCACAAAGAGATCAGTGGTGTAATTGTCGGTGGCGGCAATATTATAGACTGCTCGCCTGCCCTGAACCCAATTTACTCTGAAAGTCCCGAAGATTCGCTGCTCGCGTACCCTTCGCTGTGGATCGGAGCAAGTCTGCTGGCAGAGGCTGCCGAGACTGCTCTTTGCTGGAATGCTCCTGGAGTACCCGGCCCGCTGCCTAATACCGAAAACAGCCTTATCAGATCAGCTCTCAGCTCGGCTGATTATCTCTCAGTCAGAGACAGCTCCAGCGCCGCGTTTCTGCAAAGCTTTGAGCCATCGCTTGACCCTCGCGTCGTCCCCGACTCCGCGGTCGGCATATCGGCGGTATGGTCTAAAGAGACGCTGGAGAAGCAATGGGACGACTTCTTAGATAGAAATTCTAAATTTGTTCCCGCTGGCCACGAGCTGGCCGTGTTCCATTTAAAGAGCAGATACATTGGTGCTGACTCATCGCTGGATGAAGTTTGCGCCTGCATTCGCGCCGCTTGCGAAAAGAGAAAGCTCGTGCCGATCTTTCTCCCGATCGGGCCTATTCATAACGACGATTTTATAGCCCGCAAAGCCTCAAAGCTCTACCAGGGTCCGCAGATAGCTGTGGAGCAGCTTCCTACTTTAATGGAAACTACTGCAATACTAGCGCATGCCAAGGTTTACTGCGGTTCTTCGCTTCATGGAGCGATAGTTCATTACGCGTACGGCGGTAAACCAGTTTGTGTAACTAGCGCCGAGGTTCATAAGTTTTCAGAGTTCTTTTCGTCTATAGGATGTGAAGCGCGACGAGTTGACGACTGGAATCATCTTGAGACCGCACTTGCTGCTGACTGCACTCCAAACTCCTTAGAAAGCGACCTGGCACGACTAGATGAACACTGGAACCAAATTCGCGGCATACTGCAAAGGAAAGCTGATACTTCCGGTAAGCGTGTTTCACCTAAGCGCATTGTCTCCAAGCTAAAAACAGCTTGCGAGTCTCTCGCCCCTCAGTTTCTTATCCCGCAAATGACGCAAAGTCGACGCCGGGCAGAAGAATCAAGGCTAAGGCGGCAAGTCCAGGGCAAGGCCTCCAGCTCAGGTGCCGGAGACGATAATTTCCTGAAAGCTACATCTACACTCAGGGAAGACCTCGCTGATTTGCGGGCACGACAGGACAAGACGCTGCGCCACACAGCAGAGATAAAAAACGATCTGTCGGTCTTCGGCAGCAGTATCAAGTCCTTTTCCAAACAGGTGAAAGCTCTAAACGCTGCGGTGGGGCACTTGCAAGACGAGCTTGATGATACCAAGCAGCGTGCCGATCGTGGCCAGCTAGCCGCAACAATTACGCTTCAAGAACTCGAGCGCCTTGAAAAGCTCGCAGAAGTCTGTCGGTCAGACCTGGGCCGTCTTCATACAATCATCTTCTCACGCACTTTTAAGTCAGGGCGTAAGGCCGTTACATTCGTCAAACATTGGCTGAGCACCACGTCGCGCACAGAGGGTCCATGGGTGCCCGAACGCTACGATGCTCTTGAGACCGAACTAAGCGGCTGTATTACTGAGCTATCCAGCTTGCAACAACACTGGTTCGACGCTTCCGCTGAGGTTTCACCGGGCTTAGCTGCCGGCATTCGCACGACAGCTCAGCGCCTGCACGCACTAAAAAGTGAGATCGACAACTGCCTCGGCAGCGTT
Organism: bacterium; assembly: GCA_030431555.1. Classification (GTDB taxonomy): domain Bacteria; phylum Bdellovibrionota_C; class UBA2361; order SZUA-149; family JAGRAN01; genus JAGRAN01. The sequence continues at coordinate 19,086 of JAUIIP010000033.1, forward strand.
CTGCGCTCTGCAAGTCTAAAGGTCGGACTAATGTCGGTTGGAACCTTAAGCGCACTTAGCCAGCAACCGGGCTCAAGCAGGCTTAAGGCTGCAATCGAGAACAGTCCTTCTCCTCTGCCGGCCTCACTAAGTCTGAGTGCGTTCTCCGCTCTCGGCCAAATTCCTGGCTTCTCAGCCGCACACATTATAAGCAATCAAGGACCTTTGGTTTCGGACCCTCGAGGCTCAATTGTAATTTGCGTACACAATGCAATCGACGACGTGCGCTCGTGCCTGGAATCGGTCATTAGAAACACCAATCTCGGCCTTCATCGCTTAATAATTGTCGATGACGGCAGCGAGCAACCTACTGCCGAGCTTTGCAGGCAAATTGCTGTAAGCTGCAACGCAACTCTAATCCGCAACGAAGAAGCCCGAGGCTACACTAAGGCTGCCAATCAAGGCATTACCAGCGGAACCGGCGATTTCGTTGTACTGCTTAACTCTGATGTTATCGTTCCCGCCGGCTGGCTTGAGCGACTTTCAAACTGCGCTTTTTCCGAGCGCAACGTAGCCGTCGTCGGCCCGCTTTCGAATGCGGCAAGCTGGCAAACTATTCCGCAGCTTCACTCAAACGACGGGAAGTGGGCAGTAAATGACGTACCGAACGGTATGTCGCTTGAGGATTTCGCTGCTGAGCTGTCGAGATATTCTCAGCGGCTTTATCCGCAAGTCAGTCTTGTAAACGGCTTTTGTTATTTGATTACCAGACAAGCCATCGATAAGGTCGGAAAGCTGGACGAAGCAGCTTTTCCTATGGGCTACGGAGAGGAAGATGATTTCTCACTTAGGGCCTCAAAGGTCGGCCTCGTCAATCTAATTGCGGACGACTGCTACGTTTACCATGCAAAATCGAAAAGCTTCGGCTCTGAACGAAGAAGTGCTCTGGCTAAGCAAGGCGCGGCTGCTCTCAATCGCAAGCATCCAAATGGGCAGGTCGCCGAAGCGGTCAGCGCTATGCAGCGTAATGATCGCTTAACCGTTGCGCGACATTTTGCGTGCATCAGAACTGCGTCCAAACCCGACAGCATACGAAGAGCGCGCCGCAAGCTGCGTATCGGCTGGCTAAAACCTCATCTTGGTGTAGTCGGCGGGGTGCGTCGAACCTTGGAAATGAGCAACAGGCTTGTATCGATGGGACATAGCGTCACTATCTTCACCCCCGACGCCAGTCGCGCCGACTGGATGCCGATGTGGAGCGATGCGGCGGCATTCGAAGAGCTCTCGAGCAACGACCTTGATGTTGTTATCGTCTCCGATCCCGATGTGATCGATCCCTTCCTTAAGTCAGATGCTCCAGTGAAGCTGGTCTATCATCTCGCGGCCTACATGATTTATCGAGATTCATCCGACAAACTTAAGCGCTACTATGAGCGAACAAAACAGCTCCATCATATCGCTAACTCGACTTGGACCGCAGAGCATGTGCTTGCACACTGCGGGGTTCGCTGCGAGGCAGTATTTGAAGGAGCAATCAATTCCTCCATGTTCGCGCCGCGGCGTGAAGAAAAGGTTTACGATGTAGCATGCTACGGCTCGAACAGGCCGCACAAAGGAACTGCCGATATAGAAGCAGCATCGAACGGGCTTCGTTTGCTTAAGATATCTGAACAGGCCCCGACTCAAGCTGAGCTTTCACACTTGATTTCGTCAGCCACCGTATTTGCATCTGCCTGCTGGCATGAGGGATTCAGTTTCTGCCCGTTGGAGGCAATGGCCTGCGGCGTTCCCGTTGTAATGACGGACGACGGCGGCTCCAGAGAGTACGCACGGCACGAGGAGAATGCTCTGGTATCAGCTCCGAATGACCCCGAAGCATTGCGCTCCAACATAGATAGAGTACTGAGCGATGTTGAGCTCAGAGCAAGGCTGATAGAGAATGGCTTGGAGACAGCTAAAAAATTTGACTGGCAGAAGCTGGCAGGCAGATTCGCTGAATACTTGGAATCCTTGGCCGAACCCAAACAAGCGCAGAGCACAAATCATATAAACGGTGCCGCTAAGACTGGAGCTCATCCATAGGCAAG
>JAUIIP010000034.1 GCA_030431555.1 bacterium
GAATGATCGACTCTTCGTCGGCCTCGCAGCTTCGCAGTATAAGAAACAGGGCAAAAGCACTAAGCACAAATGCTGCTATTTTCATTTCTCTACTTTCCTGAAGTAAGGCTGGGGTATCATCTAACGGCTAACGGCTAACGGCTAACGGCTAACGGCTAACGGCTAACGGCTAACGGCTAACGGCTAACGGCTAACGGCTAACGGCTAACGGCTAACGGCTAACGGCTAGGGACGCTGTATTCTTATAGATTAAAGATTTGCCAGGCAACAAGCAGCATCACCGCTCCGGCGGTAAAGTCGAGTAAGCGCCAGGAGAGCTGAGAATTAAAAAGTGGTCGGCACAACCGCCCTCCGGCGGCAATCGCAGCAAACCAAAGCAGCGAGGTGCTGATAGCGCCAAGCGCTAAGGCCCATTGCTGAGGCTGATGTTTAACGGCAACCGTTCCAATAAGGCCCAATGTATCAAGGTAGACACCGGGATTTAGGAATGTCACCGCGGCACCCGCCAACATGACTTTGCCGAACTGCCCATGGCTCTCCTCGGTGATCTGACGAGAGCTGGTCCGGCCCGCGAGTGAGCTGCCAAGGGAGTTGAGCGCGAGCCAAGACAGGTAAGCCACTGCAACGAAAGTCAGCAGGGAAGGCAGGCTATCCCCGGCAATTCCCGCGCCGGACGAGGCCAGCAGCACTCCAACTACAATTAGCGCGGCATCAACAGAAATGAACATAATGGCAAGCGGAATGGCATAGGACTTCGCGACGGCATGCCTAATCGCCATCACATTCTGGGGTCCGAGCGAGATTATCAGGCCGGCCATCAGCAGCGCCCCATTTAAGAAAGCAGTTTCGAACGTCAGCTTATCCATAGCTTGAAAAATGCCTGTTCCGGCGATATAAGTCGAATTAAATGTTTTACTAATCAATAAGCAAAACTAATATAACTGCCATGGCAATCCGACCTTTACCGTACGAACAATTAAGCGCACTGCTGGCAGTGGTCGAGCAAGGCAGTTTTCAAGCGGCAGGGCGCGAATTGCGCATAACTCAGTCCGCTGTTTCGCAGCGTATCTCACAGCTCGAAGAACTGCTCGGCGAACCATTGCTTGTCAGAAGCAATCCCCCAGGGTTGACTGCCGCCGGTGAGGAGCTTGCGGCGCATACCCGACGGGTTATGGCGCTTGAGGAGGAGCTGCTTTCGCGCCGCAGCAGCAAACAGCTGCGTGCGCGGCTTGGAATTAATGCAGACAGCCTTGCTACGTGGTTCATGCCTGCTTTGGCGCAGTTCTGGCAGAAGCGCCGGGTAATGGTCGAGCTGGATGTTGAGAACGAAGACTATACCTTCAGCCGGATGCGTGAGGGGATCGTAACGGCCTGCGTCTCTTCGCGCAAAGTCCCCCTGCCGGGTTGTGAGGCGGAGAAGCTCGGAACAATGCGCTATGTATGCTGTTCAAGCAGGGACTTTTACAAGATGCATTTTAGCGGTGGCCTAACCAAGGAGAAGCTGCTTTTGGCGCCGGCGGTGCTGTTTAACAACAAAGACTCGGTACATCAGAGATTTTTGGAGCGAACCTTTAAGCTGCGCAGCGCGAAGTATCCTAAGCACGTGGTCCCCTCATCCCAGGGGTTTCTCGCAGTTATACTTGAAGGGATGGCCTACGGTTTAGTGCCGGAGCTTCAGGCAAGCGAGTACCTCAAGTCGAAACGGCTAAAAAACATCGTGCCGGAAAAGTTCGTCAACGTGGATCTCTACTACCACTATCCCAGATTTGAAACTGACTGGGAGCATGACTTGCGGCGAACAATAGTTGAAGCTGCCGCTGATATGCTTTGAGCGCATGACCTGCTCCAAGTGCTAAGTTTGCTTTGCTGAGGACGCGCCAGTGTGTTGTCGCTGTAGCGTTTGAAAGCAGGCCAGGTTCTACCGCCTGCTGTGCCGGTTAGAAACACGGTTGAAGAATAAAGGTTGAAAATTCGAAGGATGTCTATTTTTTTGAAGTCACTCGGACGTAGTCTGTCATGATATTTCTGAAGCATTTTCTGGGAGAGAAACTCCTCCCATACTGAAAAGCTGTCAATAATTTCACCGAGCATCTTTCGTCCGTCTTGCAAAAAGAGTTTGTACTGCCACGGTGCTTGGTGTTTATGTGATGTCCTAATAGGCTCATGAAAGTATCCATCATTACGAGCCAGTTGAGCATCGGGTCCACACCATGATTGGTTCAAGAAAGGCACTTCGAGGACTGCAGGGTGAAAAAGCTTCATCAATTTATAGTGTATAGTTTCATGTATGTCGGGTCGAGAGTTCGCCAGACGCATTAAGGTAACATTTGCCAATGGGGTAAAGCGCTGAGGGTTGTTCGTCGCGCGTGCGTTATCCCAAGCACCGATTTGATTACGCAGGCCCATGTTGATGGTCCCTTCGTTCAGGAAACGCAAATATATGCTGTTGCGAATCTCCTGTTTTAACTCTCTAGCTGGCCCGGGTAATAGGATACCTAGATTGTCGAACGTCGTTCCCCAATTAATCAAATCGTCAACGGTATACTGACCACTAGGCTCTAAGGAGTGGGCGAGCTGGCGGTAGAGATCGCTGCTATGACCAATCATGCGGCTGAACTTCGGGAGTTTACTTAATTCACAGGGCAGCATTGAGTCCCAAGCGGAGCAGAAAAAATCATAGTGCCTGACGGTTTGGGTAAATCGAGGCAGGTGCGTCTCAAGTGTATCTTTGTCTAATTCTCCACGAGGCTCGATCGTATGCCAGTTATTCAGACTGGCTTTTTCCGCAAGCAGTTTTGCGACTATGAGGTCTCCGTTATCGGGCCTGCCGTAAGTTTCGAATCGATTGATCTTGGAGTGAAGTCCATTGCCCAGCAGTATTGACAGCATTAACCTGCTGTCTTTGCCTCCGGTCAGATCGGCTGTTAATTCTAATCCACAATCAACCAACCACTGAACGCCGGCACTTAGTTCTTCGGCTCCGCGGCTAATCAGTTCATCTTCATGCGTCGAGAGTTCCGGCTGAGCGACAAACGGAGAATTAGAAAATCTGCATACCTCAGCTTTGTTCGCCCCATCCTGCGCGCTGAAGCGAATGTAGTCGCAAGGTGCAATTCGGTGTACCTGCTTCCACATGCTGCGGTAGCCCACGACTGAGGCGAGTGCGACTTGCCAAAGCAGGAATGATTTGTCTACGGCATTATAGGGGCCGCCATCCTGTAGCGCACCCAGGATCGAAGGCTTATTGCTGACGGCAAAATACGATGGATTGTCGGTGTAGAACATTCCGCTAAGACCGGAAGGAGCACCATACGCAGTTATAGACCTTTCGCCCAGGTCGACTTCCGACAGGCACCAGCCGCCACCGGCAAGTCCGAGGGATTCGAAGATATGTCTGTGGTCATACTTTTGCCGAAGTTGTCGTATCCAATCGGCAATGGGCATGCTGCGCCCCGGCACGAACTGAGGAAATCTCTCGAACGTTGGAAAGCCACCGACAATTGTCCAAACTCGCCGTTCAAAATTATACAGGGACTGGGTGTGCTGCAATTGGTCGCCGACACTAGTGCCAAATACAAAAAATCCGGTTTCACAGTCAGCCCTGAACCAGTGCTTTTCGGGAACGAAAACGGACCATTCTTCGCTGTAGCGCTCAAAGCGTTCGCTGAGCTCCTTCAGCGATGCCAGCGTTTTGCAGTATCCAACGCAGTAATGATTCATTTGCGCACGTTATAGTACGCACGACATAAAGAAAAGGGGATGGTACTCCTCTTCTCGTAGTCAAACCTACAAGAACGAACAATGGACCGGCGGGTTGCACGAGTGTGCAGATCCCGCCGGCCCACGATCTCATTCCTCGCAGCGGGGCGTCAGCTTGCCGTGGCGGGCTCGCGTTCGTCCGACTCCGCATCCGCATCGTCCGGCTCCGGGCGCAGCTTCTCGCGCAGCGCGTCGTAGACAGCGTTGATGCAGGTCGGATCGCCGCTCATCAGAAGCGCGATCGCGGCGTCCTGAGGATCGTCGAACTCGCGCTCACCGGTGGCGAGCTTGACGAGGGTCGTACCGAGCGAATCCTCTTCGCTCTCGTCCGTCACCGTGATGTCGAGCAGAGCTTCGACCATCTTGCGGTAGCCGCCGTCCTTGTTCGCGAGCAGAGTCGCCGCGGTGACCGCGATCTCGTCCGACTCGTGACCGATGAAGGTGACGAGCTGGTCGTCGAACTCACCGGCCTTGAACGCGTCCATCACCGACTGGTCGAACGGCATGCCGAGGTGCACCACGTGCATACCTCCTCCGCCGCCGAACGCCTCGACGGTGCTGCGGGCGATCAGGTCCATGCGCTGGACGCTGGCCAGGGTCATCAGGCTGGCCCTGACGACATCGGGGTCGCTCGAAGCGAGGTCGAATACGAACTTGGGACGATCGGTTCCGTTACGTGAGGTCATGCGGGTATCTCCTTCTGAGATGCATGGGTCCATGGGAATTGACCGTAGAACAGGTCGTGGAAGTCGAGATACGCTCGGCCTCCACATCAAACCTCCAACGTGAGAAGAGGAGTGACTATTCCCCATGAACCCCAGCACTTAGGCGCTCAAGGGGAATGTCACAGTGCTTTTTCTACCAAAATAATCAACTTTAGGGAGGAGATGTTTATCAGAGCTTTAGCGGGGCGTCAATATCAAACGCCCCCGTCATAAATAGCTGAAGCTACTTTGGACAGCCCACGCATGAATCGCGGATGAAGTACGTAGAGACAGCAGCGACATCGATCTCACAGGTTAGGTCTATCGTGTAACTGTCGATCTGGACTACGGATTCTCTGATGATCCCGTCGATGAAACTGTGCGGTTCGGTGCAGAACTCATCGTTAAGTCTAAGACGTTCGCAGTGCGTGGGCTCAGAGCAGAAATAGTCATATTTTCCGCTGCAGTGATTCTTGCCTTGAGACGCCAGATACTTCACTTCGCAAGAGTAGAATGCCTCGTCTTCTGCCCGCATTGCTGCATTACGAAACTCCTGGGAGTTGACGATTTGAGCAAAATAAGGTTCGCACAGCAGGCCCCAGTCGGCTTGCCGCCCGAGGGGATCCGGAGCAGGCACAACACCGATGTGAATCCTAGCTGTTGCCGTGCCGCGCCCCTCGTCTTTGCTTGCGCCGTATGTTTTCTGTCCGGGGCAGCTTGCAGCTATCGGGACAGGACGGGAACTTAGCGTGCGTCCGGAGTGACTCTGTGCCGCCGAGCAGGACGCATCTTGAGCCAAAGCAGACGCCGGGCTTAAGAGCCCGACGCACGCCAGGCTAAGTAGTAGCTGCTTGAAAGTCATGGTCCCTCTTAGTTTTCGTCCAATATAGGCGGTATACCTCGTCCGGGTGTCGGACTCTCAGTTTCGATAGTAGTTTCCGGTTCTTCATAGCTCGGTATGTTGGGGTAGATTGTCGGAAATCCTGCAGGAAGATTCAGGCAGTACTCATCGTTTACCGGGTCGCCCAGGTCAACGCAGAGCCTGTCTATTTTGCCGTCACCGTCGACATCTAAGAATCCAAATATTCTGAGCAGGAAATCATCGAAAAAGAGGTACTCGCCGTCAATAAATACCATGTCAGGGCAGTAAAGCTCGAAACCTTCGAAGGCTTCTGCGGGTCGAATTTCACAATATGGATGTTCACCAGAAGGAAGCTTGGAGGATCTGATTTTTACCGTGCATTCGAGATCTTCGTTGCAGTCCAGATAGATCGACAGACCTGCCCAAGGTGTTTTGATGTTGATCCGGTTGTAGACGCAGTTGTCGTTCTCATCGCACTCGCGAAAGAAGGTAATAGTAATGCAGCCGAAGTCTTCAGTGCATACGGTTACTTCTCTGAGAGTGCCGTCTCCAAACTCTTTCCATCCAACACAGGAGCCGTCGTCGTATCGCACCTGTCCGTCGGCGCATGGAGATGCAGTATCCTGCAACACGAGCGCTTCAAGAGTGTCCAGCGCAAATGCTTGTGAACAAATACAAAGTGAAGAAAAAAGAAATGCAGCAATCCACCTAAGTGAATTCATGACTCAACCTCCTACAGTTATCAGCGGATGAGTCACCATGAATGACGCGAAGATTCCCAAATTCTTCGCAATGGCCTCCTCTCAACCACCCGACCTCAACACCGATTGTTATGAAGGTTTCGCAGAAAGCAGTAGCAGGGAATAGCTAAGCAGCTGAAGTTACATGGTGAATTGGAGCCGTGGTTGGCTGATTTGCTACTGCTGGCTGCGCAGTTTTTGTCACTTGCGGCCTCGGGCCCGGCATAACAAGACACGTATGGGCGCTCACGCCTGATGCATGTCGTTTAGGGAACAAGGTACATATTGCGAGAGAGGTTAGTATGAAAGTTGTAGTGCGCCTGATGGCGTTGTCCGTTTTGATTTGTATTCCATCTGTATCATTTGCTGCACCAGATTCGCCGACAAAGGCACTGAAGCGAGCTGAATCTGAGTCACTGAACTTAGCGGTTGATGTTGAAACGCGCGAATTGATCGTCGTTGGCGAGAGTGCGGAACGTGCGCTTTTACAGGAAGAATTTAATGCCGACTTCGGCGAAGCAGTGCTCGAAGAAGAGTTGAATTACCTCCTCGGAGAAGACGGGGGAGGAGCAACTCAGCAAGCTACTTCAGGCTCCGGGTGTATCCTTTGGAGCAGCCCCAAGTGTGCTCCATGCAGATTAGTCAATCCGGGTGTTAAGAGTGCTTGCGAAGTGATCGACCCATGGACGGAGCCTGGCAAAAGCGATCCGCGAAAGCCGGCTTCGATACCTACTGTTACCGATCAGGATGGAAATATTATCGCGAGCGGGTTCCAAGAAATAAATGAGTGGTACGACAACCTGAAAAAGATCATTGAGAAAGTATTTGAGGCAATTTCTCACATACTTTGGCTAATTTTCTAAGGACCTGCTCAAGTAGAAGCGGCGCAGCATTGTGCGGCGCCGCTTCATCTATGCCCCATTCTGCGGCCTGAATGATAAGACAAGTATCCCAAGCGGAGGCAGCAGCATTTCGGCTGACGCGGGCAGTCCGTGCCAAGGCAGGGAATCGGCCTTAAGCGAGCCACCGTTGCCCGCCCCGCTTCCGCCGTACATCTCAGCATCGCTGTTAAGTCTTTCCTGCCATCGGCCTTCCCACGGCAGGCCGATTCGGTAGGATTCTCTGACAACCGGCGTGCAGTTGCAGATAAACGCTAATGCGCTGCTGCGGTCTTCGTTCCAGCGCAGCCAGCTAAAAATACTTTTTCCCACATCGCTGCAGTCGATCCACTGAAACCCTTCGGGTTGGTGGTCGAGACGGTGCATCGCCGCTTCTTCTCTGTAAAGCGTGTTCAAGTCTCGCAGCCAGAGTTGAACTCCCTTGTGCAGTGGGTAATCCAGTAGATGCCAATGGATGCTCGAGTCATAGTTCCATTCATCGCGCTGAGCCAGCTCTCCGCCCATGAACAAGAGCTTCTTTCCCGATTGTCCATACATAGTGCCGAACAACAGTCGCAGATTCGCAAACTTTTGCCAGTCATCTCCCGGCATGCGCGATAACAGTGACGCTTTCCCGTGAACCACTTCGTCGTGGGACAGCGGAAGGACGAAATTCTCCTGAAAGGCATAGAGCATGCGAAAGGTGAGGTTGTCGTGGTGATAACTGCGGTGCACCGGATCGTTTGAAAAGTATTTCAAGGTGTCGTGCATCCAACCCATGTCCCACTTGTAACCGAACCCCAAACCACCGAGATGGACCGGTCGCGAGACAGACGGCCAGGAGGTAGATTCTTCCGCAATTGTCATCACATCGGGAAACTCGCCGTATACCTGTTTGTTAAGATGGCGCAGAAAAGCCAGTGCCTCCAAGTTCTCTCGCCCGCCGTGTTTGTTCGGCACCCACTCTCCTTCTTCCCTTGAGTAGTCGAGGTAAATCATCGATGCCACGGCATCAACACGAAGACCGTCGATATGATACTTGTCGAGCCAGAACAGGGCATTGCTTACGAGAAAGTTTGCGACCTCATAGCGGCCGTAGTTGTAAATCAGCGTTCCCCAGTCTTTATGTTCGCCCAGTCGCGGATCTTCGTGTTCAAACAAGCTAGTTCCGTCGAACTTCGCAAGCCCATAGTCATCACGCGGGAAGTGCGCCGGCACCCAATCGAGGATCACTCCGATGCCCTGCTGGTGCAGGTAATCTATAAAAAACATGAAGTCGTCCGGACTTCCGAAGCGGCTGGTGGGTGCATAAAGGTTTACAACCTGATAACCCCAGGAGCCGTCAAAGGGGTGCTCGGCGATTGGCAGCAGCTCCACATGGGTAAAGCCCATGTAGCGCACGTAATCTGCGAGCTTGGGCGCAAGTTCACGGTACGTCAACCAACGATTATCTTCTTCGGGCACGCGCATCCACGACCCTAAGTGCACCTCATAGATCGAAATTGGTGCATCGAGTGATTGACTACTTCCACGGCTTTCCATCCATGCTTCGTCGTTCCACTCATAAGCCGATAGGTCCCAAACCTTTGCCGCTGTCTTTGGCCGCAGCTCTGTGGCAAAAGCATAAGGGTCGGTTTTCTCTAAGCGACGACCATCTTGGGTCTCCAGCGCGTATTTGTATATGTCTCCCACGTCGACGCCTGGAACGAACCCGTGCCAGATGCCGGAGGATGCGCGCGGGCTTAGGGAGTTTTCTTTGTCTGACCAGTGATTAAAGTCCCCGACGACCGAGACGCTGCGGGCATTCGGCGCCCAAACTGCGAAAAAGGTGCCGCGCTCTCCCTCAAAATCCATCGGGTGAGCTCCAAGGCGTTCGTAGATCCGGTTATGGGTGCCTTCGTTAAACAAATGGATGTCGTAGTCTGTCAGTATTTCGCTTCTCATGAAGCCTCTTCTTCTAAATTCTCTATCGAAGCTTGCTGCTGAAAAAGTGAATTCATCAGCTCGTCCGGATTGAATAGCTTCAATATCCCATGAAGCGGGATCGAAACCCAATCCGGCCTGTTGTTAAGCTCGTATGCTAATTCGTAAAAAGCTTTTTCAATTAAGAAAAGCTCCAACATTTTCCATATCGCAGCACGGTCCTTAGGGAGGAAGTGCGCGTCGTTTGCGGTGTTCAAGTATTCCTGCAGGAAGAGCGCCGATGTCCAGCGCTCAACAAAGTGCGCCCACGGCAGGAGTGCGGCAGCGTCTTGCGGGCGGCCTTCAGTAACCAAGCCAAAGGTTGCCAAACTCGCATAATCAAAAGAGCGCAGCATTCCTGCCACATCTCTTAGTGGAAGCGACTTCTCCCTGCGTTCCTCGAGAGTTCTCGCGGGCTCTCCTTCGAAATCAAAGATGACCAAGTCACTCTCGACAACTAAAACCTGTCCGAGATGGTAATCTCCGTGACAGCGAATCATGTCACACTGAAAGTCTGCTTGAGCTGACTCAGCGATTCCCTGGAGTATTTCACTCCGCTGTCCGAGCAGCTTATGGCATAGCTCTTCCAGATTCGGATCAACCGTAGACATGTTCCTTTGCAGCAAATCAAGAGCATCTTCGACTTGCTTAGAGACCTTGTCTCCGATGGCGCGCTTGTCGTCTTCTCGAAGTGCGGTCGGTGTAAACGCCGGGTCCTTATCTGACGAGCCTAAGGCCAGGTGTAAGTCGGCGGTTCGTCGTCCCAGCAGCCCGGCAAAGTACATGATCGGGGACCCGAGCAGCTCACGAGTGGTCTGATCCGGCTCAAGCTGAGATAGAGCGCTAAGTTGGGCGGGAAACTCCGAGAGCGACGATTGCTTCGCACTTATCGCATGCTCGAAGTAACGCCTTAATTCATCTCTAAGGTGGTCCCAGCCGCTGCCTTGATGCTTTACAAATCTCTGAAGCATGCCAAAAACTGCACTGTCTCCGCGGCTGTTTGTGTGCTCCACGCCTCCGACTGTAATAGGAATCTTCTCGAAGCTGGTTTCTTCGGATAAAAATCGTCCGACCTCGAAATCCGGATTCCTGCCGCGTTCGATGCGTCGAAACCATTTCATGATTAACTGATTGCCGTAGACAACCGAGGAGTTGCTTTGTTCAGCATCGAGTAACTTCACACTCAGTTCATCGGGCGTAAGCTCTTCACGTACATCTCCAAAGCGCTCAGTTGGAAAGAAGCTGATTGTGCCATGCTTCGTTTTGACGTCTAGTCCTTTGAAGACCGCATCCAGCAGCAGGCTTGAAGCTTCGTCGTGGTAAAGCGCGTCTGCCAGCACTGCTTCTTCGCCGTCCTTGTCGATGCGAATCAGAGCGCTTCGGGGCGAAGCTTCGATTAATCGAAATGCTTCCGGTCCACTGACCACGCAAAGCGGCAGCAGATAGGCTTCCGAGGGATGGCGCTCGTACGTCACTTCGACGAGCACCAGATATGTCGGAGTCGCGCCATCCGCTATGCAGCTCCAGTCGCTGATCTGGGCCGACTGGATTTTGCGGGCCTTGCTGCCGAACCAGCGTTGTCTGCGCAAGAACGGCTTTATCGCATCTCGCTCCAGAGCTAATCTCGATTCGAAGTTAAGCAATTCTTTCCATTGCTTTTCGAACTTAATTTTGGGGATTTCGCGCAGCACTTGGTCGCGTCCGACTACGGTATCGAATGTATCGACGCCCTCATGCGCGCTCAGCTCGAACCACAAGAAACCATGCGGGGCTACTGTAATGAAATAAGGCAAGTCACCAATCGCCGGAAAGCTGCCGCCGCCGAAAAGTTCGATTGGCACCATTCCGCGAAATTCGGAAAGGTCCATTTCAACCGGCTGAGCGAAACGCGAAAGATTCGCTACGCAAAGGTATACGCGCCCTTCATGTTCGCGGAGATAAACCAATGCGCGTCGATTCTCTGGGTGAAGAAAGCGGATGGTGCCCCGGCCAAATGCTGGATGTGCTTTGCGAAGAGCAATCAGCTTCTTCATGAAATGCAGCAGCGACGAGGGGTTCTTTTGCAGTGACTCGACATTTAACGCCTGGTAGCCGTAAACCGAGTCCATTATCGGCGGGCTGTAGAGAGCTGCCGTCTCAGCGCGGGAAAACCCGCCGTTGCGATCGTCATTCCACTGCATCGGTGTTCTAACCGAATCCCTGTCGCGCAGGAAAGTGTTGTCACCCATTCCAAGCTCGTCGCCGTAATAGACGATCGGAGTTCCAGGGAAAGAAAATAAAAGGCTGTTCAGCAGTTCGAGCCGACGTCGGTTATTGTCGACCAGCGGCGCCAGGCGTCGGCGAATGCCGAGATTGATTCGCATTTGCGGATCTCGGGCATACTGCTCATACATGTAGTCGCGCTCTTCGTCGGTAACCATTTCAAGCGTAAGCTCGTCGTGGTTTCTAAGAAAGATGGCCCACTGGCAGTTCTCAGGTATCTCCGGAGTCTGCGCCATTATTTCCGTAATAGGGTGGCGATCCTCAAGGCGCAGCGCCATGAATATTCGCGGCATGATTGGGAAATGAAATGCCATGTGACATTCATCGCCGTCGCCGAAATACGGCCGGACATCGGCAGGCCATTGATTGGCTTCGGCCAGGAAAATTCTGTTTTCGTGCTTCTTGTCCAGCTCACGTCTAAGGGTCTTTAGCACCTCGTGTGTTTCGGGCAGGTTCTCGCAATTCGTTCCTTCGCGCTCAACAAGATAGGGAATAGCGTCGAGCCTCAATCCGTCAACGCCCATGTTCAGCCAGTAGCGCATTGCCGAGGTCACGGCTCTTAGGACTGCCGGATTCTCGTAGTTGAGGTCCGGCTGATGGTGAAAGAAACGATGCCAATAGTAAGCCTGCGCTTCCTCATCCCACGACCAGTTGGACTTTTCGAAGTCGAGAAAAATTATGCGGGCGTCTTTGTACTTCTGGTCTGTGTCGCTCCAAACATAGAAATCACGCTTGGCAGATCCCGCCGGAGCCCGCCGAGCTTCTTGAAACCATGCGTGTTGATCCGAAGTATGGTTAATCACCAATTCAGTAATGACGCGAATTCCTCGGCGGTGAGCTTCTCTGACGAAGGCGCGAAAGTCCTTTAATTTGCCGTACCTCGGATTGATTCCTCGATAATCTGCGATGTCGTAGCCGTCATCGCGCAGCGGAGAGGGGTAGAAGGGGAGAAGCCAAATGCAGTTGACTCCTAGATCCTCTAAGTACGGCAGCTTTTGCAGCAGACCAGGAAAGTCGCCAATGCCGTCGTTGTTGCTGTCAAAGAAAGCTTTGACATGAAGTTGATAGATAATTGCATCCTTGAACCACAGCGGGTCGGATTCGATCTCCATAATAATCTCTGTTGTGATTAAGCGCTTGTTTTGACTTTATTGCGAATGTTATTCACATCGCGAAACAGTTTAACATGAGCTTCATCAGACGCAATCTCAGCCGGTGTTTTCTCTAAGCGATAGCGCCAGTTAACGTGCTCATCGGTAGTTCCCGGCATATTTTGGGCTCTGGTATCGAGAAGCAGGTCCTGCAAATTAATTAACAGTAGTTTGCTGTCCGTACCTGCCAGCCAGCGCAGCAATGCGCCCAGGAGGTTTTTCTCACTTCGCTCGTGCTGCTTCAAGTAACCACCCTGAACGAGCATAGCTCTAAGAGCCTCAACTTTCTTGCTGCGTAGGGACGTCTCTTGTCTGTGTTCACTTTCTGTTAGCAAACCCCACTTCTCAAACAGCTCAAGGTCAAGTCCACGCAGGAATGCCGCGAACGGGGCTTGATCGTGCGTATTGACACTGCATACGCAGTGTTCTACCGGGGGAGTCGGTCCTTCCTTCGCGGGGCCGAGCATTTCATATTGCAGCACATAAAGCTGCCACATTTTGTGCAGGCTCATGCTCTCGACAACGCTCTCAGGGACAGTGCCTAAATTCTCGCCGATGACTACCGTCTTTGTTCGATGCGACTCCAAGCATAAGATCGCGTAAATCTCCTGCCATGGGAAGCTGACGTATGCTCCATCGACCGCAGCGAATCCCTTCGGGATGCAGAATAAGCGATGAAACTGCATTACGTGATCGATTCGAAGCGAACCGGCAAAGCGCATGTGGCTCCGAACGGCGTCTATGAAATAACTGTAGTAGCTTTCGCGTTGACTGACCGGGTTGAGAGGTGCAAAGCCCCAGTCCTGACCGGCGGTGAAGAAAGTATCGGGCGGCGCGCCGGCACTAGCGCCCTCAACAAACTGTGCACGATAAAAGAAATGGTCAAAGCCTGCAGGGTTAACTCCAAGTGGGAAGTCGAGGTAGAGCCCCGGCGAATCCTCATCGAACGCCTCGCTGACAGCTTGAAGCTGCATGCTGCAAACCCACTGGCAATAGCAGTGATAGCGATAAGATTCGACTGCTTCTTCGGGAAGCGGGCAATCTAAAACGTTGTCTTGGTCGTCCCACTCCTGCCAAACTTTTCCGCGCAACTCAGTTAGTGCGCGAAAGCGTGCATACGCGTCAAGCATTGGTGTATCTTCGATAAATTTCTGTAGTTCGGCGCGCTGCTGGGGCGACTTCCATGCCTGCCCAGCCAAAACGCTCAGAGCTTTGCGCTTAAGCGCTGCGCTTTCGCGGTAGTTAACCGTCTCGGCTTCTCTTAGCTCCTTGGTTTGTTGAGCGTATTGTTCGGAGCCTAGCTCTGATGCGGCGGAACTGCCGGAGAATCCAGGCGCAGTTTCCAGATCGATATACAGCTCGTTCCAAAACAAGCGGCTCACGGGGGAGTAAGGACTTGGCTCAAATGGTTCATCGAGGAAGGCTGCTAGCAGGGGCAGGGTGCCGACGCAGTTTCCTCCAAGGGAGCGTACGAGTTTAGCGGTCTCGGCTAGCTGCGCGAATGTGCCGACAGTCTCCGGCGCTTTTGCCGGCAGCGAATAAATCGGTACAAACACACCCCAAGCGTGGGAGTCGGCAGGGGGCTGAACTAAATGAGCCGGTGCTGATACCAGCAGTGCCTCGGACTGTCGTTCGGCAGTTTGAGCACGCAGCCGGTGGTAGCCTAGAGGGACATCCTCAAAGGAACGAAGCGAAATTTTAACAAATTTACGACCGTCGAGACTTGCAGTTTCAAGCTGTGTGCCGCTTCGCGCGGTCGATTCCAGTCGGAGCTCCCGCCCGTCTTCGGTCTTGATGTTAAATGTAATCGGTGCATCAAGCTCGTCTGCTCGCAGTCGAAGTTCCACAGTTACTGCTCGGCCTTCCCAGGCGACTACAACCGGCTCCAAAAGTCGGCACCACTTGTCCCGACTGCTTCGCTCAAGGAATCGATTAATTTCGTCCTCGCTGGAGGCAGGCACGCCTAAGCTGGCTGCCAACGCGCGCAGCACATCCGGCTTTAGTTTCCGGTCTCCGCCAAAGACGTCGCGGTAAACGGTTTGGATTCCGAGCGCGTCGGCGAGAGAAGCCTCGGCGGATGTTAGAGCTGTCGACTGACTCACTAGCTGTGCTGCTGCTGAATCTGAAATACATGCGCCGGGCTGACTGTAGGATCGAGCATCACGAAATTGGTTCGGCCCTGCCATAGATATACGGCGTCATTCAGCAGATCGCGCACTTCAAAAGATGCCTTATTGTCCAAGCCGAAACTTTCTAGCGGAAGTTCGAGCCAGCCGCTCTGCGTCCAATTCGGATCGAGGTTTACGACTGTAACGATTATGTTACGTCCGTCTTCGGTCGACTTGCTGTAGCAAAGAAGATTCTCGTTATCGATGCGATGGAACTGCAGGCGATAGTTGCGATGCAGCGCCGGGTTATTGTTCCGTATCGAGTTAAGGCGCGTTATGAAATCAGAGATATTGTCCGGCGAGTCGAAGTCCCAGTGACGGACTTGGTACTTCTCCGAGTTAAGGTATTCCTCCGAGCCGTTGACAGACTGCCGTACACACAGCTCAAACGGCGGGCCGTAGATTCCGTAGCTGGCGCCGAGTGTCGCCGCCAAGGCTGCTCGAATCTTAAATGCCGCCTTGCCTCCCGTCTGCAGGTAAGCGTGCAGGATGTCAGGAGTGTTCACGAAAAGATTCGGCCGCATGTAATGCACTGCCGGCGGCTGAGTTAGCTCGGTGAAATAGTCTATCAGCTCCTGTTTGGCGTTTCGCCAGGTGAAGTATGTATATGACTGCGTAAAGCCGGACAGTGCCAGGTGGTGCATAATCTTTGGCCGAGTAAAAGCCTCCGAAAGGAAGATAATATCCGGATGCTCGCGTTTGACTTCGGCGATTACCCATTCCCAGAACCGATATGGCTTGGTGTGCGGGTTATCAACGCGAAAGATTCTGACGCCGCGCTCAATCCAAAACATAAAAATGTCGAGGCACTCAGCCCACAGGCCTTTCCAGTCCGGATTTGAGAAATCGAGCGGGTAAATGTCCTGGTACTTTTTCGGTGGATTTTCAGCGTACTTAATGCTCCCGTCAGCTCTATGCTTGAACCATTCGGGGTGCTGTTTGACGTACGGGTGGTCCGGGGAGCATTGGAGTGCGATATCGAGGGCAATGTCGATGCCGTGCTCCTGGGCTTCGTCAACCAGATAAGCGAAATCATCAAAAGTTCCGAGAGCAGGGTGAATCGATTTGTGTCCCCCCTCTGATGAGCCAATCGCCCAGGGGCTTCCCGGGTCATCGGCAGAGCACTCGAGGCTGTTGTTCGGTCCCTTGCGAAATGATTTACCGATTGGATGAATCGGGGGCAGATACAAAACATTAAAACCCATTGATGCTATTCGCGGCAGCTGTTTTGCCATATCGCGAAAGGTTCCATGCTCGCCTTCGATTGACGACGCCGAGCGAGGAAACATTTCATACCACGCGCCAAAGCGAGCACGCTCCGGGTCTACGACCACCTCGAATACTGTTTCCAGGCTGCAGGGATCGAACTTCTTGCCGTAATCGGCTCCGAGTTCAGTGATTTCTTCACTCAGCGCAAGAGACACTCGTTCTTCGGGTGTCAGATCCTCGGATACCATCTTTTCGGAGAAAGTCTTGAGCGACTTTGATTTCTTGCCCTTACAGCTATCGGCTGCATCCTTTAGCAGCGCAGCACCTTCGAGCAGGTCACCGCCAACGTCCTGGCCGGCATCGACCTTTTTGTGTAAATCTTTCTGCCAGCTTGCTATGGGATCGGTCCAAGCTACCAGTGTAAACTGGTAAACTCCCAATTCTGTGACCTCGAAATGACCTTCCCAGCGGTCATTTACCAGAGGCTGCATATAAGTCGTGGACCAGCGCGATGCGCCTTTCTTGCGAAAACGCAGCAAACCACGCAGCGAGTCATGGCCGTCGGCGTAGATGTCCGCTTTAACTGAAACGCTGTCGCCAACACAGGCCTTTGCCGGGTATCGTCCAGCCTCGAAGCCGGGTTCGACATTCTCAACTGTTACGCGAGAGACCGCGGAACTCGGGAAGCTGAGTTTCTTTTCTCGCTTTTTTGCAGACTTCTTCGAATTTGATTTGGCGACGTTATCGGCTGCTAAAGACACTATTTCCCTCGGGAACGATTATGGTTCTACCTAAACGGCATTATCTCTCAGTTTTATGATTTGGCATAATGCTCCAAGCTTCATTACGATGCTAACGTATCGCTCTGCGGCCTTGTCAAATTTCGGCTTTGTTAAAAATTAAACTTTGAAAATATTTGATGTTCATTCATGAGAATTCGTCCCGGTAATCCTTATCCGCTTGGCGCAACTTGGGACGGACTTGGCGTCAATTTTGCGCTCTTCTCTGAAAATGCAGAGCGCGTCGAATTGTGTTTGTTCGATTCTGCGAACGCCAAACGCGAATCTCACCGAATACTAATGCCTGAGTATGACGATCAGATTTGGCATGTCTATTTAGCCGACATTCGACCTGGTCAAATTTACGGATACAGAGTCTACGGGCCGTGGGAGCCGGAGAAGGGCCACCGCTTTAATCCTAACAAAGTGCTGATGGACCCTTACGCAAAGTCAGTCGTGCGTGGAGTGAAGTGGAACAATTCGATGTTTGGCTACAGTCTGCGCTCGAAGCGAGATGACTTGTCGTTCGACCGGCGCAATAACGCCGCTCACGCTCCGCTGGCGGCAGTAATCGATACCGCTCATGAGTGGGGCGACGATCGCCCGCCCAAAACGCCTTGGCACAAAACCGTCATCTACGAGACGCACGTTAAGGGTCTCACGAAGCTTAATCAGGAGCTTGATAAGAATTATCGAGGCACATATTCAGGACTTACCTCCGAACCTGTCATCAGGCATCTAAAGGAGCTCGGCGTGACCGCGGTCGAGTTGATGCCGGTTCACCGAAAAATTGATGATCGTTTTCTCAAGGAGAAAGGTCTGACGAATTATTGGGGCTACAACACACTCAGCTTTTTCGCCCCGGACGAAGGCTACTCGGCTTACCCTTCGTCTCCGGCAACTGTTTCTGAGTTTAAGACGATGGTTCGCGCTCTGCACGCCGAGGGAATCGAAGTCATCATTGATGTGGTTTACAACCACACAGCGGAAGGCAACCAACTTGGGCCGCATCTGTCGTTTCGCGGGATAGACAACTCTGTGTATTACCGACTGAGCGACGCAGATCCGCGCTTTTATCTGGATTTTACCGGCTGCGGCAATTCCTTGAACGTGCGCCACCCGCGAGTGCTGCAGCTTATCATGGACAGTTTGCGCTACTGGATTCTCGAGATGCATGTTGACGGCTTCCGCTTTGACCTTGCCAGCGCACTTGCCCGAGAGCTGTTCGAAGTTGACCAGCTTGCTGCATTCTTCACAATAATTCACCAAGATCCGATTATCTCTCAAGCTAAGCTAATCGCTGAGCCCTGGGACGTAGGACCTGGGGGTTACCAGGTTGGAAACTTCCCGGTGCTGTGGACTGAATGGAACGGACAGTACCGCGACGTCGTAAGAAGCTTCGTAAAAGGCGACCGCGGTCTTATCGGCGAGATGGGGACGCGCCTCACCGGGAGCAGTGACCTGTACGCGAGCACTCGCAGCCCTCACGCCAGCATAAACTTTATCACCGCGCACGACGGGTTCACGCTGCATGACTTGGTCAGCTATAACGAGAAACACAACGAAGCAAACCTCGAGGACAACCGAGACGGCCATAATGACAACCGCAGTTGGAACTGTGGGGTAGAGGGACCGACGGACGATCCGGAAATTATCGCACTGCGCGAACGCCAGAAGCGAAATTTCATTGCGACCCTGTTCCTGTCAGCGGGCGTGCCGATGATTTCGGGCGGAGATGAACTCAGCCGGACTCAGTACGGCAACAACAATGCCTATTGCCAGGATAACGAAATAAGCTGGTACAAATGGGACCTTAACGAGCGAGAACAGAAGTTCCTTGGTTTTGTCCAGCATATGTCCGCGCTGCGTCAGAAGTATCCAGTGCTTCACCGCCGCAGTTTTTATACCGGAGAAGTCAGCGTCGTATCCGGAGAGAAAGATATCACGTGGTACAGATCCGACGGGCAGGAAATGCAGCCCGAGGATTGGAACGACCATGACCGAAAAGTTCTTGGCGCATTTCTATGTGGAGACGCGCTGGACGAAATGAACGAGTTCGGTGATCGCATCAGCAGTGACAGCCTGCTATGCCTGTTTAATATGTCTGAGGTGCCGGTGGATTTTGTCCTGCCGAACGGCTCCAAGGATGGCCACTGGCTGCTTGAGGTCGACACTGACGTAGAAATTCAGCACTTCGGCAATGTCTGCTTTGATGTAGGTGCACACTTTGAGCTGCGCGAGCGCAGTGTCGTCGTGATGCGCTACGTTCCGGTCAAATCCAACTACTGATTAATCAGTACTGCGGCCGGTGCCTCGGCCAGCACCTCTTCCAGTGACTGCGGACGATTCAGCGCACGCTGCCCGAGTACATCTGTCCATGGGCCGTCATGTTTGCCTGTATCGAGAGACAAAGTGCTCGCCCGCAGGGCCTCTTCTGATATTTTCGAACCTTGACCGAGAAGTCGATGAACTAAACGCGGGGCCAAAACGATAAGGTGCTTGTCGTCGTGCCGTCGGCTAAAGGCGATAAAATTCCCGGACAAGGGCCCCTCTACGGCCAGTGGCTCATAGGAGCCTTTTACAAACAGCTCCGGCTCAGTTTGTCTTAACTCCAGTAGTCGCCAGCAGATAAAAAGCTTAAGTTCGTCTGCGCTTGGGGTCTCCAACAATTTAGAGAATACGGCAGCCTTGTCTGCCGTTTCTCGCCACTTAGTCCTTAGCTCGGACAGTACGCGGCTTCGTTGCTCAAAGTCTGGGACCGAGCGGTTGTCGGGGTCGACCAACGTAAAATTCCAAAGTTCGTCGCCTTGATAGATATCAGGCACCCCCGGCGCGCAAAGCTGAACAATCCGCGCGGACAAGGAATTCCACAAGCCCGCAGCGAAGCTCTGTGAAACGACGTCGCTGATGGCTGTGGTGAATTTAGGCATCGCCAGCAGACTGCTGATCATTTTCGAAACGCAGTGCTCGTAATCTCTTACAGGGCTCTGCCAAGTTGTCTCCAGCTTCGCCTCGCGAACGGCTTTAATCATGTAGCGCTCTAGGCGCTCCACCGGCGGCTTAGACGCTTCGTCTGATGAAGGGTGGGGCAGGACTGCCGCGGCAGCTTGATAAAAGTGATAGCGAGCTGTCCACTCCGGAAGCCTGCTAAGCTTGTTCTCATCAAGCAACATTTTGCAGCAGGCTTCGAATTGCTCGACGGCGAAGCGCCAGCTATCCGGCGCTTCGCTAAGCGCAGCGAGTCTGGCTCTGGAGTCAGCGCTGCGCTTGGTGTCATGCGTCGATAAAGACAACAGGTTTAGCGGAAAGTCCGTCGCCCGCTCAGCCGTATGCAGATGAAAGCGCTCTAGGCTATCACCACCCAGCGCTGACGGATGGGCACCGACTTCGTTTCGCGAAAGTAGCGGGACGAAACAATAGAAAGCCGTGTCTTCGACGCCTTTGGCCGCTGCCGGGGCTGATACCTGTTGAAGGCGGCGGCATATCTTAAGCGCTTGCTCAAGCAGGTCGTTCTCGCTCTGTGTTCCGTGGACTGCGGCTTCAAAAACCTTGGACAAAGCTTTGCCGACTGGACTGTCTATGACATCGCTGTTGCTTAGCACGGTCTGCCACTCGCGCACTCCCGCAGGATTGTCTTCTAGATGCACATTCGAGATGTATGAACGGTAATTCTCAAATGCAGCGATAAGGGAGCTAAGATCTTGCTCAACAGATTCTGTCGTCTGTCCTTCCGGCCAAAAACGCTCGGACGAAGTAATCAACGCAGCTAGTCGCCGAAGATCGGGGCTAAGGATGCTGCTCAGCACGAGCTTCTTTCCCTGCTTCGCAGCTTCCTCGAAGCTGGAGTAGGGCTGCTCGGCACTCAAATACAAAGCTTCTATCTGTTCTAGCCCTGAAGGTGAGATGAACACATCATCTAAGTCCGCCAGAAACTCGTAACCGGTGGTTCCGTTTACGGGCCAGGTTCGCGGCAGTTTCTCAGCGGGGCCGAGAATTTTCTCGACTATCAGATAAATCTCTCGACGTGCCGCCCGGCGAAGCTTGGTGCTTAGGCGTTCAAGATAGGTTCGCGGGTCGGCTAAGCCGTCGATATGATCTACCCGTACTCCGTCAATTAGCCCGCGCTCGGCGAGGTAAAGGATAAGTTGATGGGTCTTCTCAAATACTGCTTCGTCTTCGACGCGCACGGCGATAAGTTCATTGATGTCAAAGAAGCGCCGGTAGTTGATTTTCTGTGCTGCGTCTTTCCAGCAGCACAGCTCGTAGTGCTGTGCCTCGAGCAGCTTCTCAGTCACTCGCGGATCTTCTGTGCTTAAGAGAGCATGACTTTGTTTCGCGAGCGGAAACTTCCAGTCAAAATATCTTAAACAAGGCTCAGTGCCTCCTGTCTCAATCCGTAGTTCGCCTTTCTCGATTAACTCAGCAACTTCGCCGCCGAGAATTGGCAGGTGTATCTTCGGCACCGAACTGCTCGAAGCTGACCAGTCAATATCAAACATGTCAGCGT
>JAUIIP010000298.1 GCA_030431555.1 bacterium
AGCATCTTCCTAGGAGAACGTTATCCGAGACTTGCCGCTCTTTCCTGGATGTTCGTCTTCATCACCGGGATCACGACAATCTATTTCGGCTGGCATTTTCTGCTTGATGATATCGGTTCACTCGTGTTGGCACTGACAGCAGTTAAGGCTTCAAACCTCCTTGTTGGCAAAGTTGGCAGCGATGGACCGGAAAACTGAACGACTGGCCGACTCTGCCTTGTTCGCATTGGCAACGATTGTCGGCATAATACTCGGCTACAAGCCGTTAGTGGATCCCGACATCGGATGGCATCTGGCCGGAGGACTTTCAATAATAGAGTTCGGCAAGGTGCCCTCATCCGATTACTTAAGCGCCGTAGATAGGGTCTGGTGGTGTTACTCCTGGCTGGCAGAGGTTCTGTTTGCTGCCTGGTTTAAGCTCGGCGGCTTCTTTGCGCTTCAGCTGCTCCAAACTCTGACTATAGTCTGCTCGGTCTGGGTTCTCATTATGTTGATTCGCAGCACCAGCACGGCGCGGAGGAATCTGCTCGCAGAGGCCGCTGCATTTGGCTCGGTAGTGTTTCTCGCAGCACCGATTTGGCATCTCAGACCTCAGCTGCTGAGCTACATTCTGTTCTGTGCTCTGTTGTCTATGCGTGAGAAACATCAGCTCCGACTAGCCTGGGCAATCGGACTGACGGCAGTCTGGGCCAACATCCACGTATACTGGATTCTAGTGCCTTTGCTTGTCGGCTTGGACCGCTTGCTTGTTAGAAACAGCTTAGCGGCCGCCGTGCGGGATTCTGCAGCCTGCGTCGGCGCTGCACTGCTAAGCCCATATTTGCTGCATCAGTACAGAGGACTGATTGATTATGCTTTTTTTCATGACACAGCGAATGAGCTTATTAAGGAGTTCAGATCAATCACAAGTGCCGGCTCCTTTCTGCTCGTGATTTACTTGCTAATCTGCGTTGGCTGCGCCGTGAGCTGGAAAAGCATCAAGGCAAAAGAACCGTCAGACTCAGTAGTCCTTTTTGTCCTGCTCGCCTTAGCCGCCCTGCTGCGACTGAAATTCATTCCGTTATTCGGCGCAGCCGCAGCACCTATCCTTACCAGGAGTGTGCTACCGCGCTTCGCTAAAATGGAAGCGGCAGTCGAAGAAAGTTCCAAAACTTCGAATTTGCTGTTGGCCGCGGCTGTACTTGCCTTTTGCCTTGTATCCCTGGCAACTCTGCGCCCCGCGCAACCGCTCGATGACGAACAGCTAAGTTTGCTTGATGCCGCGGCGCTTCTGAGCTCTCAGCCGCATGACGAGCAAAAGATTTATCCGGTGCTTAACGACTTTAATCACGGAGGCTGGCTGGAACTCGGTTTTTGGTTGCAGCGCGACTCACGAGCTAGACCAAGCAGTTTCCGCCCAACTATCGACGGTCGAACGCTTGTCATGGGCCCTTCGCGGCTCAACCAATACAAGCGCCTGCTAAACAGCGAAATATCAGCTTCAGAGGCTGCCGCTGCTTGGGCTGCTACCTCCGCGATTCTACCCGAGGCTTCGGGCGCGGCACTAAATCTTATTGATGCCGGATGGACAAAGCTGGGGCAGGTTCAGTCAATGGTTGTACTTTGCGATGCACACGCAGATGTAGAATCCAACTTTTGCTTATCGCCGATAAGCAGCCTGTCGCCTAATTGAAGATTTTGCGCTCTTGCCGTACCGGCGGCAAGCTCGATCACATACGACGCACCTTGGGCATAGCCCGACATCTGCCAAGGCTGAAGATCTTTGGAGATGCTTACAATTACATTCTCTCGGCTGCAAAAAACTGCATCTATCGGGAAAGACATGCCGAACATGTGCACCATGCGGCATTTTTCAATTAGCAGTGCTTCTCCAGGTGCCAAACCGCTTCTGCCGAGCAAGCCGCGGCAGCGCTCGAGAAAGCCCGAAGCTCGCACGCAGCTCTCGGCGATAACTTTGCCGCTCGCGGCGACGCAAACTGAGAAAGAATCTGCCAAGATAATAATTCCTTTAATTATAAAGGTTTAGCACTTTTTTTGTCACGGGTAGCAACAGTTCCATACAGATTGCAATAACATAAATAGATGCAGACATCTGCCCAAGTAAGCTATTGGAAATATTACAGATTGTCCGCCATCCCACCAATGTTCTTTTGTTTGCTTTCTTGGCGGTAGAACAAGCCACAGCGTGAAACTGAATACGAGTTTGTCCCGGTGAAAGCCAGCGGCTTTCAGCGTGCCACACTTTGTACACCGTAGTTTTAGCGCACGCGCATCGTTTTTTGGTGTTGTTAGGAGGATTTGGAATGGGTTCGGCGAGCGAACGACTTGAAAATGCAATTGCAGAGAACACTCTGTCTAATTTGGATCGAGAGAAATCCAAGACAAAAGTTAAGGACATTTCTCTTCGCTCGGCCGGCAAGGCTCCCGAGAAGAGCAAAAGCAAAGCAGCAAAGCAGCTCACCAAAGCTGAGCGCAATCAATTGATCATCGACCACCAGGTAGATGGTCAAAAAATCGCATGGAAGCTGCTCAATCGCTGGCGTATCAAACTTAACAAAGACGACGTCACCAGTATTGTCGGCATTGCGCTCTGCGAAGCTGCGCTTCGGTTCGATCCGAGTTATGAAACCAGTTTCCGTACATTCTTCTTCTATCACTTGCGAGGAGTACTGATTAAAGAAATCAGCCGTGCGATCAACGACCGCAATGTAATGGCTAACGGACGAATTCCAGGAGAAGCGGATTCCGAAGCTTACGCCGGTTATTTGGCCATGCAGAGCAGCGCAAATTTAATCGAGCGCAAGACTCCGGAACAGATTTATGAACAGCGCCAGCTGACTGAGCTGTGCCGCACGGCGATCGCTCAGCTCGACAATCTCGAGCAAGAGGTAATTGTTCGCTATTACGTTTTAGACCAGTCAATTGTCAGAATAGCCGAAGAACTTGGCTATTGCCGCTGCCATCTTTCGCGCGTTAAAAATCGCGCACTTAAGCGCCTCGGCAAGCACTTGGCAGCGGTTCAGCCCGGAGCAAAGCCCTTGGGCTCGCTAAGAAAACTTCAAGGCAAGCCTGCCAAAATGCGGCTGCCGAAGAAACGCAGCAAAAAGAAATCCGCTTCGTACACCGGTGGACGCGGGCGCAGAAAAGGTGCCGAGCAGCTCGGACTTGAGCATTTGGAAGAACTGCTGGCGGCGGGCGGAACTCACTGACACGAAAAACTGCATGTTTTTACTGAGTTGTGCCCGACACTCAGGATCTTGAAATCTTCACAAAAATAGAGCAGTATAGCGGTCGGAATATACCAAAGCACCCGAGAGTTAGCGGGGCTTTACGGCGAAGCTATGGCAAGTCTCGAACAAACTTCTACCGCTGAAAGCCAATCCGGCTCGAATGACCCGATTATTGGCCGTACGATTGGCGGCAAGTACAAAGTCACCGGAAAACTCGGCGGCGGCGGCATGGGTGCGGTATACCGCGCCGAACAAGAAATCATTCAGCGCGTTGTTGCAATCAAGATTCTGCATACACACCTATGCAATGACGACAGTGCAGAGTTTATGAAGCGCTTTCAGCGCGAAGCAACCATAGCCAGCCGAATAGATCATCCAAACGCCATTACCATGTACGACTTTGGCATTGAGGATGGTTCGCCTTATATCGTCATGCAATATGCGGAGGGCCGAACCCTTAAATCACTATTGCTCGATGAAGGTCCGCTCAGCTTAGAGCGCGTTGAGCCGATTTTACATCAAATTTGCAGCG
>JAUIIP010000299.1 GCA_030431555.1 bacterium
TGTTTAACCTTTTCGCGCAGTTCGTCCAGGCTTCCCGAGTTATCAATTACGAAGTCTGCTCTGGAGACTTTGTGCTCTAGAGGGAGCTGGGCGGCGAGGCGCGCAGTGGCTTCTTCGCGTGAAACTCCTCGTGACTCTGTTAGGCGCGCGATGGCTTTATCAACCGGCGTGCTCACAACAACGATTGCCTTAAAGCCGGCAGACTCCATGCCCACTTCAAACAACAGCGGCACCTCGTACACGTATAGCGGGTAGTCGCGCTTCAGCGCGGCCTCGAACTGCTGCTCTGCCAAGCTACGTATTGCTGGGTGAGTAATTGCTTCAAGCTGTCTGCGGAGGGCATTGTCTTTAAAGACCCGGGAGGCAAGCGCTTTTCGACTAATCGAACCGTCCGGATTGAGGAGTTGTTCACCAAATACCTGAACAATTTCCTCGTAAGCCGCTGTGCCGGGCTCAATAACTTGATGAGCAAGATCGTCGGCACTTAGGACGAAAGCTCCAAGAGCTGCTAACTGCTCCAGGACGGTAGATTTGCCGCTGCCGAAGGAGCCAGTTAAAGCTATTGCATTTTTGCACCATTTCGGTTTCATTCTAGGGCTTGCCCGAGTAGGTTAATCGAGAATTGGAGCCTTTATGCCAGTCGGTATTATATCAAGAAATTGGATTAGGTCCTTAGGTAAAGGCGAGGACGCCGAGCAAAAGATGACACAAGCTGATGATTCAGAAATAAATGTGGATGACAGCCCTGAGACGACTGAGAGCGAGTCAAAGACGGTTGAAAGCGAGGACGGCAATTCCAAGCCGTTTAGACTGGGCGAGAAGAAGCGTGCTGACGAGGGCGAGGGCGAAGTCGAGGAGAATTCGATAGATCCTGCGGCTGAGGACGAAGACGATGAGTCTGAGGAGCATGTCGTAGAGACCGAGGGCGAGGAAGATCCGCTTGCTCCAGCTTATGACCTTGAGCACGGGCACTTGTTGGAAGATGTCGATCACGCACAGGCTCAAAAGAAACCTGTAACGACAGAGATTCAAAGCGCAAAGGAGTTTTTCTCTACTGAGATTCTTTATCGCTACGATGTGCTAGAGCCGGAGATCCAGAAGTCGATGGAGGGCTCATACAGGATTGAACTTAAAGGATTTCAGGGTGGTGTTTGGACTCTGACTGTCGGCGAAGATTTGGACGTGGTTAACCGCCGGGAGGACGCTGACACTATATTGTCTATGCAGCAGACTGATTTTATTCAGCTCGTCAACGGAGAGCTGAATCCGCAGATAGCTATGCTCGCACAGAAAGTTAAGGTGACGGGAGATATCGATAAAGCGATTGCGGTTCAATATTTGCTTGTTCCCGCTTTAGATTAGACCAAGATAGGTTTGTATTGTGTTGTCTGATGGATCTGTCTCTGCGCAGCCAGCAAAGAAGCCGGACTGGCTCAAACGCCCCCCAGGAAGTGCGTCCGAGACACGTGAACTTAAAAAACTCCTAAGAAAGTCAAAACTCAACACGGTTTGTGAAGAGGCTCGCTGCCCCAATATAAGTGAGTGCTTTTCTAGGGGAACCGCAACCTTCATGATTCTTGGTGATGTTTGTACGCGTGGCTGCCGATTTTGCTCGGTAACTACCGGAAGACCGATAATGCCATCTGCTCAGTTTGCTGCGGAAGGTGAGCGAGTTGCCGAAGCTGCCGAGGCGCTTGGTCTATCACATGTAGTAATTACTTCAGTTGCTCGCGACGACCTCGAAGACGGCGGCGCTTCGGGCTTTGCGAAGTCAGTTGCGGCGGTGCGGGAGCGCCTGCCTGATTCGAGTGTTGAAGTGCTGGTGCCGGATTTTCGCGGCAGCTTCTCCGCTTTGCATGTAGTGCTCGACGCTTCACCTGATGTGTTTAATCACAATCTCGAAACCGTCCCGCGGCTCTATCGAAGAGTGCGTCCGGGGGCCTCTTATCGGCGCTCACTCGACCTTTTACAGGAAGCGAAGCGCTACGCACCGCGAGTAATCACAAAGACAGGTGTGATGCTTGGCTTAGGAGAGGAGCCGGCAGAGGTTTTGTCGTTAATGGATGACTGCCGGAGCTGCGGGGTGGAAAGCTTTACCGCTGGGCAGTACATGCAGCCTACGCGGCGACATCTGGCCGTTGAAGATTATGTGACGCCGGATATGTTTGAGTATTACGAGTCAGAAGCATGCAAGCGCGGCTTTACCCATATTGCCGTCGGTCCGCTCGTGCGCAGCAGCTATCACGCAGATGAATACATCTCCAAATAAGAGCTTAAACAGTCAGCTGCGGATCGATGGATTGCCGCGATACGTGCTTGGGGAGATAGCTCAAGCTGTAATCCGCGGCCGGAGTGAGGGCCGTGAAATTATCGACCTTAGCCAAATAAATCCCGGGAGCGGCGTGCCTCCGGCTGCTCTGGATCGTCTGGTGCAGTCTGCGCTGCGTCCGCACAGCCATCAGTACTCATCGTCGCAGGGAATACGAAAACTGCGCGAAACTTGCGCTGCTTGGTATGAGAAGGATTTCTCGGTGACGCTAGATCCGGCGACTCAGATTGCGGCGACAATGGGAATTAAAGAGGGTCTCGGGCACATGCTGTTGGCGACTGCCAGGCCTGGAGACACTGTGGTGCTTCCGACTCCGAGTTACCCGGTTCACTCGGCGGCCGTCTCGATAGCCAGTGCGGGGATGGTCGGTGTGTCGCTCTTCGACAAACCGCAGGACTCGCATTCGCCAATTCTGGACGAAAACAGCAGCGGCTTTTTTGAGCGCTTAGAGCAGGCGTGTGAACGCACTTGGCCGCGGCCTCACGCGATGATTTTAAGTTTTCCGCACAATCCGACCGCCGCTGTCGTCAGCCACGGATTCTTCGTGCGGCTGCTCGAGGTGGCGCAGAAGCATGATTTGTATTTATTGCACGATTTCGCGTACGCCGACCTCTACTTGGATTCTTATCGACCGCCGAGTCTGCTTACTATACCTGGAGCGCTTGAACGTTCAGTAGAGTTTCGCTCCTTATCGAAGAGCCATGGCTTGGCTGGCTGGCGTGTGGGGTTTTGTGCGGGAAGCGCGCGCCTCGTCGACGCCTTGAAAAGACTCAAGAGTTATCTCGATTTTGGGATCTTTCAACCGCTTCAGTTAGGTGCAGTCGAGGCCGTTCTCGATGAAATCTGCGAAGCGATCGTGCGTGGTGAAACGGTCAAACTTTCCTCGTTTGCCACTTTCCATGTTCGCGACAAGAACGAGTAAATAGACGTTCATTAATAGCGAGAAGATAAAGATCGAAACCACGATGCCCGCAAACGCTCGGGCGAAGGGGCCGCGTTGCTTTGGCGGCGCGTAAGCCATCGGCGGATAGCCCGGCGGCGGAGGTGGCGCGTGCCCGGTTGGCGGCGTAACGGGGGGGCGCGATCCGGGCGGTGAGTCAGGGCGTTCATTCATAAGGAGAGATTATAGCGCAACCACGCTGTCTTGCACACTTGACGTTAAAATAGGCCATGCCTTCCGCTCGATCGATTTTCCGGATGTTTGCCACGACCATGGCCATCGCGTTGTTTACGTTTGGCGGGTACATGGCCAACGAGTGGTGGCGATTAAGCAGTCAACTTAAAAAAGCAGAAACCTCGACCTGCTTGACCCTTGAGAACCCCTTCGCAAAAGCAGGAACATATGAAGTCCCGCTTGAGCATTATTTTGAGCTGGCGCACAGCCAGAGTCTTTGTCTTCAAGGCGATCTGCCTGTCCAAACAGACGACGATA
>JAUIIP010000035.1 GCA_030431555.1 bacterium
TATCGCCGATCAAATGCTGGGCGAAGACGCGCGCGAATCAGGCACCTTTTCTGTTGGCAACACTAACGTGGACTTCCGCAGAGAAGGCGAACAAGTTCACATTGAAATTCAGGACACGCAGACCGGTGGGTCGACTACGATTCAAGTTCCGGTTCAGCAATTTTAGTTGGTTTTGAGCGCATACAGCGCTCGGATGTTTTTGTGAGGATGGTGTTGGTATGAGGTTGCTGATAGCAGCGCTCGCGCTTTTGATATCTTTATCGGGCTGCTCGAGTCTTAAAGACATTGAGCCTCCTAAATCGCTTTCAAAGGACGCCACACTTGGCGCCCGCACTCCGACAGAGGATTTGCTTCGCTCCCTCGGACCCGCAAGCAGAGTGATTACCCTTTCAGTTTACGACTTCAAGGATTATACCGGACAGAACAAGCCGGGTGAAACTGCTCAATACTCGCGCGCGGTAACACAAGGCGGGGTTTCGATCCTGAAAAAGGCGCTCCTTGATGCGGGCAACCACCGGTGGTTTAGAGTTCTCGAACGCGGCGCTCTTGAGAACCTTCTACAGGAACGCAAAATAATCCGCTCAATCAGGCAGCAGTACACTACCGCAGACGGCAGAAAGCTGCCCCCACTCGGCCCGCTACTTTACTCAGGCCTGCTACTGGAAGGCGGAATAATCGCCTACGAGTCGAATTTGGTTACCGGAGGCGCCGGAGCGCGCTATTTAGGAATTGGAGCCTCTGCCCAATACCGACGTGATATGGTCACAGTTTATCTTCGAGCAGTAAGCGTAACCACGGGCGAAGTCCTTGTTTCGATAAACACTTCCAAGACAATCTATTCCACTTTGGTCGATGGCGGCATTTTTAAGTACGTAAGCTTCGATAAGATTGTTGAGGGAGAAGCAGGATTCAGCTTCAACGAACCGCCGCAGCTTGCCGTCAGGCAGGCAATAGAAATGGGTGTATACGCTCTGGTTATGGAGGGCTATGCCGAGGGTCTTTGGAAATTCAAAGACAGTCTTTCCGGCGATGATGCTCTGCTGCATTACGTAGAGAAGTATGACAACGTGAGCGAGAAAGCGAAAGAGCGCGCCGAAGAGCTGAAGGTTGCTGCTGCTCCCAAACACACAAACTTCAAACCAGCGGTCCAGCGCTCCAGCTACCCGGCCGCTGCTCCTACAGCGAAAGCGCCAAAGATGACCTACGCTGCTTATGGTGGACAAGCTATACAAGCCAAACCGACTCAAAGTCAGCATACACAGGCGGCACTAAGGCCGGACGCACGGGCAAAACTTGCGCAACAGCGCCACGCAGCTAAGGCTCAACCGAGGGCTCAACGTTCCAAGAAGTACTCGGAGCTGCCCAGCGAACTGCGCAATGCCAGAGAGCATGTCCCCAATGGTTGGTATGTGCAGGTAGCGGCAAACAAATTATCCGAACAAAACAAAAGTGCTGAACTTACCGACCAGCTTAAATCGGCAGGTTTCCCGGTGTTCGTCCAGAAGACCACCGTTCACGCTATACCTTATCACCGAATCTTAGTAGGCCCATATCCTGATCAGCCCGTCGCAATAGACAACAGAGCTCGCGTACAGTCTGTAACGGGTTCGCAAACTAAGCCGTACGTAAAGCAGGTATACCGCGAAATGTGGTAGTATCTCGCAGTCTAGATCCTAATCTTCCCAAGGGGTAAATGCAGCACCCAGGGCATCCATTTATGGCTAAAAGATCCTGCACCACAGCGGCAGTGGCTGCGGCTATTTTTATAATACTCAACTCCAGTTTTGCCAGATCGGAAATCGATCCAACCGCAGTCCAGCAAGCTAACGCCGTAAGGGAAGTTGAGCTCGATCAGATGTGTTCATCTGACGATCCTGTTTCTTGTTCGCCTATTAGCCTTAGACAAACCGCGAAGGAAGGCTCCGAGCCCGATCTAGTCCAGCAGCAAGCTGCCGCCGGAAGCAAGATGCGAGCTGTAAAGGACGGTATTACAGAAGACAAAATTCTGAGCGACATTCAGTACGAGCGTGAGCAAGCCTTCCGCAGCTACGCCGCGACTCTGGCGGCCTACACGCAAGTATTTGCCAGTGGTAATACTGTCGAAATACCCGCAGGTCTCGACCCGTCAATTGTCAGCCTGGTGGGTGAACCTGCAAATGCACAAATCGTGGCCTACGACTTTATGGTGAAAGCTCTTCGCCGCTTTCTACCCCCACCCTATCTTAGTCAGATTCAGGCTTACGTTGGATTTTAAGCCAAAATTTCCAGTATTCTCTTCCGCCCGCCCATAGACGATGTTAGGTTTCTAACATGCAATAACACCCCACCGAGGTGCTGTGAAAACCGAAAAGCGCCAAGTCATAGTTGCCTGTTCACTCGCTGCCGTCATTCTAGCGGCAGTAGTAATCGGACTGTACTTGCCGTCTGACTCAAAGAAGGAAGCCTACAAAGCGCCCAAGGTTCGCTCATCAACATCCTCGAAGCGAATTGGCGGCAGTGTGGGAGAATTCAACCTTTCCGGACCAAATTAGCCGAGGTATGGCATCGAGGCGCGTCTCTAATCCTTCTGCTGAACAATTGACTGCATGGAAGAAGCGAGCCGAGCTTAAACGTGCAATATTGCCAAAATCGTTCACGGTTTCACCCCGCTACATATCTATATATTGCGGTGAGTGTGGACATGAGTTTAATCGACGTGTAGTACCAAACGTCAGCGAGCCCGTGTTCGTATGCCCAATTGATAAGTGCAAAGCGAGAAATTGGATCCCATTGCGGTTTAACGAATGATGAGCAACAACCCCGCCCTAACTCTATCTCTTGCCAAGCTTGCATCAGCGGTAGCTTGGGCCGACGGTGTATTAGAACCCGAAGAAAAGCATGCTGTGCGCGACATCGTATTTTCGCTCCCGACTTTGAGTGAGCGAGCCTGGCAGGAGGTCGAAATGTATCTGGACCGGCCTGTAAGCACGCATGAGCTAAACAGGTTAATACGAGATACCAGTGAACTAATTGCCTCACTTGAGGATCGTCAGAGGGTTGTTGAGACACTGCAATTTATAGCTGATTGCGACGGATTTTTCTCCGACGAAGAGAAAACGGCGATCCAACAAATCAAGCAAGTTCTCAACGACAAGCCGATGTCCGTAGCGGAACACCTAAAAGAAGCTATGAGCAAGGCGATGGGCCGTCGAAAGCAAAAAACCGCGTTTGAGCCGGCACGTGAAGAAAGAATTGAAGACTACCTGCTCAACACCGTTTTCTACGATGTAACCGCGGCCGCTGCTGAAGCCAATCGAACCATGCGAACTCCCGAAGATAAACTAAGGGAGACCTGCCTTGCCGCCGGAATAATGGCAATTCTGTTGAGCCCAGAGATGGAGGAAGACGAGGGTGCAAAGCTGATAGCTCAGGCACTAGAAACTGTCTGGGGTCTGGGCCACAGCGACTCGCGCTTCATCGCATATTGCAGCATTGCTCGCGCTAAGCGCGGCTTGGATACTCTGCGAGCATGTCGCTCGTTTTACGAAATAACATCAAACAGTCAGCGCGACGCCTTTTTGCGTTGTCTCGCAGCAGCGGCCTGCAATGACGGCGGGTGCTCTCCGAGCGTTTCCGCACACCTTGCCGAAATCGCATCATACCTGCGTGTTCCTGACGAGGCGTACTCCCAGGAAATTGGAAGCCTGAGTGTGGCCAAAAACAAACGGCCGACCACCACCAAGTCTAAGTAGCACGAATGATTAGATTTATCTTGGGGTTTCCAGTTGTCCACTCAGGCTGCGCCACAAACTACGAAATCCCGAGATAGCGCGCGCTTATGCCCCGATGAAGCTTAAGTAACATTATGACAGACACACCGAATTCATTGTCGTCAGAAAGCGAGCAAGACGACACTTGGAGCGGGCTTATGAAGCGCGCCCAGGACGGTGATCGCAGTGCTTACACTGAGCTGCTTGAGTCGCTTCTGCCTGCATTACGGGGCTTTGTGCGCAAGCGCATTGTTGATGATTCGCTGGTTGAAGACGTATGTCAGGACATCCTGATGTCTATTCATCTAGCCAGGAGAACCTATATACCGACGAAGCCTTTCAAACCGTGGTTATTTACAATTGCGAGGCGCAGAGTAATCGATCACCAGAGACGTAAATACCGGCTTAAAAGCCGTGAATTTTTGGACGATGGTTCGATATTGAATCTTGAGCAGTCGCCGAACCCAATTGCTTCTATGACCGAATTTAACCGCGTCACTCAGAAACTATCGCAAAGGAAACGTGAAGCTTTAAGGCTCGTTCATCTTGAAGGAAAGTCAACCAAAGAAGCTGCTAAGATTTTGGGCATGAAGGAAACTGGTTTGAGAGTCATGCTTCACCGAACAATCAAGCAAATCAAGGAGCAGATTTGAGTAATTCGCGAAGCACATCGGAGCTAATTAACTGTCTCGCCGAAGACCTCGCTCCGGCCAGGCCGACTGCAGGATTTGGCAAAATCTTGCTTGGCTGGGTGGCGATCGCTGCAATCGTTGTTTTTGCCGGACTGATTGGCACTCATGTCAGAGCGGACTTAGGTGCGCGCCTGACTGACTTGCAGTTCGTTGTGGAAGCCCTCAGCTTGGTCTTAATCGGCGTATCCGCTGGAGCCTTGGCGCTTGCACTCAGCATTCCCGGCAGCAACTGGGCAGGACCCCGCCGCCTGCTTGTATTTGCATGTGGTCTTCTGCTGGCAGCAGCCGGATTTTCTTTGGCATCTCACTGGCAAAACATCGCAGCACTAGGCATGGGCTTTCGCCCCTTACTTTACTGCTCAACCGCAGTCATCGTCTACGGCGTGGTGCCGGCGATCATACTTGTTCTAGCTCTTGTTAGAGCAGCACCATTGCGAGCAGGACCAGTTTTTTTCTTAGCGCTTCTTGCAGCGGGCTCTCTCGGAGCTTTCGCTTTGAAGTTTTCCTGCATCAACGATAATTTACTGCACCTTGCACTTGCTCACTGGCTGCCGGCCCTTGGCTTCGGCTTGTTAGGTTTGATACTGGGACGCTTCTTGATGCCCTGGGAAAAATCCCTGTCTCGGCTGGCCAAACGAATAGAGCAGAAACAGCCATATCCCGAGTCGACAACTAGGGAATAATTTACTCTCAAAACTTCCTTTGTCAGAAGAAATCTGTAAGGCTTACGCCTCCCAATCGTCAGACTAACTGAAGTACATTTCCTAGGTAAGCGCAGCAAGAAGATCCAGACTATGCTCATCATTTCTAAGACATTTGAGTTCGCCGCCAGTCATCGATTGTACCGCCCCGAGTGGGACGCGGCAAAGAACTCCGCAGTCTTCGGTAAGTGCGCCAATCCGAACGGCCACGGCCACAACTATCGCCTCGAGGTTGCCGTGTGCGGTGAACTTGACCCAGAAACGGGTATGGTCCTCGATGCCTCGGAACTGGATCGTATAGTAAACTTGGAAATCTTAAATGATTTAGATCACGCTAATTTGAATGTAGATGTGACATGGCTCGAGGCGCAGATCCCTACCACAGAAGTCTTGGTCGAAGCTATTTGGGGCCGACTCTGTTCGGCTCTTGAGAGCAATGCTCATAGCTGTAAACTGCAGAGACTGCGGCTATGGGAAACAAGTAGAATATTCGCAGAAAAATCGCTTAGCTAGTCTAGGAGTCTTTCGGACCGTGAAAAAAGATCGAGTTGATATCAGAGAGATCGAGCCTATTTGCACAGCCTTGCTTGAGTCTATATCGGAGGACCCGGAGCGTGAAGGTCTGCTGCGCACACCGCAGCGCTACGCAAAAGCAATCAGGGACCTGACGATAGGCTACTCTCAGGATGCAGAGACCATCGTCAACGGCGCTGTTTTTTCCGACGCCTGCTCGGAGATGGTTTTAGTGCGAGATATTGAATTTTACTCTTTGTGTGAGCATCACCTGCTTCCGTTTTTTGGCAAGGCTCATGTGGCTTACATTCCTGACGGCAAGATCCTAGGACTGTCGAAAATACCGCGAATTGTGAATATGTTTGCTAGAAGACTTCAGGTTCAGGAGAGATTTACCGAGCAAATCGCCGACTGCCTGGACTCCTTGTTAAAGCCCCGGGGTGTGGCTTGCGTCGTTGAAGGAAGGCATATGTGCATGATGATGAGGGGAATTCAAAACCAAAACGGCACGATGTTGACCAGTTCAATGCGCGGCGACTTCATGAAACAGGCAACCAGGAACGAATTTATGCAACTGATAAAGGGGAACTGATCCGGATTATGAGCTCTTCTGGCAAATCAGCATTCGTGACCGGTGCGAGCAGCGGCATTGGCCGACACGTAGCACTTCACTTGGCCAAAAAGGGTTTTAGGGTTGCTGCTTGCGCAAGACGGCAAGACTTGCTCGCTTCGCTTTCGGATGAACTTGGCTCCGGACACATAGTTCGCTCGCTTGATGTGACAGAGCGCTCTGCCGTTAAGGAAACGATCGGTGAGATCGTCGAAAAGTTCGGCTCGGTCGATCTCCTTTTCAATAACGCCGGGACAAACACCCAGGGCAGCTGTGGTGTTGAGGGTTCAGAGTTCGATGCCGTAGTCGATACCAATCTTACAGGCGCGTGGAATGTCTTGAACGAGATTGTCCCGCATATGAAAACGCGAGGTGAAGGCACCATCATTAATATGTCCTCGATTTGCGGCAAGACGGCTTTTAGTGGGGTAGGAATCTACAGCGCTAGTAAGTTCGGACTGCTTGGACTTAACGAGTCTCTTTTTCGCGAGCTGGTTCCGCTGGGCATAAGAGTTACGGCACTATGCCCAAGCTGGGTCGAGACTGAAATGGCGGCGCATGGCCCAATGCCCGACGCAGAAAAAATTCAAAAGGACGACATCTGCCGCAGCATCGACTATCTGCTGTCTTTATCTCCTAATGCTCAGCTAAAAGAGCTGGTGATCGAGTGCGCAGCAGACCTAAACTGACCGCAACCCTTTAATTTTCTTTCACTTTTTCGATTTCGAATCCCATAGCCCACTTACTTCATCTTGCTTATAGAACGCAGCAAGACTCCTTTTGAGGATACGGGGGTATAAAAATGAACGAAGTTGAACCGGCGCTTCGCCTGCTCGCCTTTAGGTTAGCTCGCAAGTTCCACGCTAGAAATTCGAAGTATGTAATTCCCTATCGGGATGTCCGAGCCGCCGCACTTCGTGGGCTTGAACATGCTATTCAAAACCACCACTTCGATGAAAAGTTTACAATCGAAGCAATGGCGGTAAGTGAAATCGAAGCCAGCATGAATGAGTTAGTACTGAAGCGCATCGAGCAAAACTCACGCTGCGCTGCCGGCGATATGAACGTAAACTGGAAGCTTAACCTAAGCGTCCTCAGCTAACGAAGTGTACGAGCATCAAGCAAAAGGAAAGGCCGGTGACCTGCGGTCGAGCGCTGTGGCCTAGGCATCTTTAGGCGCGCCGTCAAAAAAGTCGACTAAACCAGTTTCTAAGCTGTACTCTGCGCCAACTACAAGCAAACCGTCCTTCTCGATCAGGTTCTCTAAAATGCTTGAACCATGGCGCAAATGTTTTGCCGATGCACGAACATTTGAGCGCACCGAGTGCTTCATCAGCGCGGCCCTATCATTTCGCAAATCAGTTTCGAACAGGGTTTCAACCGAAGGTCTGACGAACTCTACTATTCGCCTCAAATTCGGAGAACGTGTGGTCTCAGGAGACTCTAACTCGTCTAATGTCGCAGATATCGCCCCGCAGTTCGAGTGCCCCATCACAACCACAAGTCGAGTACCAAACTGTTCAGCGGCGAATTCGACACTGCCTACCTGTGACGGTGCGACGATGTTGCCGGCCACGCGAATAACGAACAAATCACCGATACCCTGATCAAAAATAATCTCCGCAGGCACTCGCGAATCAGAACACCCAAGAACAATCGCGAAAGGCGCCTGGCCGTCAATCAGCGCTTCCCTGCGAGCCTTAGAGCTCAACTCATGTTCGCCTGTGACACCGTCCGCGAAGCGTTTATTGCCTTCACGCAGCCTCGAAAGCGCCTCTAAAGCCGTTAACATTGCTCCTCCCTAACTTTAGACAGACCTAGCTTCTACACAACCACCGCCTAGGCTAAAAACTGCTCTAAAGCTTCTGCGGCAATTCCGCCGTAGATGACAGCAGGGCCGCCTCCCATTTGCACTGCCACACCGATGCATTCAGCAACTTCTTCTTTCGAAGCACCGGCTTTCAAAGCGGCACTAGTGTGAAACAGAATACAGCCCTCGCATCGCATGCATATCGCACTAGACAATGCCATTAATTCTTTTACTTTTGTGCTTAACGCACCTTCCGCCACGGCGGACTTATGCAGCTCTCCATACGCAGACATCTGCGGCTTAATCAGGCCACCAAGTTTTCCGAGTCGTGTTTGGATATCCTTTAAAGCGGATGCGTGATCTTTAGACATGCAGTGCTCCTATTCTGAATCGTCAGTTCCGATTGATGCAAATTGCTCAGACAATAGACTGAAGTCACGGCGCAACGCATCAAGAGATTTCTGTTGATCGCATATTACATCGTTAAGCGTCTCAACCAAATTCTCCAAGAAAGCAATTTTACTCTCAAGCTCAATAAAGCGCGCCTCTACGACCCCTTTTTCACTGACTGGCATGGCATTCCTCCAAGGCTCGCAAACAATTAGTGCGGTAGAATTTTAATTGCAAGCGGTTTTGGTGATTTTAAGCCTGGAGCGTTTTGGAGCGAAATTCTCGGTTTCTTAAGGAAGCAGCGGAAGGTCTCACTTGCCTGGCAGTAAAAGACTTTAGCCGTCCCACTAAGCTGAGTTAAGGCTGAGATGTCACCCAGCTTAATTGTATTCACTCCGGCAGCTAATGGAGATTTTAGTTTATAGCTGCCGTCGGCGGACGTTAATTCTATTTCTGTAGGTACCCGGGAGTTGATTATAAAATTATCCGGAAGCAGCAACTCCACCTTTAGACTATCGGCAGAAGCAAAATCAAGCTCAGTGTTCTTAAGTTCGAGCAGTCCTTGCGCACACAGCACGCCAGGACAAGAAGTTATCAAAAGAACCGCCAAAACGGGCAGCAGAAACGGACGTACCAAGAACACTTCTAGCTGCCCATGTCTGACTGTGATTGGGCAATCCAATCCCATGCATGACCTCTGCGCTGGAGCAGTCGGGAATGCTTCAATACTTCCTCACGCGACGCCTTCTCACCAAGACCAAGCGCCTCCCAGTACTCATCCTCGATGAGCTCAACTGAGCCCATACGGATATTCTCCGTAATGACGAATGCCGCCAACCATCGACTGGCTTCACTGTCCTCCTCAAGCTCGGATTTAGTGGTATCGTTACTATAGGCAGCTGTTCCGAAAGCAGCTTCCCGATTGCAACCAGCCGCCGTTAGCGCAAGAGCCGAAACCTGAAGCGGTTCACAGTCATAAACTTTCAAACCGACGTTGCGAATATCGACTCCGCGCGCCATAAGCAACAAAGCCTCTTGAGCTTTCTCGCTAGTTCCTGCAGCAATTAAAATCGTCAACCCGGAACGGCCAGAAAAACCTGCAAGCATGCCCCTGCCCTTTCCAAAATTCTTTGCAGCTGCGCCGAGGAAAAAGCCGATTTTGGAGCGAAGCAGCGCATCTTCGATCAACGGAGCTGCAACTTTGTCAGCAAGTGAGTTTTGTATTCTGCGGCAGACCGCGTGAACCAAACACACTGCTGCTGCGACATCATCTCCCAAGGCATCGATCGCCTCATCCAACATAACATCGTGATGATCGCTATCGTTAGCATATTGGCCGCCAAGAGAGGGGTCTTTCAGAGCACGATAGATTAAGCGGTCTAAGGAGATATAAGCACCGGCGCCAATTCCATTAAGCCGGCCGACTCTCCCGTAAACCCCGCGCACAATCCGCCAGACGACCCAGGGAACCGGCTTGAAATTCTGAACGATTTGGCTGGCGAATTTCCAGCTTTCCCCTATCGAGCGCCCTGGCTCTTCGGATCCGAAAGCCTCCGTAGCTTCACGCAGCTCCTCGTCTACGTGGCGCTCGTATTCACCCTCATCACTAAAATCTACGACCGGCTGACTGCCGGAATCAGTGGCACCTGATTTTCGCCCACCGCTGTCTCGTTTTGCCACCTAAGTTCCCCCAACCTCCGTCAAATACGAATTCTACGCTCCCTGACTAACCCAGTAACTAAACTAAGTACAAAGTATATCGCCAGCTCGGCGCAAATCCCCAATCAGGGAATGCCCTTGGCCGGTTTGCCTCACAAATTCAGTATATTAGCTGTTCGCGGAGTTGAAAATAGTTAACGGATGTTAGCTGACACGACTCAGCGATTTATGTCCTTAATCATCGCCTCTATTTGTTGGCGGAAATTAGGGTCATTCTCATGCCTTCGTGCGTCAGTAAGGATTAGCGTAGCCTTCGCCCTGTCCGACAGATTAAAAGTTTGAATATAGGCATACATTCGCACTAGCTTTTCCGGGTGGCGAACCAGAACTTTAAGCGCTCCTGCATCCGGCTGCCAGTTATTGTCTTTCATATACCTGGCCATTTCGAAATCCAGCGCGGAGGTATGCTCTGCGTGAGCTCCGCCAACTAACAGGAATGCGACCAAGTCAACCGGAGGCTTGGACTCCAGCCAAAGGCGAACATTTTCTGCGCCAACCTTATCAGGCGATTCCAGGAGTTGGGCGAGAACGACGGTTTGCTTAGGATTCAGTAAGTCCGGCTTCTTCGACAAATAGCTCAGGATGTCCGCGGCCGCAGGGTGTCCGAAAGCAATCGAATCAACAGCCTGCCTCATCGCAGCACCTCTAACTCCAGCGGCGGGATGAGCAAACAACTTTGCAACATTCTCAGCACGAACCGGTTCCTGCGGAACTTCGCCACTAATTAGCTGAAGCTTGGAATAATCCGAAAGCTCAGACCAGCGGTTTAGCTTCCAATTGCGTCCCCAAGCCACCGACTCGTTTTGAATTGTCTTGTTAGGATGTTCAAGCAGAACAGCCAGTAGCTCTGAAGATTTTTCGCTGTCACCTCGCAGGAGCTCTGCCAGAGACCGAAGGCGGAGTGTAGGATTGGGCTCTAGGAAATTAAAAATTTCTTCTGAGCTGGACCAACCTCTAGACATAAAATGCGCTAGGCTGCGAATTGCCTCATCGCCGCAATTTATATTGTCTCGACCGTTGATAACTACAGCAAACGCCTGACCGAGTGGTCTGGGAAGCTTTGTTAAAATATCAGCAGGTACTCGACTAAGGAAATTGCTGACCCGACTTCCGCCTGTCGAAGCAATTGCCAGCACTACCCCCGGGTGAGTAGACTCAATCGGCTGCAGGTCAGTCGGTGTTTTGTCTCTAAGCAGACCTGTCAATGCCAACGCGAGCGCAACACGCCGATCCTCGGGTGTAAGGCTCTGCTCCCAGCGACTGTCGAAGGCGACCTTAAGCAGCTCTGCATTTACGCCTGCTGAGCTTGTCTCACCTTTCATGATTGAACTTACAACCAGCATTTCAGCAAATGCATCGGGCTGCTGCGCGGAAAGCGCCAATTGCGCGACCGGAATCATCAACGAGGGCCGCTTACTGAACCACGCCAGCTCGAGTTCTTCATTCGAGAACCCGGTTTCGGCCTGCGATTGCTTGTAGTAAACGCCGCAGCAAAGCACGATCAACGTCAGCAATGATGCCCAGAACGCGGATCCGGACGAGGAACGCTTGTGAACTTTCGCCTGATCAGGCTGACCCGCTGCAAGACTATCCGGCGTAATTTGCGCTGAAGGCGCTGACCCCGGTGCCGCATGAGGCATAGGGGCTCCGGGCTGCATACCTACTTGGAAATAGGGATTTGCCGCAGCATAAGTCGATGCAGGGTTCTGATACTGACCGTAATAGAACTGAGGCGCTAGCTGCTGATGCATTTGATAAGCATGCGGCGGAACCGTTCCCGGGTGCTGCGCAAAATAATTCGGTGGGATCGAAGCAGCGGGCTGCGGCTGCGGCTGCGGCTGCGGCTGCGAACCATGGCTACTGTTCTCGATTTCCGAGTCTACTCGCAGCGACTTGTGAATATCGTGCGTTGGGTCGCTTTCACTCTCAGCTTTAGGCGACTGAACAGCTTCCTGGTCCACGACGCCGCTCAAAT
Organism: bacterium; assembly: GCA_030431555.1. Lineage (GTDB taxonomy): Bacteria > Bdellovibrionota_C > UBA2361 > SZUA-149 > JAGRAN01 > JAGRAN01. The sequence goes on from JAUIIP010000035.1 coordinate 12,160, forward strand.
CAAACTTAATTCCTCTGGCAGCTTGACGTGCCTTTTCAGCACGCGATTGATGTTCTTCTTCTGTATGGGAAGATGCGGCTCTAGTTATTCGAACCATTTTCCCCTTACTTAAACTTGCACCTGAAAAAGCCTCAAGCTTCGCAGCGGAATTTATCTGTCCGCCATGCACATCAACTTTTGAAGTTTGACCTAGGAAAGTATTGGCTTCTGCCAAAGATGGGCGCCGAGCCGGATTTTCGTCGGTCATCGCTTCAATCAAATCACCCAGCGTTACAAATGACTGCGGCCGCTTTTTTGCGCCGCCTAAGTTTCTTTTGTCGCTACCGAGCGATTCAAACAACTCTCTTAAGACCAAACCGATCGCGTATACGTCGGAACTTCGAACAACAGCTCCGCTGTCGCGAATCTCCGGTGCAAAAGACGTGGTATCGAAACCATCTCTGCCTGCACGAGCCCCAAGCTCAAGAGTGCTTCGAAACAAGCCGACGCCAACACCCGGGTCCAAAAGGAAAACTTCATCCTGTTTGCTAATTGCAATGTTGCTGGGAGTAATGTGTCCGTGGATGATTCCTGCCTCATGCAGAACGCTGGCAGCTTCGATTAAACGCCTGGCAATTGAAACCGAATCTGAAAAGCTTAAAGGGGCTCCGCTATCAAGCATTGATGCGAGTGTAGAATCGACCACTGCTCGACGATAAAACAAGCTGTCACCGACGAAACCCCAGTCTATAAGCTGAACGAGATGTTTTAATTCGTCACTGGCCGAGATGCGCTCGAGTACCTCGGTCACATAAACAGTGGCGCTCCCAACTCCTTCACCTCCCACTTGGCGAACGATGCTCGGGCCATTTTCGCGGGCGATTACGACTATCGGTCTAAGGTCTGAGCTGTTAGCGGACTGCTGCACGCCGAGTATCGCAGCACTGGGATTGATCGCCTGGACCAACTCTTCGATTGAACGTTGTTGTTTTTCCGCGAGCTGACCGAGAGCGGCAACCACGAAACGTTCGCGCTTCTCGCTTAAAACCTCGTCAAGGTTGTGCGCAGCGCTGTTATCGCTTACCAGAGTTAAATATGAATTTTGTTTTCCCACCGATAGGAACCTTAAAACAACCCGCAATTCAGACCGCATTCTGCAGTTCTAACCCATTCATAGCTGTTATGACGGCCGACTGAGCGGAAGTGCCTCTAATAACAAGAAATATTTCAAAAGTTAGCATCCTCTTATCAGGGCGGAGGCGGACATTGCTTCAGACTTTGAGCATTAAATTTTTCGAAAGCGACCTAACCTGCTAAACAGCTATAATATTAGAATAATTTGCTGTTATTAATCGCGCGGACGCGGAGCAGCAGCGAGCGCCCGGCACCAGGTGGAAAATGAAAACACTCCCTAGAATAATCATTCCGGCTGTCACGCTTATTTTGATTGGGAAAATCATGAGCGCAGCGCCCGTTGGCGCCCAGCAAGCTCCAGATGAAATACCCATTTATCCGACCTGGCACTTGATGGATGACGAAGCCCGCCGCCAATTCACAGCAGGCTACATATTTGGCCACAGGGAAGCGAGCGCACTAGGCGAAGTAGTAGTCGAGTATTTGAAGCAAAATCCCAGCCCCAGCGCCAAAGAAGTGGAAAAGATCCTCGCTCATTATCGATTGACGACGATGACAGCTAATCAGCTGGTGCCCCTAATCGACAAGTATCTGAGCGACCCAGAAAATCAGCAGCAGAGCATGCGAGTCGTCATCAACAACTTGAACCGGCAATAGAACAAGTGACACTTTCTCGATAATTTCACTAGGAAAAAGCTCTTCGTTAAGTTAAGCTGAATGGACACCAAGCAATTCTTATTCTAGATTGCTGTGCGAGCATTTTTCAGTCCCCGGGTGCAGTCCTAATGAGTTCCGAAATCCGAGAAATTTTTCAAGAAATCACAGAGCGGTTTGAAGTCCCTATTCGAATTGGTGGACGCTGCGAAGCGAATGTATTCTATCGAGTTGATTGCTTAGACGAAGAACAGCTCGAGGTACTGGCCAGCTACGTCGCTCAGAGAATTATAAAAGTTTGCCAACCTGCGCTGCCGGAGAAGCTAGTAAATCTCCCAGGAGGCTATACAGAGCTGGCGACTTTTCTAAGCACCGAGCTGGCCCCGCCGGGGGAATCGCTTGAAGTTATTGCTTACGAAGATCTCAACCCGCACAACGGTAATAGTCACATCCTTAAAGGGAACCAGGTAGTGCTGGTAAACGACGTAATTACAACCGCTCGCTCCTGCCTGGAAGCGCATACGCAGGTAACTATGATGGGTGCTAGCGTATTATGCTGGGCCGCCTTGGTCGACAGAACATTCGGCCCCGGCCCCGTACCGGTCGTTGCATCTTTTACGGGTGAGCCGGTAACGCTGCTGGAAGAAATGCCTTAAACAACGGTATCAGCCTACCGTTACTTCCTTGTTTTGTTCGGAATCAGTGGCTTCGCCGATGCTGCCGTTTGCATGAGGGCCGCGCTGTTGAGAATTCTCCTCCTCATACGCAACCTCAGCCTCGTCAATGTACATCAACGTGTCCTCAAGTATCCAGCTAACACGTTCGAACTCCGAACTGAGCGGGCGCAGCAATGCAGCCGCAGCGACAATATGTTCACGTGCCGTTCGCAGTGCTTCCTCACGCCGTAGGCCGGCTTGCAGTTGTTTAGACGTTTCTTCAGCCATAATCTCTGGAGCTTAGGTTCGCGTTAATCAATGTAACTTTTATACTTTAAGTGAACTAAACTTCCAAGCAAATCTTGAGTTGGCTTACATCCAATCTTTTCTTAAATCCAGCGGTGTGTTAGCCGGGATGTCCATGAATATGCGAGCAACTAAAAATGAACGGGACCAATTTCCCGCGCTCTATGCAATTGCAAACGTGGACGACTGGAACGACCCGCTTGCCTACGTACGCGAGCTGCTTCATAGCGGCGTAAATTTGCTCCAAATTCGCTCAAAGAGGTGGAATGCTGCCGCTCTAACCGAGTTCTGCACGGCAACGGTGGAAGAAATTGCTAAACTGCGCAGCCGCTGCAAATTGATTGTAAACGATTTGCCTGCTGCTGCCCTAGCCTCTGGAGCCGACGGAGTCCATCTCGGCCAGGACGACGAAAGTCCTGAAAGGGCGCGGGTAACTTTAGGACCAGCAGCGATAATTGGCTTATCCACGCACACCTTGGAACAGGTCTCATCAGCTCCTTTCTCGCTGTTGGACTATATTGGATTCGGCCCGGTTTTCGCTTCCCCGACCAAACAAGGTCACGCTGCCATCACCGGAATCGAGCTGCTCTCTCAAGCGGTACAGCTATCTACCGTACCGGTCGTCGCAATTGGCGGAATAGATAAATCAAACGCTAAGCAGGTATTTGCAAACGGCGCAGCCTCCGTAGCTGCAGTAAGTGCCCTGGCCTCAAACGATGACTTGGAGGGTCTTTTAATCGAATTCGAAAATATGCGAAGCCAGGCGCAAAAGGGGTAGCAACTACGCAGCCCCTGCGCCGTCAGCCGCACCGTCAGCCTGAGAATCTTTATCCTCATCCGGCAGCGGCGGATAACCGAAGAGAAGCGGCGGATCCGACAGATGCAGGCCGCTAGACTTCACCTTGGCCCAAAGGTCGCGCGCTTGAGATTTCAAATCTTCGTCGAGAATGTCCCTAACATTCGCTACACGCAGCGCATGGTCGAGAGCGATCATGGTGTGAATGGAAGGTAAATTATGGTCTGCAACCTGCGCCGAGACGTCACTCATAAAAGCTTGAAGCTCTTTCTTGGTGTAAGTTTTTTCGTCTGATTTTTTGTTATCTTTAGCCTTAGCCATAAGTTCTCCCAAAAAGTGCAGCCCGATAGTTTCGATGCTGAACTGCGGCATGAAGATTTCGCCGCAAACAAGAAGTTAATTTTTATCAGTCGAGTTGTACCAGGACAAGCGGATTGACCGCACATACCCCTAGTAATCTACTGCTATAATCTCAATTGCCTGGCGATACCGTTGAGGCGAATCGTGCGGATCGATCAGAATCGGCTCCGGAATCGTTAACGCTCGTGTCTTTATTCGGCGGGGCTCGATTCCTGCCCGAACAAATTCAGTCGCTATCTCGTCAGCCCGACTTCGGTTCAGGAACTCGGCATAGTCCGAATTCTGGTCCCTTGCGGTTACGTAAGAGGCGATTACCAGACGTGACCACGGCAGGCGCTGCTTCTGCATCTTGGCAATTTCACGTACCAGAACCCTTGAGTCTGCCCGAAGCCTCACCTCATCTCCGGTGAAGAAAAGATCCGCCGGAAAAATGTCGCGATTGGGGTGCAGTTCCAAGCGACGCTCGTAATGTTCTGCGAGAATCGACTGCACCCAACTTCGCTCACGTGCGTCGACCAGCTCCTGCTCACGCCTCAGCTGGTCTTCTTCAAGCGCATCGATACCCAAGCCGGCAGCTAGACCGTAAACGGCGCCGAAACCAGCTCCAACCACCGCACCAGGGCCTGCTCCCGCACTGACCTGAGCTCCGTAAACTGCACCGGCACCCGCTCCAAGCATTGCGCCATAGATAGTCCCCGAGGCCTGTTTATCTGGTCCGGGATAAGGTGCAGGCGACGCTGGAGTACAGGACGCCTGAAGCAGCATCGCTGCCGCAGACAGAAACATGGACGAATAGATTATAAGACGCGACATAAAGGTTTCTAGTCCTGCAGCCCCAACGCATACCTGCTAGCCGTGTTCAATTCGATGCAGGTAACCCGAACTGATGCCGGACAAACGTAGGCAGCATCAGCAACCAGGCCCCCGATCGTTGAGCGAAACGTTTCGAATGATTGCACTACGATATTGTTGTAGCGCGACGATAAGGCTGCAATCGAATGATTAAAGGCGCTGAACAACAAAAGTATTCCTAGAATTATCTTTACCGTTTGTGCGTTTGATTCACTTGAGGGCCTCATAGCAGCAAACCTCACATTACAGACGCTGTTTTAACCGGACCTATAAGATGCGGTTCTGTATCGAAGTCTAACCGATAAACCGTGCGCTTCCCATCAAAAAATTGAGCTATTTCTTCAGCAGAGACGTCACCAACTATAACGATGACCATCTCATCCATATTAATATTGTCGCGGGCGAAATCGCGAATCTCGCCGCCCTCAATCTTGGACAGCCTATCCAAGAAATGCTTGTCGTAGTCCGGAGGATAATTCATAACGTCCAACCAAGCTCGACGCCCTACGGTCTGGCGAGACGTTTCGAAATTAAAAACGAACCTGCGTCCCTCCCCAATTACAGCATCGTCAATTTGCGACTCAGAGAACACCTCCCGACGGCTTTCCTCCACCAAGTCCATAATCGTGCTAACCGTCTGAAGTGCCTGCGACACGCGGGTACCGGATTGAATTTCGAAGATCCCGCTAACCGGGCCCGGATAGAACCCACCCCAAACCGAATACGCCAAGCCGCGCTTGGATCGCACTTCCTTAAACAACACACTGCTAAATCCGCCATGACCAAAGATGCGATTGTAGAGTGCTAGTCGATAATGCTCCGGACTCAGGCGCTGCGGACCACGATGACCAAGAATGATCCTGGCCTGCTCAAACTCTCGCTCCAACACATAAACTCCAGGCCTAATCGAGTCCCCGACCGCTGGGACTTTGGGTTCCACGAAATCCTGATCGCGCTTCCAGGCCCCAAAGGATTTTTCGAGCAAACGAGCGAACTCTTCGGCAGTCATTGATCCTGCTGCAGCGATTATAGTGTTTTGCGGATGCACAAAACGCTTGTGAAATCGCTTCATATCTTCGCGGCTTATCGAGGCTAATGACTGCATCGAAACCGATTTGGAGTACGGACTCTGCGGTCCGTAGACCATAGCCGCGAACGACATCGAAGCCATCGTGTCGGGATCGTCACGTCGGCGCCTGATTCCTTCGGAAATGAGGTGCTTTGCCAGCGCCAAACGGCTTTTATCGAACTCAGGTCGCTGCACTACCTCAGCAACAATCGTGAGCACTTTGTCGAAGTCGCCGCTCAAGCTCGAAAAAGAAACGGAGCCCCACTCGGATCCGAAGCTCGATTCTATTGAAGCGCCCAAGTTGTCCAGCAGTTCATCGAGTTCATCCGGAGAAAAATCCTGCGTCGCCCCCTCGCGCATTTGCGAACCTGTAAGTGCCGCGAGCCCTTCCTTCCCGGCCTCCTCCATCAAAGAACCGCCGCGAAAAACCGCGACACCACGCATAAGCGGCAGCTCATCGTCATGGACGTACATAACTTTTATGCCGTTGCTCATTGTCCACTGCTGGGGCTCTTGCGGGGAAAAATCTAACTTTCTCGCAGGAATGTCTTCAGGCGACCGCGGAATTGCAGGACTGCATGAGAGCAAAAGGAATAAAGGACAAATAAGGATAAATAAGTTTATTGCTCGCTTCACGACTGACTTTCCCCTTCACTGCTTTTGCCGACAATTTCTACAAAAGTGCGATTTCCGGGCTTGATATACTCCTTCAACACCCGTTTTATATCCTCGTTGGTGACATTCTCGATGTCGTCATAAAATTTCAGCAGCGTTCTCCAGTCACCCCACAAAAGCTCTGACCTTGCGAGCAGCCGGGCCATTCCGTAATTCGATGTAAGGTTAGACAGGAACGAGACCTTGATCCTGCGCTTTGCTCCTGCAATATCCTCATCCCGAAATCCCTCCTCCGCCACGCGATCAATAGCCTTCTGGAGCTCATCACGAAGCTCGACAGACGTAACTCCATCGACTGGACTTCCGCCTAAGTAAAATAATGTTGGAAAGCGCTCACTTGGTCCTTCCGATGTATAGACTCCGCGCGCTATTTTCCTGCGCTGGACAAACTCTCTAACGAGCAGCGAGGAGCGCCCGGAACTCAATAGCTCGTGGAGCAGCGTGAAGGCAGCATCATCAGGGTGGGGAAATACCGGTTTGTGATAAGCCATCATAAACATCGGCTGGGAGTCGAATTCAACCTGCGCCTCGCGCTCACCCAACTGCTCGGGCTCAACCGTGGTGACTTCCCGCAGCGGCCTCTCAGCCTTAGGTATCCGACCGAAGTACTTTTCCAGCATAGGCCGCGCCTGCTCAAGGTCGATGTCACCTGCCAGCGCAACGACCATATTGTCCGGCCGGTAGTAGGCATTGTAGAAGTCTTTCGTACCGCTGGCAGTTAGACGTTCTAGATCAGAGCGCCAGCCGATAACCGGCAGGCGATTTGGGTGTGCGAGGTACGCCGTTGCCAGCAGCACCTCATACATTTTTCCGCCAGGCGAATCTTCAGTTCGCGTCCTCCGCTCTTCAAGAACAACTTCACGTTCTTTATAAAACTGTCTGAAGACCGGATTGAGTAGGCGCTCACTTTCCATCCAGCACCAGAACTCAAATGCCGTCTTGGGCATTTTAACCATATACACGGTGTAGTCCGTGCTGGTACCGGCATTTAAGCCGTCTGCCCCACGCAGTTGATACAGATGGGTGAAAGCGTCTTCCTCCCAAACTTCCGACAACTGCTCTTGAAGAGCTTTTACCTTCTCATCGCTTGACGCCAGTGCCGGCGACTCCAATTCATTAACGCGCGCCTCAAGCTCAGCAAGCAGCTTAGCTTCTCGTTCATAGTCTTTGCTGCCGACAACCGTAGTCCCCTTAAAAGCCATATGCTCGAGCATGTGCGAGATGCCGGTGCTGCCAGGAATCTCATCCACACCGCCGACTCGTACCCAAACCTGGCCGGCAAAGACTGGCGCCTGCGGCCTTCTAAAGACAATTACGCGAAGACCATTGGACAGAACCAACTTCTCAACATGCTGCTCGATTCTCTCAAGCGAGCCTTTTACGATTCCCGAGCCCGGTGGGACGGCTCGAACGACTTCAGGCGCAAGCAGTAACATCGCTGCTAATACGCAGTAGACTGCGCGCTTTAAAACTTTCTCAAGCAAATAACTCATAATTCTCGCGACTTTCCATGGTTAGCGGTTCTGCGCACAGCGCAGATGTAGGCATGCAAAGAATATCGTTTATTGTGTATCAGTCCAATACGTATTGATATTTACGACGCTGAGCGCCGCTGATACATTCACTACATCAATAGGCGTTTATTTGTGTGCTTTCCTCAAAAGCAGGTTAATTTCAATAGCGATGATCTTATCTGACAGTAAGCGACGGCTTAGAGTTTTGTCTCTCGTTTTTGTCGTTTTTATAACGACTAGTGCCTACGACTGCTCTGAACACTTTGTGCTCGATCCTGAGCAGAACCGAGATAATGCCTCTTCGAGCACCAGCTCAAGCTCGTCTACCTCCAGTCCCTCGAGCAGCACCAGCACCTCAAGCGCATCGAGCTCAACCTCTACTTCGACGTCGACTTCCGCCACCTCAGCGTCAACTACTTCTGCAAGCTCTTCAGCCTCAAGTTCAACCTCCTCGAGTTCCTCCTCATCGAGCAGCTCCACCTCCAGCTCCAGTAGTTCGTCGAGTTCTTCAGCCACATCTGCCTCGTCATCTTCGAGCTTCGGCATCAGCCTGCTTGGTAAAGGTTCTCTGATGTCAAATGAGCAATTTGCTTATCAACGCTCAGCAGATGAAAGTCCGGAAGAGTTCTTTAACGATCAGGACCGAGATCAGTTGGACAATGCGTCCGAGGCCGAGCTCGGCACCGATCCGCTGCAC
>JAUIIP010000300.1 GCA_030431555.1 bacterium
TGCCAATCCGGGATTTTCCCGCTAGCGAGCACCGCCGTTCAGAACTGGGCCTAGTCCTCCGGCTCAGAACTGAGACCCATGAAGGATCGCTGACGCTCCCAAGATGACGGGAAGAATTTACTCCAGACGTATCCGGCGACTCCGCTTAAGGCGTAGGCGGTAGAGCCGAGAAGAATCATTACGGTATTGTATTTCCAAACCAAAGCGACCACCGCGGCAAGCAGTACGACTTTAATCCGAACATTGCCCTCCGTTAGTTTCACGTGCTTCACACTGAAAAAACCCAGAGAGCTGACCATCAAGGCGGCGATAAGAATCGTGTAGCCCATCATCGCCCCGGTCAAAACTTCTCCGGAGAGAGGCTGCGGAAAGCAGTAAATTATCGAGGCAATTGCGGCAGCAGCTCCCGGGATAGGGAGACCTTGAAAACCACCGCCGCTCACCGGCATGTCCATCTCACCGGTGCTCGTGATATTGAAGCGCGCAAGCCGAGTCGCTCCGCAAACAACAAACACGAAGGCAACCAACAAACCGAATTCATCAGCAGTCGCACTGAAGCCCCAGGAATACACCAAGGTTGCCGGAGCAACCCCAAAGGCAATGACGTCACTGAGCGAATCAAATTCGCGGCCAAAGGGGCTCGTTGCATTGAGACTGCGCGCGACTCGACCATCCAAGCCATCCAAGAGGATCGCTAAAGCGATGCATTTACAGGAGTAGACGAAATCACCTCGAAAGGCGCTGACGATGCCGAGAAAACCACAGAAAATGCCCACCAGGGTGATAAAGCTCGGCACTAAAAAAGTCTTGCCCTGAAGCTTGTTGCGCACGAAGCGGGAACCGCCTCCGAGAAGTACGGGCTTGCGTTTGCCTTGTTCTGAATCCGATTCTTCCTGAGTCATTTGTGTAGTAATCTCTCTGTTCGGCGGCCGGCCGAGGAGTCGCACAATTCGCCTACGCCATGAATAGTTGACCTAGTGCCTTGGTTTCTGATAACCAATCCCGGCTTGCCGGAATTATACCCTAATCGCGGGATATGTCTTTTCCCTTCGATTTCCGCAGCATTTTATCGTAAATATCAAGGTATTCTGTTTCTCATGGCACGCATTACAGTTGAAGACTGCTTAGTTAATCAGTCGAACCGATTTTCCCTTGTTCGTCTAGCCGCGCGGCGCGCGAAGCAACTTCTTTCCGGCTCTTCTCCGGTAGCCGATACCAAAGGCAACCGAGCCATCGTATCGGCTCTGCGAGAGATCGCCGGCGGAAAAGTCCGCTTTAGAAGTGAGGAAACAAGTCCTGCAGAGGAGTTCTCCGATCCCTTGCTCAAGGAGATCAATCTCGCTGCCTTAGAAGCAGCCTCAGCGAGCAGCACGGTAGCGGCTTCTCCCTCAGCGGCAGCTGCGGAGGCCCCCGCTGAAGCAGCGAAATCTGAAGAAAGTTCGGCCGAAACGGAGGACTCCATCCCAGAAGCCGAAACGGAAGAAAGCGTCGCAGAAGAAGAAAAGTAGAATTCTTCGAGCAATTCTCTCAACAATCAGAATATCTACCCAAGATCCTGGGTTGCCTCGTGCTAAAATACGGGGGTAGTTGCCTGTAATTAAATAGGAAGCGCTGGGCGCGCTTCCGTCATTCAAAAGGTATGATGCTTTCGTTCTCCCGGGTGCGCTGAGCCAATCCCTAGAGAATTGACGCTAATTGAGATTAACCCCGCGCTAGGTGCCAGCTGTGCAGCTGCCAGAGATTATTTCAGCGGTCCATGACTATCTGCCCGATGCGGATCTCGATGTAATCCGCCGTGCGCATGCCTATGCGATGAAGCATCACCAGGGGCAAACCCGAGTTTCCGGCGAACCCTACATCTCTCATGTGCAGGACGTCGCGTACCTTGCCACAAAACTGCGCCTTGATGTGCCATCGATCGTGACCTCACTGCTGCACGACACGGTTGAAGATACAGGGGTAACGCTTGACGAACTGCAGGAGAGTTTCGGCAAGGAAGTCGCTGAACTCGTCGACGGCATTACCAAACTCAGCCAAGTGAAATTCAGTTCGCGCGCGGAGGCCCAGTCAGAGAACTTTCGCAAGATGCTGCTCGCGATGTCCAAAGATATACGCGTGCTTCTGATCAAGCTTTGCGATCGCACGCACAACATGCGAACACTGGAATTCCTATCGGAATCACGACGCACGCGAATCGCGCAAGAAACAGTAGATATTTACGCTCCCCTCGCCCATCGCTTGGGGATCTACTGGATGAAATCCGAACTAGAAGATCTGAGCCTGCGCTACCTCAAGCCGGCGGTCGACGAAAAAATTAAGGAATACGTCAGCGCCTCGAGAAAAGAACGGGAATACTACATTGCTGAGGTAGTTACCTTAATTTCGAAGGAGCTAGAGCAAAACGGCGTGTCCGGAAAGGTATACGGCAGACCAAAACACTTTTACTCGATCTATCAAAAAATGGAGCAGCAAAACGTACACTTCGATGAAGTGTACGACCTCATTGCGTTTCGCATTATCGTCGCCTCAACCATGGACTGCTACGGCGCGCTCGGCGTGGTGCACGCGGCATGGAAGCCAATCCCGGGAAGATTCAAAGACTATATCGCTATGCCGAAGCCGAATAATTACCAGTCGCTCCATACGACGGTAATCGGTCCAAAGGGGCATCGCGTCGAGATTCAGCTGCGCACCCAGGAAATGCACGATGTCGCGGAGCGCGGCATTGCCGCACATTGGAAATACAAGGAAACCGCCGACGGCAAGAAATCCGACAGCGACGCTGCCGAACTTCCCTGGCTTCGGGATCTGATCGAGTCCGAGAAAGCGCTCAGCGATCCGATAGAATTCATGTCGAGCGTAAAGGAAGATCTTTTCCCCCACGAGGTCTTCGTCTTTTCACCGAAAGGTGATGTAATCTCGCTCGCCGCAGGCTCAACACCTATCGATTTCGCCTACCACATTCACTCAGAGGTTGGGCACCACTGTTCCGGCGCTCGAGTCAACGGCAAACAAGTTCCCTTAGCGTATGAGCTGCAAAACGGCGACACGATTGAAATTAATACGTCCAACAGCCAATCTCCAAGCAAAGACTGGCTGAAGCTCGTCGTCACCACCAAGGCAAAGCAGCGCATCCGAAGCTATATTAAAGCGGAGGAGCGTAAACGCTCAATCACGGTCGGCCAAGAACTCCTGGCAAAAGACTTGCGCAAGGTAAAACTCACGTTAAGCAAGGTAACCAAAGACGGCTCCCTGCAAAAAGTCGCTGACGACATGGGCTTCAAAGACATAGAACTCCTGCTCGCCGAGATCGGCTACGGCAAGCTCTCTACTCGAGGCGTAGTCGGTCGACTGCTTCCCGATGTCTCTGACTTGGAAGCAAAACTCGAGAAAGAAGATTCAACGCTGCAAAAAATCTTCCAGCGGGCAGCGCGCGCCTTCAGCGATCGAGCGGGCGTCAAGGTCAACGGTCTCGATGATGTCGTATTCCGCTTCGCGAAATGCTGCGAACCGCTTCCCGGTGATGAGATTGTCGGATACGTCACGCGCGGTCGAGGAGTGGTTGTTCACACTCGCGGTTGTCCGCAAACCCTGAGCTTCGATCCCAGACGCCTGATTCCGGTCTCATGGGACACTAATGTAAAAACACATCGAGCAATTCGCCTAAAAGTGCACTGCATGGATAAGATGGGAATGCTCGCCTCACTCACCCAATCGATCTCGAGCGCCGGAGCTAACATTATCAGCGCGCAG
>JAUIIP010000301.1 GCA_030431555.1 bacterium
TTAAAATCGAGGCAAAATCTAGGGACGCGGGCAGCACAACGGTCAAGGAAACCGCACTGGGTGAGGAATGGCCATTTGGAATTTTCTCACTATCACACGTGGCGATTCCATTTCCACCGGACGACCCCATCTACGGTGACGGCTCTGGAGCGCCGGGGGACTCAAGAGTCACACTAGGAACTTTAGCACCACGCGGCGAACGCGACGTTCTCAGTATCGCAGCAGGCCAGCTAATGCGCCTAAGATACAACCCGTTCTTCTTCTACATCGAACAAAAGCTGCTAGAGCATGCACGTGCAGGAATAGGCGAAACTACTAAAAATTAGTTCCTGACTATAGGCTTTACGTATCCGCGCTTCGCCAGGTCATTCATTACCAAGTCACCCAGCTCCTCTAGCGCGTCGTCGGTAGTTCCCGGTTCAAATAGCTTAGATCTCGCCGACCATACCAACTCACCGGAGTCAGCATCATACAAATTGCTTTCAATTTTGAAGTAAGTGTAAGTCACCGCTGTGGACCGAGAACCGAAAGCTTCGGGATAATAAGAATCAAATCGCCTGTAATATCGGGCAGAATGCGCTTCCACAACCGGGTCCGTAATATGCGCGACCTCTTTATCTACCCCCACAAGCCTGGTGACAAAGATTGATTCTATTCCGTCTCGCCGTACTCTCTCAGCAACCGCTTCCTTTGATGCCTTGGCTCCCGGCGCAATCGCCTTGAAACTGGGTACCGCTTGCGTATCCCGTTCCTCAAACAGTTCGACAAAGTGCTCTTCAAAAAGATGCCGTATCTTTTCGTCCGAACTTATACCGACAACCATTACGCTGTTGACCGGACCGCTTTTAAACTGTTCATCAGCCCATACGGATGTAAGCTTCGAGCGCGAACAGCCCAGAATGGACACAACTGCAAAGATAGCCGCGATTCTACATAACTTGTTAATAATTTCCTGCACTGAGCTTTGTTTGCGCATTCCGCAGCCGCGACATCTATGGTGCAATTTTCCAGCCGTCGTCGGTCTTGCAAAAATCCCATTTACCACCTACGCCCTTAATCTCACCTTTTCGGCTGCGAAGACGTGTCTTGCGGCAATGGTATTCGCCTTGAGCATACGTTGCATCTACCGCAATTATGCCCTCTGCATTCGACTCGGGGTTCGACCAGCGCATTTTGCCGCCGTCAGGCAGCTTGTTCAAGGCATCCCCAAGCGCAGCCTCAAAATGGCTAATGTCCTGCTTGCTCATTTTCGACATCACCGAATCCTTGAGGAACTCTACATTTATTGCAGCGGCTGCAGCAGGTAAAAGAATTGAAAGAACCAGCAAAATAAGTTGTTTTTTCATCAGTTGAATATCCCATGTGAACCAGCATCAGGTGCTAGCGGCTCGCCGTCGCCGTCGAGCCTTCCGTCAGAGAGATCATTAATATGGCGATGCTGAAAGTTAAATTCAAGCAGCACGGTTATTCCCGGCTCACTATCCCAGCCATCCTCGCGCTCCCAGCGCAAATAGGGCTCTATTTCATAAAATAGCCAGTCGCTGTACAAGGCCTGACGCCAGCGCGCGTTAAAGCGGTAGGTCTCATTTATAAAGACCGGAGAGGAAACTCCTTCCACCCGCGCCTCGAGTCGAATACCGCGCAGGCGAGAGAAGGTATGATAGTAAAGGAAGCTTTGGTACCAGGACACATTGTCCCCTTCGTCCACCAGCTCTTCAGACCACTCAGCTTCAGATCTACTTCGAACAGCCGTCACTTTAGAAAAGCGTTTGCTGAACTCAATTCGAGAAGTCATGCTCGCGCCGTCCTCGAGCTCGTAAAGAAAAATCTGGCTCGGACGAAAAATCCATTTGTCACCGAGGTCTACCGGCTTCGACAGGCGGAACTTCACAAAGGGATCGGGTGTTGGGCGAAACCGTATACCGGTATCTAAGTTCGACTCAATAATGTTGTCGTTGAATAAATAAGCTCTTGCACCAAGCGCAATATTATTCTCTTCCTCAGCTCCGACGTTGTCATCGAAGTCCTGTTCGTTTGGAGAGTAAGTTTCCACGAAGATATCCAACTTATTCTCAAGCCGAGGCAATCTTACAGTTGCGCGGACTTTCGTGATTAATTCACTTTCTCCGTCTGAATCAATTGTTGTTCCCAGTCTGAACCGGAGCTGGTTGCCTCGGTAGATTTTAGTCGTTCGCTCCTCTACGAAGAAACTGTCTATTTTATTGACCCAATAGTCGTAGTTGTCGGAAATAAACCTATTCGTGTCGTCCATGAACTTTTGGTCGCCTTCCGTCATCACCCCGACATTATTCTTGGCCGCGCCTTCGTCGTTCGCATGCAGGCCCTCCCAGAACAGCTCCTTTTTGTCCATGCCCTCGATTGGCACCTCGGGAAGCTTGGGTTCAGGCTCGTCTTCGGAAGCTGCCGCGCCATCTGTTTTAGCAGCAACAGAAGCGCTGGGCGCAGACTCGTCTTCGCCTGCTGCCGGCTCCGGGCTATCGCTTGCTAGGGGCTCCCCACTTAAAGACTGCGTAGTCTCAGGACTTGGTGCAGCGTTCCAGAAGTTGGAGCAGCCGCAAAGCGCAAGCATGCACGACAGCAGCATTTTCTGCGGTATATTTGTCATTTTAAACGGGACTCCTGAACGGCTTATAGAATAGCTGTTAGCAGTTAAAGTATCGGTGAGGCAAGCCGAGAGACCGCTGACGCTATCAGCATCGGCTTCGGCAGCATTTCATAATCTTCTTCGAGGAATTCTGTCGAATTCTCTAGGTCGGCCAAAAACATACGTTCAACTTCAGAGGTAAATTCTCGATCAAAAACTAAAATACTTAGTTCGAAATTAAGCCTAAGCGACCTATTGTCCAAGTTAGCAGTGCCCACACAACTCAAATCATCATCCACTAAGAACGCCTTTTGATGGAGGAAGCCGGTGTCGTAATGATAGATTCGCACTCCGGCCTCAAGCATTTGCGCGATATACGAGAAGCTTGCGTACCAAACTAATAAATGATCCGGCTTCTTCGGAAGAATGACTCTCACATCTCTTCCTCTAAGTGCAGCCATTTGCAATGCCTGAGTAAGCGGTTCGTCCGGCACAAAATACGGACTGGCAATCCAAAAGCGCTTCTTCGCAGACGCTATCGCCTCCATGAACATCAAACTGCAGTCCTCCAGGTCACTAGTCGGACCGGTGGAAAGCGGCAAAACGACGGCATTGCCGCTTTCTGATCTTTTAGGAGTACGCGCTACTGGAAGAGTTTCTTTTGTTGAAAAATAATAGTCCGCCATAAAACTGGATTGAATAACCTGAACTGCCGGGCCGGTAACCCGTATATGAGAATCCCGCCAATTGCCGAAATTCGCACTACGTCCTAAATACTCATCGCCTATGTTGAGCCCACCTACGAATGCCGTGTGGCCGTCGACTATTACTGCCTTGCGGTGATTTCTAAAATTAATCGAATATCTACCGAAAAATCCCTTTGACCCGAAAAACGCAAAACGAACGCCGGCAGCTTCGAGCTCGTTCACATATGCAGAGGAGAGGTACATTGATCCGACAGTGTCTGCCAGGCAATAAACCTTAACCCCTTGTTCCAGTTTGGCCAAAAGACGCTTTTTGACCTCTCTGCCAATTTCATCATCGCGCCAAATATAGAATTGAATTAACAAATAGTCCTTTGCTGAATCGATCGCTTTAAAGATCGCTTCGAACGTAGCCTCTCCGTCGATAAG
>JAUIIP010000302.1 GCA_030431555.1 bacterium
TGAGTAGAACTGGGGCGGATACAGCATAAGGTAGCTGCTGTAAAAGATGCCGCTCACTAAAGCTGTAACAAAGGCGCGATCCTCAGGCGGGCGGGCGGCGAAACTTTCGCCCATACTCTCTCCGTCTGGTGCATCCGGGTCGGGGGTATCATCCGGCAAAGCTAGATCCTCTTTCAGTTAAGACTGAAGCAGCAGCGATCCAATTCGAACCGATCCATACTGTGCCGCAAATCATAAACTGCATCGCTTAGCTCCAAATCAGTATGTGACCGTAAGGGTATACCGATAGACTATGTATGGGGCAAATCGTGCTTATTGCAGCAGGACTATGTTTAGTGGCCTTGTCGTTTAATTTCTCGGCTGTTCAGTCCGTTTGCGCGTTTGGCGCCAGCATGTGCTTTGGACTGTCATCAGTAGTCGGAGTCGACCTGAGAGACCCGATGGGACTGCGCAAAAAGGTCGGCCGCAGGAAGAAGAGCGGTTAGTTCAGCTCTGTGGGAATCGCAACTGATTCGACTAAATGCTTAATTGCCGAATCGTAAGTAAATCGGTGAAGGAGCGTTTTGAGCGGCTCATCAGCGAATTGCTCCCGTTCATTGTGAAGGCGCACGAACACGTCCTGCACAACCTCTGCCGCACGGCTCTCATCCCCCGTCAAATCCAATGCAAGGGAAAACACCATCGGGCTATGTTGATCCATGACTCGATCAACATAGGTAATTGAACATTCGCTAAGATCCAAATCAGTGATCAGAGTTGTTAAGAGACTATCAAGCAACGACATAAACCCAAACTCTAGAAATAGCAAAACCCAACAACTTAATCCTGCCTTAGGCAGCAAAAGGAGTTGTCACAAGAATGTAAAAAAAAGGCTTGAACGACTTAAAAAAATTAGAATGCTTATTCTAGAATTTAGCCAGCTACAGTCCCGGCGTGGGATCCGTTCAGACCGCCCAGCTCCGGCTTCTCTGCGCGAAGTTTGTCTTCCTCGTCGCTGTCCCCCTCGTCCGTTTCGGTAGCTTCTTCCTGCGCACTCTCAGCGGCCTTGAGAGGCTTCTCAGTTGTGTCCTCTGTTGGAAAGGTTTCGGCGTCTCCCGAAGACGACGGCTGATCTCCACTCTGGTCGATTGAATCGAGCATATCAAGCTGACTCTCTGGAGACTGAGGGTCCCCGGACTGCTGCTTCCCGCCCTCAATCCGAGCAGTAGGTCCGCTGCCAATGGCATCGAGCTTCGGCACATCTATCGGGCGTGACAACTGCTTCTGCACAACTTCTGACGCCTTGTCGTGAGCTTCAAGCGCATCACTCAATACTTTCCTAACATTGCCAAGATGCTGATGAACCGCCACGGAGAATTCTTCCCGCTCTCGCTCCAGCTCGGTCTTAATGACACGTTCAGCGTCGCGCAGCTTGGTGCGGAAGCGAGACCGTGAAAATGACATTCCAATCAACACGCCGACTAGCAGACATAGAATCCCTATCAGAATAGGAAAAGCGGTAAGCTGGACCATAGAAACCTCGAGCAGGTAAGTTTGTATAAGCAGATAGGGTACTCGACCCAACGATAGTGGTCAACTTGCAGGGAGGACCCCTACAAAACCACCTGTCTGCGCTCGAAAATCATTTGTTCAAGCGCCGATGACTCTAAGTTAATCGGCTGAAAAGTTGAAAGTTCTATAACGCTTTGTGCCGCCTCAAGGCTTTCCTCTGCGGCGGTCTCCAACTCAAGTGCAATGGGTGCCGGCAGCAGCTTAACAGCCTCGAGTTCTCGCCGACGTTCTTCTGCCAGCTCCTGCTCAATTTCCTCACGTATTTCCGCGATCATCTCCCGGTGGACGCGATCTACCTCAGGAAGTGGCAGGTTTACCTTCTTCGCTACATCCGGAGCCTCAAATCCGTCACTTAGCAAGCGTTCCGCAACTTTGTACGCTGCAGGGTCCCCAAAGCCTGCGCGCCGCTCCCAGCTGTTGCCGATCTCCCTGACAATCTCCATTGAAACTGCACCGTGAATAACAGAGCGCTTCAGTGATCTTTCTCTTCGCTCTAATATGCGGCGCTCGATCACCTCGCGATCCATTTTGAACAATGCTGGAGATGTGTCTCGATTCAGCTCTTTGGGAGTAAGTGGTCCACCAAAATCTTGAACAGAGACGGCAGCGCGCTCGATGGACTTTCTAACAGTATCAAGTTGTTCGACGATCCGCCGAATTTCACCCGATACATCATCCCCAGCAGCGGAAGTGTCCGCACGAGTTAGCTCCCTCAGAGCTCTTGCGCCTTCACCGATTATATCGCTTATAGTCCCTAACATTGCGCCAGCACCGACCCTAACCGCCGACCATTTTCCAATTCAGATTAAAATCGCTCGGAATATCCGAACGAGAACGCATGACTCAGTATGTAAGTCATCGGCAAACTTCCGCTTTAACTGGAATGAAATTTGGCTTAAGGCGAAAAATCGTGGGAAAACTTTGCTTTAGGCTGGCTTATCCGCATAACAGTAACCGCAATGAATCCCTTAGTACTTGCCTTATCTTTCGTCCGGGTTCCGCGGCTGTTTGCCTATCTAATTCTGTGGCCGCTCGTTATCGGCATGTTCATGATCGTTGTGCAGCTCAGTTTCACGACACTTTTCACCAAGGTTTCTACTGAAACGAGCACAGAACTTGAAACTGAACTAAAGGCAGAGAAAGAGCATGATGCCATCCGCTACTTCCTCTATGGTTCGCATGAAAGTCTCCCTCCTCCGAAGGTCTGCCGCTGGGGCCAAGACTTAAAACCCAATTCCGATTGCAGTATCGAAGCCGTCGATCTTACTGTTCTAACGGAAAAACCAACCGAGTTCGATCCGGCAGAACTGGTGTCCTTCTTCGAAGGCAATCTTCGGCAAATTCATGTCTGCGAGAGCTGCGACTCCGAGCTTCAACTTGATTTGCGAGGAGAAGAGCCGAAAATTTATATTAAGGGCCTTTTTGGTTTTTTGGTGTTCATGTCCTCAGACAGGGCTTTTACACAATCGCTCAGGCAATATCGCGTTCAAGCACTTGAGGAACGGGAAAAAGTCGAAAGCTTTCAAGGACTGCCCTTTATTGTTTCGCCGGGGTTAAGCAGGCCGCTGGCTTTGCGCGGAAATGAAGGCGTCGCCGCATTAGTCCTGAATGTAGCTTCCCTGATCGTAGTAACACTTTGGCTTATGCTTCGAGCTCATCGCCGCGTGCTCGATTACTTCGCGCGCAGCGGCTCCCTGCTGCCGCTGGTAGCAGCATGCGGCAAGCGGACCTTCTACTTGTCGCTGTGGATGGTTACGATTATCAGGGTATTTTGCTTTTTACTTGCCGCAGTTCCCGCCACAATTTTCTTTTTCACCCACTCAGTTGATGACTCAACTATAGAGCTTTTGAAGCAAGATATCCCGATGCTTGTGCTTTGGTGCATTGGGGTACTGGTAAGTATGGCCGCCTTGACCATCATCGGTTCGATAGCAGATCTCAAGCATCGTCATTCCTGGACAAGCTTTCTTTACAAGTATGTTCCTTTAACCGCTTGCCTCCTCGGCTCAGTCTGTTGGTTTGCGGCACTTTTTTTTGATTCGCCTGCGGTGAGAGCGATCCAAGTCGGGATTTCCATCCTGCCGGTCGTCGGCATGTGCCCAATTGTTCTGACCCCGCTTGTAGCACTGGATTCGCGAATTGTTGTT
>JAUIIP010000303.1 GCA_030431555.1 bacterium
TTGCTGGGTTTATCCATATAAATTTAAGTAAGCAATAATTGACCTGAAAAGTATCAGCTATTAGAAAATAGCTAATAAATGGTAAGCAGCAAACTGGAGTCAGCCAGCGCACGCAGCGAATGAGGCTGACCACCGGCCAAGTACAACCAGTCTCCCGCAGAAAGCTCTTTCTTGGAGCCGTCGACTAGAAACTCCACGCTGCCTTCCAAGCAAAGAACTGTCAGCTCGCCCTCTACCTGATGGCTCGGAATGTCCTTGCCTTCTGGAATGGTCATGCGAATCGTTTCCATGTGATCGGTCTTTGTCAGCGCAAAAGTCTGATCGGAGGGCATCTCAGCGGGAGGGTTAAAAATGTTAATGACTTGGCCTGGGTCTGCATGCGGTAAGCTCATGACTTGTCTCCACAAGGTGATTAAGACGCTTTCTCTAGAGTCTCAATAATTTTTTCAACGAATGGCTCAACGGGAGAGGATAATCCTTCGAGTCGTTCGACCATCTCACCCTTAGAGTTAAGGAGAACAATCACATTTGAATGATGAAACTCTCCGTCTCCTGGATTCTTACGATAGCTGTAGCTAAGAAGCTGGGAAAGTGTGCGTGTATCTTGCTCCGACGCTTTTACAAGGTGCCAGCGTGATTCGTCGACGCCATATTTCTTCTCCAGACTCTTCAAGTCCGACGGTTGATCCCTCTCTGGATCCAGCGATGCAACAACAAACTGAACTGATTTGCCTGATTCCGTGAGTTTCTGATCTATCGCTTTTAACCGCTGCATAGTGATCGGACATGCGGTCTTACAGCGCGTGTAGGCCATTGTGATAATCACAGGCGAGTTTGCCAAAGAAGCAAGCGTGAATGACCTAGCGTCCTCATCAACAAATTCGAGCGGCACCTGGTAAAGCGAATCGTCTGTAGCTGCTCGTGCATGCGAAGAGAGAACTAAGATCGCCATACTCCAGACGCATAGTAATGCTATGAATGTACTTCGTAGTCGCCTTTTATTCCTCATAAACACACCTGAATCCGAGAGAAGAGGTAGTATACGACGCCCTGAGGCTATTACGCATAGCATACCGCATGAAAGCCGCGTAATCTTCTCGATTGCTCGCGCTTACCGCCCCTGCGCCGCAGACAAGGTCTTTAACGCTTTCACTGTCCTGGCGATTGTCACCGGAGACAAATACGCTGTTGAAGTCGAAGGTCCATTCCCAGATAACTCCATGCAAATCATGGATACCCCAAAAATTCGCGGGACTTTGACCTACTCTAGGGATAGCGCTTGCAGCCTTTGCGGGCGCTGAATACCATTCGAGCAGCTTTTGCACGAATGCCGGATCTCGTGTCGCATTTCTCTTTGTTTCACTCGCAGCCGCTGCATACTCCCACTCCAACACAGTAGGAAGCCTGCCGCCCTTAGACTCGCAGTACGCCTGCGCAGCGAACCATGACACAAAGGTCACCGGCTTATCCAACTGCGAAGCTCGTGGCTGCTTACTTTTGTCGGACCAGTGGCTCAAGTACAATTCATCGGCAAGCAAACTCGGAACCTGCTCGGGTGACCACCGTTTGTGTTCCTCCACAAACTCAAAGAATTCCTGATTAGTCGCTGCAAAGCGATCCATGGCAAAGGAGTCCACCACTAACTTCTGGCCGGATTGAACTCCATACAGCGGGCTGAACTCTCCTCCCTCTACTCTCGCGACCTTGTCAGATCTTGGCTGCCCCGCAGACACAGACTCTGCCGGCCACAAAAAAACCACCAGACAGCAGGCTATCGCCCGAGCAAAGCTGCCAAATCTCATGGATGAGCCGAACCTACAGGAGTATCGACTACACGAGTTCTCGCTGTTTTTACTTCGTCCGGCGAAAACACCTGCGCTTCGTTGCCCCAACTATTGGAGACGTAGGTCAGTATCGCCGCGATGTCCGCGTCAGAAATTTGCGGCAATGCCGGCATTACCGAATTGTAGTCCTGACCGTTGACCTTGATCGGACCATTCAGGCCATTGATCACAATTCCGATAATTTCAGTTCGATCCTTTTTGTTCGCACGTTTAGCCAAATAGTCAGAACCGGCGAGGGGCGGAAACACGCCTGCAACGCCTTTGCCGTCTACCTGATGGCACATCGAGCAGTTTGCCGAATAAAGATTCTTACCTTCATTCATGACAATTTTCTTCGATATGCTCTGTAAAGTTGAGTCCTGCTCAATAGCTTTTTGATACTCACTCTTGAGCTTAGATAGCTCATCTACATTTCGAGCCACTTCTCCGATATAGACTTCATCAACCTCTTTTCCGGAGTAGACCTCCTTGTTCTCTTTCCCTGCTACTTTGATCATCCCTAGCGCTCCCTTGTTGAAAGCGCGAAAAATACTGTGATCGACCAGGATTAGAGTGCCTGGAACCTCTACTTTAAACTCTACGATTGCCGAACCTCCAGCTGGTATTAGAGTGGACTGCACGTTGTGGTTTACCGCAGTACCACCCTCAATATAGACCCTGTCGAAAATTTCGCCGATTACGTGGAATGACGACACCAGGTTTGGCCCACCATTTCCGATAAACAATCTGACCGTATCTCCAACTTTGGCCGGGATAGCCCGTTCACCGGTCATAGAATTCGCGGAACCGTTGAAGACCACGTAGCTCGGATTTTCTGCAAGCGCGCGTTCCATCGAAAACGGCTGATGACCTTTCTCGCCAAATCTCGCGTTTGTATAGAACTCGCTCTGCATCACATAGAACTCATGGTCCACGGTAGGCAGTGGATTCTTGGGCTGTACATAAATTAAACCGTACATACCGTTGGCTATATGCATACCGACCGGCGCCGTTGCGCAGTGGTAGACATATAGGCCTGCATTTAACGCTTTAAACGTAAACTGCGATTTATGCCCAGGTGCAGTGAAAGAAGAAGCAGCTCCTCCTCCTGGGCCGGTAACGGCATGTAAATCAATATTGTGCGGCAGCTTACTCGACTGGTGGTTCGCCAAATGGAATTCCACGGTATCACCTTCGCGCACACGTATGAACTGACCCGGCACCTCGCCTCCGAATGTCCAAAAAGTATATTTCACCCCTTCTGACAGATCTCCAACTGTCTCTCGAACCTCCATCTTAACAATTACCTTTGCCGGTGTTGTTCGGGTTATAGGCGGGGGTACGTTTGGCGCTCGAGTTAAAACTGCTTCCTCTACCGGCAGTTTTGTTTGAGCTGCAATTGATAGTGGACTGCAAAGAAGAACGACTACGGCGGCAATCGTCTTAGCTAGAAGCTTCATGCTTTAATCCTCAGAGACTTGATTAGTATTCTTAACGTCACTCGCAGTATTGAATTATACATACCGGAGTTTTGATTTCTACAACATTCGCAGATGTAGCTCGCTGCGCATCTCTGAACGGCGCAGGCGTATCAGCTGCTTCGCTAGTCATTGACCAAGATCAACTAAGGCTGTTCTTATCCTTGCGCACGCTCCACTAGCTCGCCTTCGGCTCGCTCTTTCCGCCGCAGGCGGACCAGCAACATCAGCGCTGCGTTGGCGCATTTCTTGGGCAAGGCGCAAGAAAAGTGACGGCGCGTAAGGCGCCGAATACTCAACGTAGTAAAAATTTAAAAAATGGCGGAGGGGGTGGGATTCCGCGGCAAGCCGTTGTCACGGATGCTGCGCCTTAGCGCACCATCCTCGCCAAC
>JAUIIP010000036.1 GCA_030431555.1 bacterium
AACACGATACGCGCACGACGCATGCTGAATCCTGAAGTGTCGTTATCACTTTCGACTTCAAGTCCGGCGTCGCGTCGACCGCTGGTATCCGTATCTTCGAACGTGTACCTCGGTTGCAACTGAATGTTAACTTTCATATGGAAATCTTCACCAAAATCCAGGCGAGATCCCTCTTTGTAGTGCGCACTTCCCGCTCCGCCGTGCTCCATGGCGACTACGCCTTTTTCAACGAGTAACTCGTCGAGCGTTTTCGCTTGAGACACAGCAGGGGCAGCAAGCAAGCCAGCAACTGCAAGTAAGCTTAGTTTTCGCATCGATTACACTCCTCACAATGTCGTTCAAAAAATGACATCAAAAAATTTGCCGTCCCCAGGTCCAAAAAAAACGCACCTGGTGAAAGGTCACACCTCCATCGGTCACGGAACATATTTGCTCCGTTGGACTACTTATCACATCTCGTCAGACGTCTGAAAAGCGAAAAAATACTTCTTGTTAGACGAAGATTAAAAGTTGATCAGAAACGTCGGTTGACTTCTCTATTCATTACGCACACATTGCTGTGTACCGCGATTGCTTCAGCTCAGATGAACTTAAAACGCTGAACAGCTCGCCTCAAATCGTAGAAATTCACTTCAGAGCTTGTACACAGTTTGCCGGCGTTTGCTCGGGCGGAGGTCGTTTCAAGCCTTACTGATGCGAGAAAATAATGATTTTAGATTTTGTATTCGAGTCAGATTCTTTTGAAAACCGAGAACTTGCCAGTAGCGTACGCAGATTCGCGGAGGCGAATCTAACTGAAGTTGGTTTTAATCGGGCACACTTCTCGGAAATGGGAAAACTCGGTCTAACAGGCATGTCCCTCGAGGAGCGATTCGGAGGCAGCGCAATGGAGTCACTTAGCATCGCGTCTGCCCTGTACGAGCTTTCCCGGATACAACTTGGCCCGACAATCTACCTATCCGTGCATTTAATGGTCGCAAAGATCATCCAGGAATATAGCCGGGACGAGAGCAACGAAGAACTGCTTAAAGACATGGCCGAGGGAAGTGCCCTCGGTGCTTTCTGCCTAACAGAGGCCGGCGCAGGCTCTGACGCCTACGCACTGCGCACTCGCGCGGAGCAAACCGGCAGCGGCTGGAAAATAAACGGCGAGAAAATTTATATCACCAGTGCCGGTCTCGCTGACGCTTACGTAGTTTTTGCAAGAACTAGCGACGACAAGAAAAACGGCATTACCGCCTTTCTTCTTCGAAAGGGTCAGGCCGGCATGTCATTCGGCCCACATGAGAAAAAAATGGGAGCGGAAGGTTCACCGATTGCAACGGTCACCTTCGACAACTGCGAAGTAGACGACAACGCCCGCCTGGGTGAGATCGGAGGTGGTTATAAAATCGCGCTTTCAGGACTAAACCGAGGCAGAGTTTCGATCGGGGCTGCTGCCTGCGGTCTTGCCTCTCGGTCGATTGAAATTGCGCGCAGCCATTTATCAGAGCGTTCCCAGTTTGGTCAGCAGCTTTCAAATTTTCAGGGTTTGCGTTTTATGCTCGCAGACATGGCAACTCAACTCTACGCGTCAATTCTTCTTACGCGCGACGCCGCTCAGCGTTTAGACAGCGGCGGAAGACAAAACTGGCCTTCGTCTATGGCAAAGTTTTTTGCTTCGGATTCGGCGATGAAAATAACTACAGACGGCGTTCAACTTCTTGGCGGCGCCGGCTACCTTGCGGACTACACCGCAGAAAGACTAATGCGCGACGCGAAGATGCTGCAAATTGTAGAAGGGACCAATCAGATTCAACGGTCGATCGTCGCAAGAGCGCTTTTCGACGAAATCGCTTAAGCTCCCGAGGGAGACGCCTGGACTCTCGACCACCAATTTTGCAGATTCTCAGGATTCGTCCACTCCCGCTTACCCCAATTTGTCTGCAAACAATAGTCGAATACTCGCTCTGCGTAATCCTTAAACAATGGCGCAGGAGCAACAACTCCGTCCAAGGTGCGGTTCGTAAGAGTCATGTCGAAACGCGGATTGGCAGCCATATACGGCAGCAGGTGCAAGATTTCTTTCAGCACCCTAATACCTCGGCTGAACTGCTCTTCGATATTCTTAATCCCGCCGCGATAAAGATGGCTCACGGTATCGGGCGAAATAAGCTGCGGAGCCTGAAGTAAAGATAGGCCGCGGCGGCGAGCTTCGTTAAAAGTCTTAAGCAGCAGCTCGACAATTTCACGTAGTGTACTTTCACGCCCGACACCCGAGCACAAATGAAAGCAGATACCGCTTTCTGTTGCTGAACTTTCAAGCGCTACCAGAGCGTCAGCCACATAGTCGACCGGCACCAAGTCACAGGGAGTATTCGCACGGGCCGGCAGCACTTTAAACAATCCCGACGCAATGTAGCGAGCGGGAATGTAGATAACATTGAATGCGGAAGTCGCGCCGGTAATGCTGTCGCCAACAATCATGCTCGGACGCACAACACACTTTTTGATATTGTCGCTCGCAGCATGAACCAGCGTTTCGGCCTCCGCCTTAGACTGCTCATAGCCGTTGCGAAAAGTCCTATTCAAACAAAGATCAGTGCTGTCAACGATGCGGTCCGTATCCCCAGCGACATAAGCGGTTGAAACGTGCAGCAGCGAACAGCCGCCCAGGGCTGATTCAGCGCAGCTTTCAGCAAACGACAATACGCGCCGCGTACCGCCCACGTTGGCAGTTCGGGCATCCACAAGGTTTTGACCCAGGTCAGTTGACGCTGCGCAGTGCAGAACCCGCGATACCTGCTTCGAGTAGGTTTCAAGAGTAGCGTCCCCGACACCGAAGGAATCCAGCGAAAGATCTCCTTCCAAAACGACGACCCGATCCCGATAGCGCTCAGCGCATGACGGACCGAACGTATCATCGAGGATCGCATCGACGCGCTGCCTTGCGGTCTGCTCTTTGGTAGAGCGCACCAACGCAAGAACAGACTCCTGCGGTGAGGAGATCAGAAGACGTCCAAGGACCTCGCGTCCCAGAAATCCGGTTGCACCTGTTAGAAAAATCATATGCAGTTAGTGATAAATCGGTTGTTGAACAATCAAGCAGTAATTTCTAGCGATAGTTACCCGGTGTCGGACCTTGATACGGCGTATTTGGATTATGATCCAAATAGCGATCTTCCCAGTCCTTTGTCTCACCCCTACCGTACTTAGTCGAATCTTCGACCTCTTTTCTGAGCTCGTCGATTTCCTTCTGAGTTTTGTCCATCGGCCGCGGAATACGATTCACCGGCTGCTGCGGCGGAGGCGCATCAGAACTACAGCCCAGCAGGCTAAACACGAAACACAAAATAATCAATCCGCGCAGCATATTGCCCTCGCTAAGCTCAATCCAAGGCCGACACAATTTACACTTAAAAAGCCTAGCATAATTCTGATAGGATGAGTATTACATTGCGTCGTTTCAATAAAACCCAAACTGTGTATACTCCCTTAGGCCGTACTCTAGAATGCAGCGCAACCCTTAGCGTGGAGTTATTGTGGCAGCAGACAAACACATTTTAGTTATCGATGATGACATAACCTCATTGGACATAGTCTCGTACCTCTTCGAGGAGAGAGGCTACGAGGTCGAACGATGCGCCGACGGACATGCGGCGATCGAATATGTTAAGTCCAACAAGCCCGATATTTTACTGGTTGATTTGATGATGCCTCAGATCAATGGAGCCGAAACCGTTAAGGAAATTCGCTCCTTGGGCTTAACTGACACCCCGATCATCGCGTTTACCGCTGTAGACGACCCGGATGTTCACGAGGAAGCGCGTAAAGCGGGATGCAATGAAGTGCTCACCAAACCGCTTCACCCCAAGAAACTGCTCGAAAAGATTGAACGATTTCTAGTCTAGTTCGACGCTCAGGAAAGTTTTCCCGATTATCACCTCATCGCCGGCACCCAGGTCGTGCCGCGTCCCTGGTTCGAGACGCTTTCCTCTGTTTACAAAGGTGCCATTCATGCTGCCGATGTCTTCCAAGCTAAGCTTTTCGCCGTCACGGTGAAGCAGAGCGTGGCGGCGCGAGACTTTCGCCTCTGGGTCGTGGCTTTCTAAATCCACTTCCGGGAAAGCTCCGGCATCCGGATCCCAGCGCCCGATCAGATTCTCGCCAGCTTGGATTTCAAAGCGAGTGCCCTTAGTTTCGCCGCGTGAAACAACCAAATAAATCGAGATTGAGTCCGCCTTGGATGCTGCCTTGCCCAATATCCTATCTCCTCAAAATCGCTAAGAAATCACTGTCTCTCTAATCAACCCTCTTCATGGCTGACTTAGCATGGTTTACATCGCATGGGTGATCGCATTTTATTGATACTGCGCACCCCCGACGCTGCATCGTATATATGTAGATGCCCCAATCCGCCCTCGAGGCGCGCTCAGCTACGGCGAAGCGGTTTGATTGGCATCGATACTGCGATTGGTTATAATAGAAAGACTGCGAGCAGGAGAACCGCAGCACTAATAGATTTTAAGCACAACGAGGTAACTAGCTAAAAATACAAAGTTTTAGCCAAGTGATTAACTGATACGATTTATAGATTTAATAGTAGCTTAGAGCCCAAATAATGGCTCAAGGGACTGAACGAAAATAGGAGAAACTGGGTCAACAATATTTAGAGATTTATAGGGAGCCCCTCGAATAGGCCGGTGAAGCCTGCAGGGTGCTCGGAACGAGGATAATTAACGACGCGACACTTAGCGTTTCCTCCAATTGAGACAACAGCTTTTAAGAATCGACCGTTTAAATGACACTTGACCGACATGCCGAAATCTATCGGCGTAGAAATTCAAAAACTCGATTGAGTGATCACACCTTCCGGGAGCTTGCTCCCAAGAGTTAAGGTGCAGCAGTCGCTGTAATCTTCTGCAGCGATCGACGAAGGCTGTCTTGAAAATGGGAACGCTGGCGGGACCGTCAACAGATTTTGCAGCTAACAGCAACAGTTGACTTAAACGTGGGACAAGCAGCGTATTTTCATTTTTGCAGTTTTTGGCAGCCACGCGCTGATCAAGCGTATTAATGAGCTGCGCCGGTAACGGCTTGCCCACCCCGTCCTGAAGTCGCGTCGGAACCAACAATAGAGGTCCGACATGGCGCGACGTATGTTAATAAACGCGATCCACCCGGAAGAATGCAGGGTTGCGATTGCAGAAGACGACAATTTACTGGAACTTGAAGTTGAACGTGCGAACTCAGGGCAGATTCGCGGCAACATTTATAAGTCGACGATAACCAGAATTGAGCCGAGTCTTCAGGCTGCTTTTCTCGACATAGGAGCCGAACGCAACGGCTTCCTCCAGATTAACGACATTCATCCGTCCTACTTCAGCAACTGGCCGCAGGAGAACAGCAACGGTAAGCGCTACAGCCGGCCCTCAATTCAAGACGTCCTTGAAGCAGGGCAGGACTTAATTGTGCAGGTCGTCAAAGACGGCCGCGATGCTAAAGGCGCCACACTCAGCACCAATCTTTCGCTTCCCGGAAGGTACTTGGTACTGATGGTAGGAAATCAACGCGGTGGAGTTTCAAGAAAAATCAGCGACGAAGGGCAGCGAAAACAGCTGCGTCAGGCGGTTGACCGTCTGGAAATCCCGCCCGGAATGGGAGTTATCGTGCGCACTGCGGGAATCAATCGTTCGCTGAACGAGCTTCAGCGAGATCTCGACAGCCTGCTCGAGCTTTGGCGCAACATAGTTATCGGTAGCATGGAGGAAAACACCCCTCACCTGCTGTACGAAGAGAGCGGTCTAGCCATCCGAACCATTCGCGACTATCTGACACCCGATATCGATGAAATTTTGATCGATGAGAAACGGATCTATGAGCAGGTTAGATCGTTCGTAGGCAAGCTAATGCCTCAGGCAGTCGAATCCGTTCAATTTTACGATGAACAGCAGCCGCTGTTTGCCAAGTTTTTGCTGGACGACCAGGTCGAAGCAACTAATCAGCCCGAAGTCGTGCTGCCGTCAGGGGGTTCAATCGTAATCATTCCGACGGAAGCGGTTGTTACTATTGACGTCAACTCCGGTCGAGCAACCAGCCAAGCTGATGTTGAAGAAACGGCCTTTGCCACCAACAAAGAAGCAGCCCAGGAAGTAGCGCGTCAGCTTCGGCTTCGCGACTTAGGCGGCCTCGTCGTAATCGACTTTATCGATATGTGGGACAAGCGGCACAAGCAGCAGGTGGAGCGTACGCTCAA
The DNA here is from genome assembly GCA_030431555.1 of bacterium. Taxonomy (GTDB): domain Bacteria; phylum Bdellovibrionota_C; class UBA2361; order SZUA-149; family JAGRAN01; genus JAGRAN01. Next base: position 6,236 of record JAUIIP010000036.1, read on the forward strand.
GGACGCCGTGCGAAAGGACAAGGCGAAGATCGAAATGGGCCGAATCTCTAAATTCGGTTTACTCGAGATGTCTCGCCAACGTCTGAAGGCATCGCTTGTCAGTCAAAACTACACGGGCTGTCCGCATTGCAGCGGCTCCGGCCGCGTGAAAACGCCGGACGCTGCGGCCCTTGAGGCTCTACGGAAACTTCAATCCGCAGTTGCTACAGGCGGCGTTTCGGAAGTGAGAGTTCGCTTGGCACCTCCGGCGGCTCTGTTTCTGCTGAACAACAAGCGTTCAACCCTCGCACAGCTGGAGGAAGCCACCAGCACAACCATTTTGGTTTACGCTGACGGTCGGATGAAGCTTGGGGAATACGAGCTGGAACTTGACGGAGCCGGAAAGGCCACCACTGTTCACTCAAACGAGCGTCCGCAGCGAAGCAGCGATCGTAGAAGCAGCAGCGATCGATCGGATCGTCGAAGCAGCGGCCGCGGCCGCAGCGACTCCAAGCGATCGTCCTCCGGCCGCAGCCGACGCTCTACGCGATCCAAGTCAGGGAGCAGCGACGATTCAAATGATCGAAACGAACGTCGAAGCCGCGGCCGGGGTAAAGGGCGTCGAGGCGGTTCGGGCGGAAGACGTTCGCGAAACTCTGATAATAAGCGCCGCTCTCAACGCAGCGGTGAGCGCAGCAAGGACTCCGCCGACAAGGGGTCCGAGAAAGCCTCTACTTCCCGCCCCGAGTCAAACGGCAAGGAAGCACCGGCACGCGCCGCGAAATCCGACGCAGCAGCTAGCGCGGCAGAGTAAAATCTGCCGCGCTGCGCGCGCAATTCCAAGTATCTCCGACCAGCAAAACTGACCCGCGTAAAATCCGCGATTGCCGTAATTAATATCTTGTCGGTAGGTTGTCCCAATGTTAACTTTAAGTTACTTAACGCTTTAGGGACTTTCCTATTAATCAAAAGGCCTTACAACTCTACCGATGGCTAGACATCACGAAAACGCGAAGCGCTCAACAGTTGATTCCGACAAGGAATCTGCTGAAATCCTTTATCTCTCTCCCGACTCGATCGTGGCAGGGACTCCAATTCCAGCCGCCTCGGAAGCTCCGGCACCAGACGCCGAGGTTCGCGCCGCCCGAGACAGGTGGCTAGGCGACCCGACAGTCGGCAGAACTTTTAAAGAACAGCTAAGTGAATTAGCCGCACTGATTTCGAACGTCACGGAAGCGTACACGGCCGCTATCTTAGTCCGCAAACCGGGAGAAGAAAGCTTGCGTGTTGCGGGAGTTCAGACGCTTAGCAGAGATTTCAACTACGATGCGGTCATCTCACCGGGCAGCGGCTTAATCGGCTGGACGCTTCAAAACGCGTCGCGAATATCGGTCGCACCGTTCGAACATGACGCATCGACGCTGGTGATTTACAATCTGGACCAAGGGCTCAAGAGTTTCGTCGCGATCCCGATCAAAAACAACGCCGGTGAAGTAATCGGTGTAATTTCCTGCGACAGCAAAAAGAACTACGCTTTCGCCAAACTCACCGAAAAGATCCTTCACGATTTTGCTATTCAGGCTCGTTCGATAATCGAACTGCATCGGGCTCTTGACCGACGCAAGGTCGCGGTACGTCCAGATCAGAATCTCCTCGTTATGGAGACGTTGGAAAAACTATATCTTTGCGAGTCGGAAGAGGAGCTTCTGAGTGCATCCGCGCAAATTCCGCAGGAGATAATTGAACGTGACGCGCTAATCACGATGACTACTTCGAAGAACGGAGTAGGCACTGGTTCCTTCTACTCCTCCGGGAACAGCCACATTGAGAATCGGCTGCTCGAACTGGTCTGCCGGCACAATAAAGTGATTTGCTCGGAACGAAGTGTTCAAGCAAAAAGCCGAGGTGACGAGCAGCAGCGTTCCTTTCTGTCCGTTCCGTTTCACGTCATGGGCAGAGAGGCGGGTTCGATTAATTTGCTGAGCCGGCCTTTCCACGCATTCGAGCCGCCGCAAATCTCTGTCGTTGAGAGACTGGCTGCATCCGTAGGAGCTTCGCTTGAACGCTTACGGCTGCGAGACCGATTTCAAAGCCAATCCGAGCCCTCGGGGCTATTGTCATGGAAGCATTTTGCCGTGCGCGCCAATTTGCTTCTGGCAGAATTCCGAAAACGAGGCACTAATGCAGCTCTCATAAGAATCTCGATTGAGAGTTTCGCCGACATCGAAGACGTAGCAGGTGTCGACATTGCGACTGCGGTTTTAAATAAAATCATTAGGCTTCTTGACCAGGTCAAGCGGCAGGACGGTGCGGCTTGCTCCTTATACGGACATCACGTTTTGCTGTTGGTGGATGCCGCGCATGCGGATAAGATCATTCACCGGCTGAGGACAATTATTGCTCGGTTTTCAATCGACGAGTTTTCTAATGAGCCCATGTTGGCTGGCTTAAAGCTCGGCGAAATCATCCTTTCGGGCATAAGAACAACAGTAGCCCGCGCCCCGAAGGACGGCGAAACTGTTGAAACCTTGTGCGCACGTACACTTAACGATCTGAACAACCAAGCTACGGAGGCAACACCGAATGTTCGGCAGTGGGTATAATAGCGCCGCGGACAGCGACGTAGAGTTTTCAAGCGGCATTATTCAACACGACCTGATTCGCCCGCAAAGCGACTTTCACGCAGAAGAAGAGCGCAACTTCTCTTGGCGCGACTTTTTCAATGGTTGGATCGGGCAGGACATGGCTATGGATCTCGGCACGGCCAACACGCTTATCTACGTCAGAGGAAGAGGTATAGTCCTCGATGAGCCTTCGGTAGTCGCCGTTCGCGAGGATGACCGACGAGTAGTTGCCGTTGGTAAGGCAGCGAAGACCATGTACGGCAAAACCTCACGTGCAATTCGAGCCGTTAGACCGCTGAAAGACGGCGTAATCGCCGACTTCGACATGACGCACTTAATGATCAAGGACTTCATAACTCGAGTATCCAAGAAGTGGCAGTTAAGAAGGCCGCGAATAATCGTCAGCGTACCCTCAGGCATTACGATGGTAGAGAAGCGGGCCGTTATTGATGCCGCACTTTCCAGCGGAGCCAGACAGATTCACTTGGTCGAGGAGCCGATGGCTGCTGCGATTGGCGCCGACTTGCCCGTTAACGAAGCAGGAGCCAGTCTGATTGTTGACATCGGCGGAGGCACCACCGAAGTAGCAGTGATTACGCTCGGCTCTACTGCTTATTCCGAGTCCGTTCGTATTGCCGGAGACGAAATGGACGAAGCGATCGAGCAGTTCATCCGTCGAGCGTTTAACCTGCAAATCGGTATCTTTGAAGCTGAACGAATTAAACTAGCGATTGGCTCCGCGATGCCGATGGCCGAAACACGCGAGCTAAAAATATTCGGCAGAGACCTGGCGTCCGGTGTTCCGCGCGAAATGATCATCGATGACAGTGTCGTGAGAAAGGCGCTGCAGGAACCAGTCGGTTCAATTGTTGACGCTGTGCTGAGAGCGCTCGAGCGAACAAGCCCGGAACTGGCAGAAGACATCATCAAAAAAGGCGTCTACGTTGCGGGAGGCGGAGCCCTACTCGCTGGGCTAGCTGAGCGGCTAAGCTTGGAGACCGGACTGCGCTTTTATAGAGCCGCTAACCCACTGACTGCGATTGTTCGCGGAGCCGGCCAGGTGCTGGAGAGCTTCAAGGACTACCGAGACGTTTGTATAGCCTGACCTAGGTAAGATCTCAGGCCTGTGTTAAGATGTAGGCATGAAGAAACTCAGCCGTTTGTTGGCACTGGCATTGATGGCAACCGGATGTAGCATTGGCTCTTCGTCGAACCACGGTGAGGCCTTGCTTGTGGAACTTGCTTCTGCCGGCAGAGTTTCCGTCAGCCCCGACAATCCGTTCATCGCTTCGAATCTATACCTCTCCCGTGAATCGGAGCGCAGCGACACTCTTCGTGGATTTTTGGAGCACAGAGGCCAACCGAGCGAAATTGAGCTTACGCTAAGCGAATCCGAAGAGCCTGATGCCAAATTTTACTACGATGGCAACCCTGGCGCTTACCAGGCCTACAAGCGGGGTGGAGAGTGGATTATCCTCAGTTCAGATAACGCAGCACATCACGCTCAGCGCACTCTTGGTGTAGAAACATTGTCGGCGCAGACAAGAAAGCAAACCCCTGCTGCTAGTCGCGCGCAAGCCGAACGAGAACCGAAGAGAGCGAGCTCGACAGCACCCAAGTCAAAAGACGCGAAAGCCTCGCTGAAGCAGCCTCAAGCCTTCACCCTCGAAGCTTCAGGTGACGTGATACACCGAGTTACTTACCCCGGCGAAACTCTGCGGCTCATCGTGAGCTGGTATACCGGTGACGTCGACAACATCGAAAGAATCATTCGCATTAACAGCATTGACCATCCGAACATGCTCAAACTTGGTCAAAACGTCCGCATTCCCCGCTATTTACTGACCAACCCCAGCCCGCTAAGCGAAAGTGACGTCGAAGCCTATCGGCAGGGTAAATTTTAAACCTGATTGATTACAATCACTTAATCCTAAAGTAGTCTCTGAACCGTCTCACCGCATACGAGCTATTGAGAATTACACTATTTTAGTGTTTATATCGACTCTAATGGTTGTTAAACGTGCTTAGAGCAGAAAAAGGAATATACTCTGGACGGCAGGAAATTTAACTCTGCTGCTACTATCATCCAATGAGCGAAAACAATCCGTTTAAAGTTGATATCGATGAATTGCCGCTTGCCCCTTGGCTGATGCGGCCAGCAAGACCTGTTCTGCCGGCCTTGCTTCGCGCTCTAAAGCTAGAACAGCTCGCCCAAGCGTATGACGCCACTCCCAAAGGAAACACTCCCGAGGAGTTCATCGAATCAGCGCTTGAAACTCTCGGTGTCAGCTATCATATCGTAAACTCTGCCATTGACCGCATTCCCAGAGAAGGGCCGGTGATGGTGGTGGCGAACCATCCGTACGGTGGGCTCGAGGGTCTTATTCTTGCCAAACTAATTCGCGAAGTTCGCCCCGACGTAAAGGTGCTTGCGAATTTCCTTCTCGGTCGAATTGAACAGTTGCGAGAGCTATTCTTCCTGGTCGACCCCTTCGGTGGAGGTTCTGCAGCAAAACGAAACATTACGCCGCTGCGCGAAGCCATGGCCTGGCTAAGCGAAGGACGAATTGCCGCAAGCTTCCCATCCGGCACAGTGTCCCATCTACATTTGCGCAAGCGAGAAGTAACAGATCCGGAATGGAGCACTTCCGTTGCCAAAATCATTCGCAAAACTCGAGCCTCTGTCGTTCCGATTTACTTTCAAGGCAGGAACTCTGATTTGTTTCAAGCTGCTGGCTTAATACACCCTATGTTGAGAACCGCCTTGCTCCCGCGAGAGCTCACCAACAAACAGGGCGTAGATGTCCCGGTCCATATCGGAAAAGTAATTCCGTTTGAGAAACTCAAAGCATTCGAGACCGACCGAGACATGCTTAGCTACCTTCGCATGCGGACGTACATCATGAAGAACCGCCGCGGTCACGAATCTTTCGCAAGCCGCCTTCGAATCGGCAGCAACAAGCCGCGCATTCAGCGAATACTCGAAGAAATCCAACCCGCTGAAGAGATTGCTCTGCTTGAGTCTGAATTCAGCTCCCTTCCTAAAGAACAGACCTTGGTTGAGAGTAAAGAGTTCACCGTAGCCTATGCCCATGCTAAGCAGATTCCGTTTATTTTGCGCGAAATCGGACGCCTGCGTGAAACAACCTTCCGCCAGGTTCAGGAGGGCACCGGCCTAAGCGTCGATTTGGATCGCTTCGATCATCACTACGTGCACTTGTTCGTGTGGAACTCGAAGACCAGCGAGGTCGTAGGAGCATACCGTTTAGCGAGAACCGACTTAGTACTGAAACAATTTGGAATTGAGGGATTATATACTCACTCGATGTTTCAGTTCCCAAGGCAGCTTGTGGAACAGATCGGCCCCGCGCTCGAACTTGGCAGATCGTTCGTCCGCCAAGAATATCAAAAGAATTACTGGGCGCTGCTTCTGCTTTGGAAAGGCATCGGCAAATACGTAACACTTCATCCCCAGTATCGCTGCCTGTTTGGAACCGTAAGCATTAACAACGAGTACGACTCGGTCTCTAGACAGCTCATCGCGGCATTCTTGCGGATGAACACGTTTAAGACTGACCTGGCAAAGCTGGTGAAGCCGCGCAATCCTCTTCGCAGCGAGGTAATTCGAGGCATAGACGAAGACAATATGAGCGTAGTCGTTAAAGACATCGACGAGGTTTCCGATTTGATTGACGAAATCGAGACGCGTGGAGAGGGTGTGCCGGTTCTACTGAGACAATACTTAAAACTCGGCGGGAAGCTTCTGGGCTTCAGCGTAGACCGCTCATTCGGCAGCGTTTTAGACGGCTTGATTCTAATAGATCTAATGGAAACGGATAAGAAAATTCTCGATCGCTACCTTGGCCGCAGCGAAGCCGAGCTTTTTCGAAGTTACCATAGCGCACTGAAGCGCCATCAGGACTCGAAAGAGTCGGCATAGTTGCCTCGTCTCCTACACCAAATTTGTATCCTCGACCTGGAGCCGGATTGCTACTACAATAAATAATGGCAGCAATATTGCATCTTTGGGTCAATGACGGAAAACTGCGCTAATTCATTGGAAAGCAGCGAAACCTCGCGAGGGCTAGTCCTTTCGGGCGGTGGCTCGCGAGCGGCCTATCAGGCTGGCGCATTAAAGGCGCTGGAGGAAAGCTTTCCCGAGGGGCGTTTTCCTTTTTCGGTGATTGTCGGCAGCAGTATCGGCGCAGTGAACGGCGTTCTGTTCTCAGCCGCACTACGCAGAAGCTATAAGGACGCGGTAGAAACTGTCGTCGAGTTGTGGCGTGAGCGCACTTTCGAGAACACATTCGGCGGACCGCTGACGCTGACACTGCTTAGGTCCATTCGCGTCGGCTTTCTTCAATACCTCTCTCCCGGTCCGAAACCTACGACGCTTTCAATCTTCGATCCGGCTCCGCTGAGACGGCGGATGGACGAAACGTTGTTTGAGTTCGGAGGCGCACAGGTCCAGGATCATCACCCCGACCTGTCTGCAATTGGCGTTATGACCACACGTGAAGGCGACGAGCGAAAAGGTCTGCTATTAGTCAACGCCCGTAGGGAAATCTCCCCGAAAATGCTTAAAGGAATCAGCTTCGGAATTCACTATGTAAATCATTTATCGTCCTCCCATGCTTTCGCTTCAGCCGCCCTGCCATCCGTGCTGCCGCCAGTAGAGATTCGGGCCGAATCGGGTGACGTGCGTTTGGTCGATGGAGGCATCAGCGACAACATACCAGTGGATCCAGCCGTGCGTTTCGGCGCAACAGACATTACGATTATCGACACTTCGGGAAAGAAGTGGTGGTGCGACCGCTATAATAAGCCGCATTACTCGCGCGACCCCTGGGAGCTGCCGGTTCCTCCCGGCACGTACTGCTTGCAGCCGAAGAGTTTTCGGGAGTTCATCCCTTCATGCGGGCTAGGAAAAGTCCTTAAAGAATCGCTTGGCTCGTCGACTAAAGATTATATTCGCGCGTTTGGACCGACATGGCCGATTTATCGCCTGCTTCGAAACCAAATGGGTGAAGAACTCGCGCTGGAGACGATGTCATATGCAGTAATCCACCCGCCGTATCTCGAAGCTCTTGTGGAACTCGGCTACGGCGACACCAAACGGGCTCTCTGGGCGACTGAAGGACTATCATCCAGCGAGTGAATTAAGCACTTCGACTCCCTGTTCAAGCTTCTCCATCGGGGCGGCGAAAGAAATCCGAAAGTGAGTGTCACGCTGAGAGAAAACGCCGCCTGCCGGTATAACAAGCAGATTTTTTTCAATGCAGCGTTCTACAAACTTTGCCGCACTGTCTCCCGGCGCCTTGGGGAAAATGTAAAAAGCTCCGCTCGGTTTTTCAACTTCGAATTTTTGGGAAAGCTGTTCGAAGATAAAGTCTCGCTTCCTGCGATACTCGGCAACCTTCTCGCTAAAATCTATATCGAAGCCATCCAAGGCCGCGTACTGAGAAATAGAAGGAGCGCAGACGAAAGTGTACTGCTGTATCTTCATCATTTCCTGAAGCAGAATGTTCGGTCCGACGGCGTAGCCCAGTCTCCAGCCCGGCACCCCGAATGACTTAGAGAAGCCGTTAATTATCAACGTTTTCTCGTAGTCGCTGCCGAGCTGAGCGTGCGGACCGTCGTAATTAAAAATGTCGTAAATTTCGTCGTAAATCAGCCAGAGATCTCGCGCTTTGGCCAACTCGACTACTGCGTCCAGCTCGGCTTGGGTTAAAGATATTCCCGTGGGGTTCGAGGGGCTGTTAACCAGGATCGCTTTCGTTTTCGGGGTAATTGCTCGTTCGATTTGATCGATTTTCAGATGGAAGTCTGGATAACAGTCGTAATACGCCGGCACAGCATTAATTAAACTCAAAACGTCCCGATAAATGCAAAAGAAGGGGTCCGGTATCAAGATCTCATCCCCGGGGTCGCACATCGCCATGTAGGCTAAGGTCAGGGCACCGCTAACCCCGCAGGTAATAAACACATCCCGGTCAAACTCCCCAGTTCCCGCTGCAAGCTGGTACTTGGTTCTCAGCCTCTCTCGCAGAGGCTCAATCCCCTGGGTGACTGTATACCCGCTTTTCTGGGAATCGATGGCTCGCTTAGCAGCTTCCCGCAAAGGGGGCCAGGCGTCGAAATCAGGCTGTCCAATACTCAGGTTAATCGGATCTTTGAGCTTAGCACCCAGGTTGAAGACTCTTCGAATTCCTGATGTATCAATTGATTTGGCCCGCTGGGAAATCATCTGCTTCCTCTCCAAAATTACGTTTATGATTGAGCTTTTACCATATAACATCGCACAGCAAATCTATGGAATGCCGTCTTGGAAAAGCCCATTTCTTGCGATAGAACTGGGACGTAATTCTTTTTTGGCGCACAAACAGGCTTTGCTAGTCTGTTCAGTGCGATTAGCACTCAGGGCTTATTTTTAATATATTTGGTATGAAAAAACTTATCTTATCGACCCCCGCTATTAAACATCTTCCGCCTCGAAGCCTGCGCCTCTTGCTGCTGATTTCAATGTTCTGCCTTACCGCTTGTTCGGCGAGTTCCAGGGGACGCGCTTCGCAAATGGATGACAGCATAGACTTGTCGGATGAAAACTTAGCTCTATACGAACAGCGCCGCTGGGATGAAGGATCAAATATTCCAAATGCGATGGAAGGCGAATTGTTCCAAGACGTGCGATTCGAATACGACTCTGCGCTGATTCGCGCTGATTCGCATGAAGCTATCAGGAGAAATGCCGAAGCGCTCAAGAGCGATCCGACTCTCCGCGTTGAAGTGGAAGGCCATTGCGACAAGCGCGGAACGAGCGAATATAACTTAGCTCTCGGAGAACAGCGAGCTAGGAGCGTTCAAAATCTACTTATCAACTATGGCGTATCGGACGATCAAGTCAGCACCGTAAGCTATGGCGAAGAAATTCCGCTGGATCCCGCAGACACTGAGTCTGCATATTCTCGGAATCGACGCGTTCATTTTGCAGTCTATCGCTTGAAGAATTGATCTTAGCGCCGGGCGTCCAGGTCCTCCGAGCGCGCATGTATTTTTTGGAGGTTTGAAATGGCCCAAGCAGAGTCATTTGATCCTATTAGCCCAGACGAACTTACCCATGCGTCCCAGATAGCGCTGAAAATCCTAGATGCTGTAGGGCGGCAGGTAGTCGGACAGCAGACGCTGCGGCGGCGACTGCTGATGGCGCTCATCACAGAAGGCCATATCCTGTTAGAGGGTGTGCCCGGGCTTGCCAAGACGCTTTCGATCAAAGCGACGGCCGATGCAATTCAAGCTTCTTTTAAAAGAATTCAGTTTACACCGGACCTCCTGCCCGCGGACCTAATTGGGACGGAAATTTACAAACCTCAGGAAGGCCGGTTCGAAGTTAGGCGCGGTCCAATATTCGCCAATCTTGTTTTGGCGGACGAAATTAACCGGGCCCCGGCTAAAGTGCAGTCAGCTCTCCTTGAGACCATGCAGGAACGCCAGGTTACCATCGGCGACCAGACCTTTCCTGTGCCATCACCTTTCTTTGTCATGGCAACTCAAAATCCGGTCGAACAGGAAGGAACATATCCACTTCCGGAGGCGCAGATTGACCGTTTTATTATGAAAGTGAAAGTCGACTACCCTTCGGCAGAAGAAGAAAAGCAGATGCTGGATGTCATGACTCAGCGTCCGCTTGCTAGTGCGGATGCTCCGCCGCTCGCTCCGGTCGCCTCTCTCGAAGACATAAGCCACCTTAAGAGCCTCTGCGGCAAGATCTACGTAGACGATAAAATCCGCTCTTACATTGTTAATTTGAGCAACGCCACGCGAAGACCGGGTGAAAGCGGGCTGAAGATTGACGAGCTAATCGAGCTTGGAGCCTCACCTCGAGCAACTTTGGCGTTTTTCTATACCGCCCGTGCCGAAGCCCTGCTTACCGGCATGAATTACGTTACGCCACAACACGTCAAAGACGTTGCGCACGACGTGCTGCGCCATCGCATAATTCCGACCTACGAGGCTGAAGCACAAGGGCTTGACGCAGACGATTTGGTTAAAATGATACTGGACGGAGTCCAGGTTCCTTAGGAGGTTCATGGATCGCTATCGGGATACCAAGCTCAGTCCCGAGGTGCTTGCTGAGATCCGCAAGCTCCACTTCCACACACGCCAGCTCGCCTCAGAGGGAATAGCCGGGCAATACCGAAGTGCCTTTCGCGGTCGAGGCATGGAGTTCGAAGAAGTCCGAGAATACACTCCAGGCGATGATGTGCGCAGCATTGACTGGAAAGTCAGCGCAAGAATGAATATGCCCTACATAAAGATGTTTCGCGAGGAACGAGAGTTGACTGTAATGATTGCAGTCGATGTTAGCGGCTCGACACTCACCGGCACCAGGAAATATCTGCGCGACGAACTCATCGCTCGAGTAGGCGCCGTCTTAACGCTAATTGCATTAATGAACAACGATAAAGTTGGACTGGTTACATTTGATACTCAGCTAAGAACTTACCACCCTCCGAGAAAGGCTCGCGGCGCCGTTTGGCGCATACTGCACGAAGTAATGGGATCGCTCGAAGAGAATAGAACTCAGTCCATATCAGCCGGGACGAATCTGGCTGATATGTGTGACTTTCTAAGCAAAGTTTTGCGCCGTCGCTCGATAGTATTTTTGCTTTCAGATTTCTTGGACAGCGGTATCAGCCGAACTCTTGGGACCCTATCCAAGCGACACGATGTAACCGCAATAGTCGCCGCAGATCCTGCTGACATCGAGCTCCCAAACGCCGGCTTAATAAATATCACCAGTCCGGAGTCTGGAGTCACAAGGCTTATTGACACCTCCGATCCGCATATCCGCAAGGACTATCGAGAGAAAGCACTGTACGCCAAGAAAGCACTCAAGACGCTGATGGCCCGGCACCGCGTCGGCCTTATTGAACTACAGACTGATGAGCCGTTCATGCCTGCGCTTGCCAAGTATTTCGGTCAGCGAACGACTCAGCGGCCTGCGGCGGCCGGGAGGTAGGATGAATCAGCTTGGTGAGCTGCGCGAGCAGCCTCTCGAAATTTCGAGCTATGCGAAGCTGCTTCACGATCCTTCAACCGGGTTTCACGACATAAAACCCCTGCCTGAATTTCACCCTGTGCCGATAGGTCTAATTGTCGGCTTAGCGGCGGCAGCTTTATTGATGCTGCTATTTTACTACTGGTACAAGAAGCAGTTCCAACGCGAGGGTATGCGCTCCTTCGAGCAGCAGCTGCCTCCAAATGTCCGCGCACTCGAGGAAATACGAACTCTCGAACGCGCAGCCGAACGGAATGCGATCAGTGTCGACGAACTTTCTGCAAGAGCTTCGATTACGTTGAGACGTTTCATCGAGGAGGTCTACGGATTTGGTGCCACAGACTGTACTACGAAAGAGCTTTTATCTGTTCTGCTCAGCAGCATGCAGTCGAAACCGACTCATTTCCCGACAGCGGACGCAAAACAAGCAGTAAAAAACGCCGCTTCGCTGTTTTCATTCTTAGACTATCTGTCTTTTGCAGGTGACGCCTCGGTTAGGTACCCTGTAGACAGCTCTTCCGTCAAACAACAGCTTGAGGCTGCAGCCGGTTTTGTTCGCACTGTCCATCAGCGCGCAGAGCAGATGCAAACCGTTTCTTCTCAAGAGGAGCAAACTCATGCGGTTTGATTTTCCACTAGCCTTTTGCCTGCTCGCATTCCTGCCGCTGATTCTAGGCTGGGGCCGCAGTAAAATGGGAGCTCGCAAGCTCCACTTTGAGTCTGCCGTTGCCCTCGATAAACTGACTCCGTCGACACGAATGACACTGCGAGGTCCGCTTCTCGGTTCACTGCGGGCGCTCAGCTTTACTCTCCTGGTTGTTGCGCTGGCCAGGCCGCAGACCGGAACTTCCTTCACGGAAATCGCAAACAGCGGCCGCGATATAATACTCGCGCTCGATGTCTCCGCCAGCATGCAGGCAATGGACTTTTTCGTCGATGATACGCGCGTTAACCGACTAACCGCCTTGAAGCAAGTCGTAAAGGAGTTCATCGACGAGCGGCCCGGAGACCGAATCGGCCTAGTCGTATTTGGTGAAGAGGCATTTACTCAGTGCCCGCTTACCATCGATCACGATGTCCTCAAACAGTTCGTCGACGCTCTCGAAACCGGCATGGCCGGGAACGGGACAGCTATCGGAAATGCATTAGCAGTTTCGCTTAAACGAATAAGGAATCTCGACTCTGACTCCAAAGTCATTGTTTTAGTTACTGACGGCAAGAACAACTCGGGCTCCGTAACACCCGGTGAAGCTGCTCTGGCGGCGAAAGACTTAAATATTGTTGTTCACACAATCGGCATCGGCTCCAGCGATGCCGCCCCTTTCCCGGTTAAAGGTCCTTTCGGAATTACTACCTATCAAAATCAACCAATGGAGTACGACAGCGAAACGCTTGAGCAGATCGCCAAGACAACGGGCGGTCAATCCTTCAATGCGAGGGACCTTGAAGGGCTTAAGGCCGTCTACAAGCAGATCGACCAACTCGAGGAGCGGGAAGAAGAAGCATTTCAGTTCATTGAATACGAGGAGCATTTCGCTCCCTTCCTCATAGCGGGAACTCTCGGTTATCTACTGCTTCTACTTCTCTCCTCGACCTTCTTCCTCGTCATTCCGGAGGAAGTTAGATGAGATTCGCAAACCCAGAATATAGTTGGATTCTGCTGGCTATCCCCGCGGCCGTTTTAATCAGCCTTTATCGCTTTAGAACAGTTCAGCGTAGATTGCTCGCATTCGCCGACGAGGAGGTCTTAGCTTTAGTCGACACGGCACACAGCCGCAAATCAAAGCAACATCTTTCATTCGCTCTGCAGCAGGTTTTTCTTCTGACCTTGCTGGCCTTAGCAGTGCTGCGACCCCAATGGGGCTATGAATGGAAGGAGAGCACGCGCAAAGGAATTGACATCGTCGTCGCCGTAGACGTTTCGGAGAGCATGTACGCCACAGATATCTCCCCTACTCGACTAGAACGAGCTCGTAGAGAGCTAATAGATCTTCTCGGGACTATGCGCGGCGATCGCATTGCCTTAGTCGCATTCGCCGGAGTTGCGTTCATAGAGGCACCGCTTACCCAGGACTACGGAACATTCCGTTTATTCCTTGAAACTCTCGATTCTGAGCTTATCCCGGTCAAAGGGACAAATATCGAGGCTGCGCTCAGGAAGTCTTTAGACGCTTTCAGCAAAGGACCCGTAAGCAAAACTGACTCGCGAAGCCGGGCCATTATACTGATAACCGACGGCGAGCACTTCGCCGGCAATCTCGAGGAAGTCACTAAAGAAGCTGCAGACAAAGGTGTCAGGATCTACATTATTGGGATTGGCTCAACCGAAGGCGCCCCGATTCCAGTCCGTGACGGCTACAAACGAGACAAGGAAGGCAAAATCGTCATCTCAAGACTCAACATCAAGGCTCTTGAGGATTTAGCCTCAAAAACCGGCGGAATATTCGTAACCTCAATCTCGTCAGATAGAGATGTGAAGACCATATACGACGAAGGCATTCGAAAAAGCTTCGAAGAACAGTCTTACAAGGGCGGCCGAGCCAAACGGTGGAACGAATATTTTCAAGTGCCGCTAGCCGCTGCGCTCATACTAGTGCTG
>JAUIIP010000304.1 GCA_030431555.1 bacterium
TAGCGCTTAAACAACTTCATCAAGCCGCTAACTTCGTCTTTTGACCTCTGCCAGTTCTCAGTCGAAAAGCTAAACAGCGTCAGATAACGCACGCCTAATCGCCGACACTCTTCAACAACTCGCCTCACGCTTTTGGCACCGGCCCGGTGGCCCTCGATTCTCGGCAGGCCGCGGCGACCGGCCCAACGGCCGTTACCGTCCATAATCACGGCGATGTGCCGAGGCACAGCTGAGTTGCTTGAGATACCGTGCTCGTTCACAGAGCCGCTTACACCTCCATTACTTCCGCTTCTTTGCCGTCGAGCAGCGTCTGGACCTGATCGATGTAGGCGTCAGTTTGCTTCTGAATCTTGTCCATCGCCTTCTTCGAGTCGTCCTTCGTGATGTCACCGTCCTTCTCAAGCGACTTAATGAGATCGTTTGCATCTCGTCTATGGTTTCGGATTCCGATGCGGATATCCTCCGCCATTTTGTTTAGGACCTTAATCATATCGCGGCGGCTCTCCTCGGTTAACGCCGGAATGTTAAGCCGAATTAAGTTGCCTTCCGTCGAAGGATTGAGACCTAAGCCGGAACTCTGGATGGCCTTTTCAATCGCCTGAACAGCCCCGCTGTCATAGACTTGCAGCATTATTTGGCGAGCCTCCGGAGTTGTGATCTGGGCCAAGCTGTTTAACGGTGTCTTCGAACCGTAATAATCAACAACTATCCCCTCCACTAAGCCAGAGGAAGCTCTTCCGGTGCGCACCTTCTGCAGCTCCCTTTTGAAAGCCGCGATAGCGGACTGGCATTGCTCCTGATGTTGATTTAGTACTTCGTCTACACTACTAGCGCTCATCGTACCCCCGATTAATTAGTTACGAGTGTGCCAATTTCTTCGCCCGAAGCGGCCCTTGGAATATTCCCCGGCACGGTCAAATTAAACACCCTGATTGGGATCGCCTCCTCCATACACAGCGAGATGGCGGTCGCATCCATTACGTGCAGCTGCTGTTTTAGGGCGTCGATAAAAGAAATTGCATCATACATCACGGCATCTTCGTTCGTCACAGGATCTTTATCGTACACTCCGTCGACTTTGGTCGCTTTCAGAATGACATCTGCGCCGATTTCCTTGGCGCGCAGAGCCGCCGCCGTATCAGTAGTGAAATACGGATTCCCTGTTCCGCAGGCAAAAACAACCACACGCTGCTTCTCAAGATGCCGTTTCGCGCGCCGCGTAATGAACGGTTCGCAAATCTCGTTCATTGATATCGCCGACATCACCCTGGTCATTACTCCAATTCGCTCAAGGGCATCCTGAACAGCAAGTGCGTTCATCACCGTAGCAAGCATGCCCATATAGTCCGCCGAGACTCGGTCCATTCCGTGGGCGCTAGCGGCAACTCCACGAAACAAATTCCCTCCGCCAATCACTAATCCGATCTGGACCCCGGTTTTGTGAACTTCGCAAATTTCCGAGGCAAGACGATCAAGAACCGGCGGCTCTATCCCGAAACCCCTATCTCCAGCCAGCGCCTCTCCACTAAGTTTCAGAAGTATTCGTTTATACGCCACTCGGCCTCTCCATACGCAAATTTTCCGAGCACCCTGCGCGCTCGCTCCAAAGCCGATAAAGTCTTAACAGAACTTGAGTATTATCGCTAGAAACTGCTCTGCAGACCCCGCCGCAGGAGGCGTACAGCCGCATGGGCACCGCGCAGCACAGTGCCAAAGTGGAGCCAAGCCTGCAAAGCTAGCGTAACTAAATAGGAAATAGGCGCCCGCCTAAGCACCACCCAGTTCGTAACGAACGAAACGGCGCAGCTCGATCTTTTCGCCAATCTTAGCTGTGGCGTCAGTAATTAGTGCACCGATAGACTTTTTCGCCGCTGGGTCACGCGCATCGAGTTGTTCAAGTAGGCAGTTTTCCGCATAGAACTTATCAAGTTTGCCTTCAATTATCTTGTCAGCAAAGTTTGCCTGCTCCGGCTTCAACTGGCCGCGGAAGACTTCCTTTTCCTTTTCAACTGCTTCGCTTGGAACCTCATCGCGGCTCAAATACGCTGGGTTAGCCCACGCGATGTGCATTGCAATCGACTGCGCCAACTGTTGGAAATCGTCGTTTCTGGCAACGAAATCCGTCTCGCAGTTAAGTTCGATCATGACGCCGATCTTACCGCCCGCGTGCAGGTACGAATGAATCACACCTTCCGAAGCATCTCTATCTGCACGCTTGCCCGCGTCTTTCAGACCCTTCTTGCGAAGGACTTCGACGGCCTGCTCCATGTCACCCGAGCTTTCGCTAAGGGCCTTTTTGCAGTCCATCATTCCAGCGGAAGTTCTCGCACGAAGCTCCTTCACCATTTGCGCGGTAATCTCAGCCATCTCTCACACCTTGTATTTAATTAATTTTGCCTGCGAATTGATTAATCAGTTTTGCTGAATCAACGTAACGTTCTACTCGGCTTCGCTGCCCGCACTGTCGGCCTTGCTTTCGACGGCCTCATCACCGGCAGATGCGTCAGCCACAGCCGCAGCTGCTTCAGAAGCCGCTTCCGCAGCCACCTGATCAACAGCTCGAGCACTGCGTGCACGCTGTGCGTATATTTCACGCCCTTCGATCACCGCGTCAGCTACCGCCTGGCAAAACAAGCGAATCGCACGAGTAGCGTCATCGTTCGACGGAATTGGATGATCAACTGTCGAAGGGTCGCTGTTGGTATCGACTAAGGCAACTACTGGAATATCGAGACGACCCGCCTCGTTCACAGCGATCTCCTCACGCTTCACATCGATAACGAACATTAATTGCGGCGGCGCGTACATGTCGCGAATTCCGGCGAGTGAGAACTCGAGCTTTTCTCGCTCGCGATCCATCACCAGCAGCTCTTTCTTCTTGTATCGTGCTCGCTGCTCTTCGTCTCCCAGCAGAGTCTCAAGCTTTTTCATTCGCTCAATACTGTTACGAATCGTACGGAAGTTAGTCATCATTCCGCCGAGCCATCTGCGAGCAACATAAAAAGCACCGCAACGCTTGGCTTCTTCGATAACCGCGTTTTGCGCCTGCTTCTTCGTGCCGACAAAAAGCACCGAGCCGCCGCGTGCAGCGATTTCAACGATATGCCCGCGCGTAAGCTTCCAGCTCTGAATCGTCTTAGGAAGATCGATTATGTGAATGCCGTTTCGGGTGGTGTAAATGTAAGGGTCCATCTTCGGATGCCAGCGACTAGACTGGTGACCGAAATGAACTCCCGCCTTAAGCAAGGATTGTAAATTGATAACCGCCTTCGGTCGGTCTTGAACAGCCTTTCCGGAATTTCCGCCGTCCATCTTCTTGCTTCCGGCAGCGCCGCCGCCGTTGTCGCCTTTAGCTTGACCGTTTGCGATTGGTGATTTCTCGGCAGCTTCGGAAGCGGATCTTTCGTCCGCCGCATGAGATGCCGCAGCAATAGTTTCTGTTGTACCTTCCACTCTCTCTTAAACTCACGTTCTCTTGGTTAATCCTCCCCTCGAGCAATGGCGTGGACACGCTGCAAAAACACGCGGTCTTGCAACATACCTCTTAACCATCAAAAGCCGGTGTCTGAAGTAGGTAAATGCGCGGTTCGGAGCCTACATATGACTGCGCCGAAAGCACACTCCATTGCGGCCACCAAGAACGCCCAAGGGTGCGAAAAAATAATGGCCAAGACGCTAACATAG
>JAUIIP010000305.1 GCA_030431555.1 bacterium
AGAGCTTGACGGGTTTGAGTTCGGTGTAGGCCCGGTAGATGCTGCCAACTACACTCAGAGACGAGACACTCTCACCGGCTCGCTGTCTGCCTCCAAGCCTGTCGGAAAATGGCTTACGCCGCGAGTAGAGCTTGGAATATTTGATGAAGACCTGCAAGGGCGTGACCCCGATTCGGACTTCAACAACTTCGACATTAAACAACGGACCGGCAGCGCCACAGCGGCGGTAGATATCGATCCGATAGAAGCAAACACTCTCACAGTAGGCTACACTTTCGAACACCGCAAAGGCGAAAACTTCGGTGTATTTGATGAGACACGGCGAGTAAATTCGTTCTTTATTGAAGATCAGCTTCGCTGGGAGGAGATTGTCACATTGACTGCTGGCCTGCGCTACGATGATGACTCTGATTTCGGCAGCGAAACCACGTATCGAGCGACTGCTTCGGTCCGACCGCCGGAAACCGGCCTGCGCTTCCACGGGAGTATCGGCACGGGTTTTAAAGCTCCGACCTTCAACGAGCTTTATTTTCCGGACTTCGGAAACCCGGAGCTAGAGGCAGAGACGAGCTTCGGCTGGGACGCTGGAGTCAGTGCGTCCCTTTTCGACAAGCTTGACGCTGACGTAACGTTTTTTCGCACGGATATTGATGATTTGATCACTTTCGATTCTACCACCTTCCTTGCGGAGAACATTGCGAGTGCTTCCATTCACGGTATCGAAGCCAGCTTAAGCGCAGAAATATGCGAAGGTCTGCGTAGCTCAGCTCAATACACTTGGACAGACAGCGAAAACGACGAGACGGGAGCGCAACTCGCCAGAAGACCGAAACACAGCGGATCGGTAGATCTCTTCTTTGAGCCAATCGAGAACCTGCGCGGCAGTATAAGCTTTCTGATGGTACGAGACCGAATAGACTCTGACGGCACTGATATGGACAACTATGAAAGAGTAGACGCTTCAGTCGAGTATACTCTTCTCGAGTACGTAACTCCTTTCGTAAGGGTCGAGAACATGTTCGATGAGGATTACGAAGAAATAAACGGATTTACTACTCCCGGCTTTGAAATATTTGGCGGAGTAGAGGTCGTTTTGTGACTATTCGATGTTCATTTTTGGCTGCGGCGGCTCTGACGTTTCTACTGCTTGTCAGTCCCGCCGTAGCTCGTTCGGAGGCACTCCCTGAACGCATCATTTCCTTAGCACCGACCATTACGGAAACTGTCTTCGCTCTTGGAGCAGAGTCCAAGTTGGTCGCTGTAACTTCATACTGCAAGTTTCCGCCTGAAGCTCAAGACCTCCCAAAAATTGGAGGGCTGTTTGATACAAGCTTGGAGACGGTGGTTGCTCTCAAACCCGATTTAGTAATGATGCTCGACGGCCACGCCGGGCTGAAACATAAGCTAACCGGCCTGGGTATTCGAGTATTATCTGTACACAATGAGTCTATCGATCAAATTTATGATTCAATTCTTCGCATTGGCGAAGCCGTCGGCGCACAGACTAAGGCCAGGGAAATGGTCAAACAAAAGAAGTCGGATTTAGCGGCTGTCTTAAGTAAGGTCAAACCGGCCCCTAGCCTGAGAATCCTTGTAGTAATTTACGCCAACACCTCAGACGCAGTAACCTCTGCGCATGTAGCAGGTGCGAATACGTTCTACGACGATGTTTTAAACACAATCGGCGTTAGCAACGCAGCAGCAAAACTGAAAGGTTATCCCACCGTATCAGCGGAAGGTCTGGCAGAGATAGATCCCGATATTATTATCGATATTTCCTTGACGGATAGCCCTGTCCATCGCGCACGACTTCAGGCCTCCTGGCGCCGGCTGTCATTTCTTCGGTCGGTACGCGATCATCACGTTTTTCTATTGCGCCGGGACAAGAGTTCGTTTCCGGGACCGCGATTTGTTGAAACTATACGGGTAATTTCAAGTGTTACCCGCAACGTGAATGACAATGAGAAAAATAATTGAAATTGAATCACTCTCGCTCACAATCGATAAGACTGAGATCCTCAAAGATTTCTCGCTTAGAGTTGAAGAGAGATCGAAAACCGCATTGGTCGGACCAAATGGTGCAGGTAAAACCAGCTTGCTCAAATGCATCCTTGGTCTCTACCCAAGCTCTTCAAACATCTACATCGACGGCGAACGTTTAGAGACAATTTCTGCCAAGAACCGCGCGGTTAAAATGGCATACGTACCACAAGCGGTATCAGCACTGCCGTCGATAAGCGCCGCTGAGTTCCTTCGACTATCTCGCTATGCTCACTCCAACCTTTTCAGTTTTGTCGACGGTGAAACTGACTTCATCATCAGCTCCTCACTGGACAAAGTAGGTTTGAGCTCAAGTGACGACAAACTGATAACTACATTTTCACTGGGCGAACGTCAGCGCCTTCTGCTTGCTTCAGCGTTGTGTCAGGACGCTGAAATACTGTTACTCGACGAACCTACGGCCTATCTAGATCCGAGCAGCGAAGAACTTGTTTTTAGTATTCTCGATGAGCTCAGCAAGTCGGGTCGCACGATACTTTTTGTTAGCCACGACGTTAACCGTGCCGCGCTATTTGCAGACCGAATTGTTGCAATAAAGAACGGAGCACTCTGCTTTTCCGGCACAGTCTCTGACTTTATGACGGAAGAGTCGCTTTCTTCGGTGTACGGCAGCTCATTTTGCTTGTTGGCTCACCCCCGCCGAGGAATTCCGATGATGGTGCCTAGATAAAATGAATTCCCTTCAGGTGAACCGCCGACGGTCAGTCGCTGTAATTTTACTGATGTCCGCTGTAATCGTCTGCATTTCTCCCCTGGTCGGCGTCGTAAACATATGGACACCCCGCACTTCCACAGCAAATATCGCATCCGAAATATTTTGGTCGCTGCGGCTGCCGCGAATCCTGCTTGCGTTCTGCTGCGGTTCCGCACTGGGGCTTGGCGGGCTCGTCTTTCAGACCATGCTGCGCAATCCGCTAGCGACACCTTATACGCTTGGAGTTGCCAGCGGGGCGTCTTGCGGTGCTGTTGTCGTAATTCTGTTCGCTCCTGCAGCCTCATTTTTTGGCTTAAGTGTAAGCATTTTGGGAGGGCTCGCGGGTGCTGGAGTCACTGCCGCTTTGGTCTACTCACTCGGTTCAGTTAGCGGAGCTTTATCGATGTCGACACTTTTGCTAGCCGGTGTAGCTGTCAGCTTTTTTTTCTCCAGTTTAATTTTGCTGTTTCAATATCTGGCTAGCCCGGCAGAGATCTACCTTGTAGTTCGCTGGCTCATGGGAGGTCTTGAGACAGTCGGATACCGGGACGTGTTATTGACCGCTGTCTTTTCTTTAGTCTTATTCGCTGCCGCGCTGCGATTTGTAAGAGAGCTGGACTCAATGGCGATCGATGACGACCTGGCCCACAGTTGGGGAGTCCCGGTGCTGTCTGTGCAGCGTTGGCTATTCGCGCTAACTTCGATTTCGATTGGGGGCGTTGTCTCGGTAACAGGCCCGATCGGATTCATAGGTATTATGCTGCCCCACGTATGCCGCAGCCTTGTTGGGCCCAAGATGATTTGGCTGCTCCCATCCACTGCGGCTGCTTCCGGGGCATTTTTAGTGCTGTGTGACGCAGCGGCTAGGACTATCGCTGCTCCTGCGGAGGTGCCTGTAGGCATAATAACAGCGAT
>JAUIIP010000306.1 GCA_030431555.1 bacterium
GGCATTCGACTACCTCCGCCGACAAGCAGCACTTCGTCGATCATGCTTGCCTGGCACCTCGCGTCCTTTAGGGCGGTTAAGACGGGTTCAACGCAGCGCTGAAGCAAACCTGAAGAGAGGACTTCAAACTGCTGTCGTCCGATGGTTTTCTCGATGTGCACCCCTTCGCCTGCGATGGTGGTGATAAACGGCAGCTCGATTTTCGCTGATTCCAAGGTGGAAAGCTCGCATTTAGCCCGTTCAGCGGCTTCTGTTAATCGCTGCAGTGCTTGGCTCTCAGTTCGCAGGTCTATGCCGTGTTTTTCAAGAAACTCAGTGGCCAGCCAGTCAACTATGCACTTGTCGAAATCGTCGCCGCCCAAATGAGTGTCGCCGGAAGTTGAGCAGACTTCGCAAACCGGCTCGACAACGTCGAGCAGCGAAACGTCGAGTGTCCCTCCTCCCAGGTCAAATACCAGGACGCGCTCATTTTGCCGAGCGTTTATGCCGTAGGCCAGAGCTGCTGCTGTCGGCTCATTGAGGATTCGCAGAACATTGAGACCCGCAATTTGACCGGCGTTCATTGTGGCTTGACGCTGCGCGTCATTAAAATAGGCGGGACAAGTAATCACAGCGTCAGTGATCTCGTCGCCGAGGTAGCTAGATGCATCTTCGACTAGTTTACGGATTATCTTTGCACCGATTTCTTCGGGCGCTACCAACTCGCCTCCTAGTTCGATGCGCGCCGCGTCTTCAGGTCCGGCCTTTACGGTATACGGTACGGATTTTACGACTTCAGGAATTTCGCCGTAGCGCCGTCCCATCAGGCGCTTTGCTGAAAAGACAGTATTTTTTGGATTGAGGACTGCCTGATTCGACGCTGCCTTGCCGACAAGATACTCACCCTCTTCTGTCAGGGCTACGATCGAGCGAGTGACGCGTTCATTTTCTGCATTCGGGACGACTACCGGCTTGCCCCCTTCAAGGACGGCAATGCACGAGTTGGTGGTCCCAAGATCTATTCCGACAACTCGACCCACTCTAAGGCCTCCGCAGCTAGATAAAATGCACCTATTATAAGGAGAGCCTAAGTGCCCTCCGAGATTCAAGCGTTAGGGGCAATAAACGGCTGCCAAGGCTAGCATTACCGCAGAGCCGCGCCGGAAATGTCAGTTTGTTAAAACTCCCGCGAACTTATCCTAATCTAAAGGACATGCTGTAAGCTTACAGCGATATGGAGATTAAAGGTGGCCAGGGACAGTAAGATCCTCAATCGCGGAATCGAGCTATTGGAGCAAAAAGCTCGAGGTTCTTCGTTCGGCTCGTCTTTGCTGAAAAGCCTTCTGCGAATAAAAGCTGACAGCAAAATTTACCGCTGGCCTAGAATTGGGCGTCTTCCTGCCATCTCTGATCCCAAACAGGCTAAACTTACTACGGTGACCACTGTATTTAGTCTTCTGGGACATTTATGCATGTTGGGCGAGCGTTCGATTCGGGACGAATTGCCGCGCGCTCAAGAATTTGCTCGAGTTGCGTTCGGACTGACACAACAAGACGAACTTGAAGCATTACACGCTTTTCGTAAGGCCAGAACATCTAACTCGGACGTCCCAGCCGTTGCTAGGCGATATATGCGGCTGTTTCAGGATAATCCGGCGATGAGAGTTCATATGTTGGATGCAATGTACTACTTCGCAGTTCGCGGCGGCGAGACAACAGTGGCTCAGGCTGACGCGCTGAAGGAAGCGGCCGAAATATTCGGTCTCCCGGAAGAAGCTCTTGGAGAAATCAGTCGAAGGCATTACGAGGTTGACCAAACTAAAGAAGAGTTGGAAGAACTTGAGTCCAGCTCAAACGAGAGGGCTGGTCCTACCTTGCGTCAGCAAATTCGCAACGAGAAGCTTACGGACGTCGACAAAGCTTATGCGCTCATCGGTGTCTCGAAGATTGATTCACCGGAAGCGATACGACAGCACTTTCGCAAGCTTGCCTATAGATTTCATCCCGATCGCGCCGTGGCCAAGGGCCAATCCCAGGAGCGAGTCCAGGCAGCCAGGGAGAAATTTAAAGAGATTCTCTCGGCGTACAGCCTGATCCGAAAAGACAAAGACTTCTAGAACTGTCCAATATCACCGGAAGAAGTGCTTGAACTCGACGAGCCAATTCCGCCAGAGCTGGATGTTGAGCTACTGCAATTCTGACA
The DNA here is from genome assembly GCA_030431555.1 of bacterium. Taxonomy (GTDB): domain Bacteria; phylum Bdellovibrionota_C; class UBA2361; order SZUA-149; family JAGRAN01; genus JAGRAN01. The sequence goes on from JAUIIP010000306.1 coordinate 2,183, forward strand.
TCCAGGGTCACCTGTGCTCGACGTGCTCGAGGAAGAAGTGGTTGTACCGGATGAAGAACTTGAGGATGTCGTTGAGCCGGATCCGGTGTCGCCGGACGATGATCCTCCGCTGGAAGAGGTTGAAGAGCCTGAGCTGGTGCCGCCAGAGGCGCTTGAAGATCCTCCGGATGAGGAACTGCTGGAGCTGGTTGAACTTGCCGAGCTAGCCGAGCTAGCCGAACTAGTTGAGCTGCTGGAGCTTGATGAGCCGCCGGAAGTCGAGGAGCTGCTCGAAGTAGATCCGCTCGAACTGGTGCTGGAAGAACTCGAAGCGGAACTAGTACTACTTGAGCTGCTGGCGCTTCCAGGCGGGTTCGTTACCAAGGCCGAAGCTACTTTGCCTGTCGTCTCATCGATTGCAACTGCAAGCTGTACGTTCACAAGCTCGCCTGGAATCTCGATAGATACGGTATCGTCAATATTCGGCGGACCGCTGAATGTAAACATCTCAGAGGCTGAAGAACCATTACCGCTCTCGGCGCTTTCGAGAATTACAAACTCCCCAGCGCCGTTAGTAATGTCATTGTCTCCTGTGCGCACTAGCACCACGGCAACATCAGCCAGCGGAGAACTGTTCAAATTCTTCACTGTTCCGGCGAACGTTCGGCCGCCGGTTCCGTCGGAGCCGCCGCCGCAGGCTGAAATTAGCAGAAGGGTGGCTGCGACAATTGCAGCACACAGAAAAGCCCGAAATCTAAATTTAATTGCCCGCATTATGCTATTGCTCGCTTTTGACTAAACTGAAACACCCTAGCTTCACCTTGGAATTGCAGTGGCCGCGGTCCAGCTCTACGTTTAAGTCAGCGTCGTATTTCGAAAGGTAGTTTCGCGCCTTTTGGTGCAGTGCAGAACCTTCTCGAATAAGCCATTCCCGGATCTCCGGAATTTTATCATCAGAAATTCGGTCAAACTGAGTATTAAGATGCAGATTGGGGACTTCCAGATCTTCAAAAAGATTCTCCTCGACCGCAGTCATTAAGTGTTGAGTATCTCTCGCTATTAAGGCTAGACCCTCGTCGAGATTCCCTTTCGGTACGTAGACTCTGCTGGCCAGCTTTAGCCCGCCTCTAGTCTTTTCGACAGCGCCGATTCTCTCCAGCTCAAACAGTACTGTGCCCGCCGCGACATCGTGGGTGATGCTGGCAACCAATTCCCGGAACTCCTCTTCGCTTAAGACTCTTGCCTTGCCTCGCTTCGTGCTGAAGCGCTTGTCTTGCTGCCAGTGGCCAAGCACCTTGCTTATAATTCCCTGCGGTGAGTCCTTTACCTGCTTTTTCTGCCAGATTCGCGAGACGTCGCGTCGGTGAATGCCTGTCGTTGTGCTTAATTTAGCCCCGCTTACTTTCTCACCCGTATCATCCATTTCCTGCTCAGCCATTTCAAGAAAGACCAGCTTCGCCGACTCAATCAGGTCTTGGATTCGCAGG
>JAUIIP010000037.1 GCA_030431555.1 bacterium
GCGGGTCATCCTCAGGAACCAGCCGGGATAACCAATTCTCAAGATCGCGCTTTGCTGAGGGATCAGCGTTTTCCTGAATCAGCAGACTGGCGGAAGTGTGCTGGATGAATAAATGACATATACCATCTTTGACTTCCGTGCTGCCGAGCGCAGAGCGAACGTCTCTTGTAATCTCAACCAGCCCCGGACCTTTGGTTTTAATTCTAATTATGCAAGTCATGCGGTCAACAATGCAGCCCCAATAACTCCAGCGCTGTCGCCAAGAGAGTGTTTAACCAAGGGAGTTTCAAATCTGTCGTTGAACAAATAGGGCAAAATTGCATCCCTGCCTTCTGAGTATATGCCGTCGATATTGCTAACTCCCCCGCCGACAATTATGCAATCAGGGTCGAAGATATTAATTACAGCGGCCAAGGCTTTGCCAAACTGCTCATACAAGCGCCGAAGGGTTGTTGCTGCATGGTCATCAGTTTCGGCCGCTGCTGCAATATCAGCCAGTGCCATTTCACCGCCAGCGATCGATCGATAATAGTTTTCCAGTGCTGGGCCGGAAATTACAGTCTCAACGCACCCTCGCTTACCGCAATAGCATTTTGCGCCTTGTTGTTCCAATATGTTGTGGCCCCATTCGCCTGCGATACCATGACGACCTTGCAGTATCTTACCGTCGACGCACAGCGCGCCGCCTACACCTGTGCCGACTATGATCCCAAATACGGTTTGGAAATCTTTTGCTCCGCCTGCTTTAGCTTCGGCAAGCGTGAAGCAATTCGCATCGTTCGCAGCGTTTAGAGCCACGCCGAGCTTCTCCTCAAGGTCTCTGATAAACGGTCTTCCGTTTAGCGCAGTAGTATTTGAATTGCTCAGGATATGCTGCTCGAAGTTATACTTACCGGGGTGCGCCACGCCGAGAATCGTCGGCTCGGATTTGGATTCTGAAATCAATTTGTCGAGCAGTAGTTTGCATCGCTCCAAGACGTGGTCGTAGCCCTTGTCCGCTTCAGTAGCGATTCTTTCACGCAGCAGCACGCCGTGCTCGGATGGCTCCGAAAGCACAACACCCTCAAGCTTAGTACCGCCGATGTCGAGTCCCCAATACATTGTCTGAGAGTATAACCGGACATTTTCGCTGCGCTTAAAAGAAAACATCGCCGCTCGAATCGGGGCATTTACCGACAAGTTTACTATTTTGTTTGACTGGTGTAGAATCGCGCGTCCCTGGGAGCAGGGCGTCTGTATTTTATTGCTTTAATTACAGGCAGTTAGCTTTGACAAAACCGGGTTCTCGACCTGGTGAATACTGAGCAGAAGATAGCTTTGTTTCTCCTCCCGTAGGCTTAGCTGCCATCGGGCGGAGAAACGGCGAACGCATATAGCGTTTTTTCGGGAACTTCGCGTTCCCGCATCCTGATGCTGATTCGGAGCCGGACTTAGCGGCCGATGGAAACACGATGCTTCACCGCGTGTCTCCACAGGCCGCTGCGTCTGTGACCCGCAACTTTGGTAACTTCAGCATAAGGAGGAAAAGGTGAGTTTTTCCAATCCGTTCGGTAATCACCACGGCTCCAATTGGGTCGTTGTGACGGGCGGAAGTGGGGACGCTGTGTGTACTTCGGCGGCGGTCGTCCGGCTCCTTCAGCCCGACGACCCGCGGATCGAAGTTACTCAAGCAGACAAAGTCCACACCCTCGCCCCCCAGACGTGGCAGCCGCATTGTCGCGTGATTCTCGTTGGGCTGGCTGTTTCCAAGCCTCAGCCCACCAAGACGAAGGCGTTCCTTCGCTCTCTGATCGAGAACGGCCACGAACTGGTCGCGATCATCGATGAACATGCACGACCGGAATGGGAGACCGTCCTCGAAGAGGTCGGAATCGACATTTCCAAATTGCTCATCGAGCCTCAGTCCCAGGAGCACGGCGAGTTCCGCAGCTCTGGGTCAGTTCTTCGTTGGGCAATCGGGCCCAATATCGAAAAGCATGTATGTACGCTTCTCGATGCTGCCGACCTCTGCGATCGGCGGGCGTTCTGGGATCTCGACATCGCGTTCTACGTCAACGCTTGCATTAAGTCGGACATCAAGAGCGGCCAGAGGAGGGTCGCCCTGATCCGTCACTTTGCGAGCGTTCTACGGAAGGCCGACTTCATGGATCCCTGGATTGAAGAGTATGAGGAGATCCTCGCTCGTCACAAGCGGATTATCGAGCAGCGCCAGGAGCTCGGACACGGTTTGGTGCGCGTAGTGATCGACGGAGAAGTCGACATGACGCATCTGACCTATCAGCTCTACAGCGCTCCGATCGATGCCCGCGTCGTGATGTGTGAAGGCATGTTCTTCGACCAGGAAGCAGACGGCAAAGTGCGCAAGCTTGCGCTTGGTACGGATGAGCGGCGATTGAAGCTGTTCACCAGGCTGCGCGCGGCCGGCGTCGACTGCACGGGGATGGATCACAAACCATTCGTGCACCTTAAGGACGAGGATGCAGCAGTTCGAGTTCTGCTCGAGCTGCTTCGGGAGACCGAAGACGACGACGAAATGCCAGGAGGTGCGGGTGATGCTGACTAGCGGTTGGTTGTTCCCGTCGACGAATGACTCGTCGACGGGAACTGAGGGTCGAGTGCAAATGCGTTCGCCGTCCTCCCAACAAAAGCTGCTTACTGAGCAGTTTTTGTTGGGGAAATTTTATTTTGCTCTGTCGATTACCTTAGCAAGCTTGTCCAAACCGCGCTCAAGTTCTGCGGTTGGCGGGCCGAATGAAAACCTTGCATACCCGCCGTAGCGGCCAGGCCTTTCCGGTCTACGCTGGCCGGGATTAATATCGAAAAACTCTCCAGGCACTACGATAACCTTCTCAGCCAAAGCCTCGCGAAACAGCTTCATGCCGGTATTCACTTTTTCAGGAAGCGCACTGAGGTCGCCCCAACAATAGAAGCTGCCGCCGGGCAGCGGATTGACCTTTATGCCCATGGCCTCGAGACGTTCAAGCATGAGACTTCGCTTGCTGCCGAAATGTTCGCGTATCGCAGCGGCTTCCTGTTCGGCGGTTGCAGCGTCGATCAGCGGAAGTGCAGCAATTTGCATAGGTCTGGCGCAGCCTCCGTCGAGGAAGCTGCCTGCTGACGCGACCCCTTCGATTATGGGCTTTGGTGCGAGCGTCCAGCACACGCGCCAGCCGGGATAGCGCCAGTTTTTGGTTAGTCCGTCGACAATTACCACGGGGTCCTCGTCGACATCTTCGACGAATGAGGCGGCAGAAACACTGCGATCCGCGGAGTTAAAGACATAGTGACTGTAGAACTCGTCGAGTATCAGAGTGCAGCCTAGTCCGCGACAGGCTGAGACCCATGCTTCAAGTTCCTTGCCGCACATTGCCTTTCCGGTTGGATTGCAGGGGTTTGAAAGCAGAACGGCGGAAAGTCCCCGTCCGAGAATTTCTTCCTTCAAATCTTCCGCTGAGAATTTATACTCGCGTTCTGGATTGAGCAGGATTGGAATCGGAACGAAGGTGCCGAAGGCGTCCAGAAGCTCCTCGTATGCGGTATAGTCGGGCAGGAAGTGGCCTACGTTGGTTCTTCCGAGAGTCGCTACCAGTCTAGTCAGAGCGAGACGCCCACCCGCGCAGATAGCCACATTATCCTTGGTGTATTTACTGCTTTTCCCTTTGCGGTAGCGCTCGTTGTACATTTGCGCGACAGCTTCGCGAAGAGCAGGCAGTCCGTCGACCGGAGCATATTCATGTTCGTCGTTGGCGATAGAAACACTGTTGATTCTTGCCGGCGCGCCATCAATCGGTCCGGTTTCGGGCGCTCCCTGGCCCAGGTTCGCCCACTCATCAGAGCCGGCACTGAAGCCGCGCTTGACGGCTTCGGTCATCACATAAATAACACCGGTTCGCGGAACTGCGCGAAACCCCGGAGGAGCAGAGGGGGATCTTCTAATCATCGTTAATTCCTTAAACTGAGGCTATCTATTTACCTGGAGGGATGGGAGATTGGAAGCAAAAGCTAGAAAAACTGTTCCCAACCTTGGTTTCTAACTGCGCGCTCGAGACGCAGCAGGGCTATTATAGACATCGCGTCGGTAATTTCGCCGTCGTCTACCATCTCTAGACATCTGTCGAAGGACTCAACTCTGACTTCAAGGACCTCTGTGCCGTCGGGCGCTCGCTGCGTTTTCGTCAGCCCAGTAGCTACGAACAACCGAGCCACCTCGGCTGAGAAGCAATTGCTGATGTGCACGCGTTCACCTAACTCATGCCAATTATCCGCAAGCAAGCCGGCCTCCTCTTTGAGCTCTCGCTTGATTGCTTGAACAGCAGATTCACCGTCGTCGGTTCCGCCCTCGACGATTTCCCAGGAGTAGGTTTCGGTCGGGTATCGGTACTGGCCGACTAAATACACTTCCTTTTCGGGAGTTAGTGCTATGACACCCGTTGCCGTCCTCGCTTCTATTACCGAATAAATACCGGGTTTGCCGTCCGGTCGGATCACCTGATCTTCTCGCAGGCTCATCCACGGATTACTGTAGACGTTTTTGCTGGAAAGAGTTTTCCAGGGATTCTTGTATTTACTCATGTCTTAGTCTTGACCAGTTTCCATGGCTTGATTTGCCATGTAATGGTCGCCGTGCACAACAGGTTTTGCTGCTCGTCGTGGACGTCGACTATCGCGTCGAATAACACAGACTCACTGCCGCCTAACGGTTTGATAATAGCTTCCTCAAATTCTGCGTCAGATAGCTCGAAATTCGCGGTGGCATCGCTTTTACCCTGGTACATGTACTCGACGTTAAGCGATTTCATAATAATTCTGTAACGGTCGGTGCCCAAGCGCCGTAGCAGCAGCAAGCCCGATGTGTACTCAGCTGCGGTCGCAAGGCCGCAGGCGTGAAGTCCGCGAACATGGTTAAGGTTTGACTTTCTGTACGGTAGTCTGACCTGGACCTTCTGTGTAGAAACGACCTTGATGTCCAGCTTGTGCGGGCGATTGAACGGGATCGTTCGCGCTAGTAGTTTGTTCAAGAGACCGCGTTTCAGCGGCGAATGTTCAGCTTGCGCCAGAAGTTTGCCCGCGAGATCGTCCATAACAACTAGGAGGAGCTCTTAGACTTCATCGCTTGAAATATCTGCTTGAGTTTGTTGCGCGGCATCATGCGGGCAACAAAGTTGAATTGACCACCCTCTAGCTGTTGGCCGCCGTCGATAGTAACGCATTCGCCGTTAATGTATGAAGCGCTGTCGGAAAGTAGAAATGATGCAAGCTCAGCCAGCTCTTCGGGTTCTCCGAAGCGTCCCATCGGATGGCGTTTCTTAAACTTCTCTTCAAAGTCTCCGTCAGGTACCAGCCGCGTCCAAGCTCCTTTTGTGGGAAAGGGACCCGGCGCGATTGAGTTCAGTCGAATGCCGTATGGCGCCCACTCGTAAGCTAGACTGGTTGTTAGAGCCTGGACTCCGGCTTTCGCGCAGGCTGACGGCAGCACAAAAGCGGATCCAGTTTCAATATAAGTTGTAACTATGCTGATCACTGAGCCGGAATGGCCGGCTTCGATGCACTTCTTGCCGAAATGCTGCGTGCAGTTGAACGAGCCGTGTAGGACAATATCGACAACAGTTTTAAAGCCGTTTGGGCTCAGGTCCTCCGAGGTGCAGAAGAAGTTGCCCGCAGCGTTATTGACTAGACAGTCCAGTTTTCCAAAATCATCGCAGATTTTAGAGATCATCGACCCGACGTCCTCGTAATCCCGGACATCGCACTGATAGGACTCGACCTTATTGCCGTGAGACGAGAGTTTATCGACTGCTTTTCCGAGCTTTTCCTGGTTTCGACCACAAATCGCGACTCCGGCTCCAAGCTCTGCGAACCTGTCAGCCATCGCCAAGCCCAGGCCGCTGCCGCCACCCGTTACCAATACCACTTTGTTTTTTAGGGAGTCCTTAGCAAGCATATCGGCCTCACTTCATATTAAATTAGTGAAAATAACATATCGATAAACAGCAATTCCTGTATCGCTGTATACCTGAATTGTTTGTCTATATGTAGTGCGTTGCTCTAGAATATTGCGAGAACATGACTGCCGGGAGACGGGAACCCATGAGTATCGCTGCACAATTAGATTCATACGCGAGTATCGCTGAGGCATTTTACAAACTTGCCGAAAACGAACCCTCACGAATAATTTACCGTCAGCCAACTCTCAGCGAACATGATCGACTCAATGGTACGCGTAACTGGCAAGAGACCAACTATCAGCAGTGCGAACAAAGAGTTAACAAATTAGTCGCGTATCTTGAAGCTATCGGAGTCGGGCAGGGAACCAAAGTGGCAATCCTCTCCAGCTCGCGCCCGGAGTGGATGGAGGCGGATATCGCGATCCTTGCCTGCGGCGGGATTGTCGCTTCTGTTTATCAATCTCTGCTTCCGCACGATATTTCTTATATACTTTTTGATTCAGGTGCCGAAATTGTTTTCGCTGAAAACCAGGAGCAGGTCGACAAGCTGCTGGAGATTCGCAGTAAGCATTGGACCATGCCGGCGACCGAGGAACGCAAAGAGCGGGAGGCATCCGTAAGCATTAAGCGGATCATTTGCTTTGAAGACTGCGATCAGCACGACATTGTCGATTCTTATAGCGAAATACTTGCGGGACAGGACGCCGAGCGCCCAAAAGATTTCGGTGGAGTGAGTCGTGATACCGTGGCTTCTCTGGTCTACACTTCCGGAACTACCGGCCCGCCGAAGGGAGTAGTTCAAACTCACGGCAACCACTTGTCGAACGTTCGGCAGGCGTGGAAGTCGGGCATGGTTAATGAAACAAGCTATATAATGCTTTTCCTTCCGCTGGCGCATTCATTTGCCAAACTTGTCGGCTATCTCGGATTTCTTACTCCGTCCGCTTTGAATTTCCCGGGCGTTTGGGATCACAAAAGTTCCAAGCTCGAACCTAAGTCAATTACTCGGGACATTAGTGAGAGTCAGTCTACAGTAATTCCGGTAGTGCCTCGCCTACTCGAGAAAATGCGTGCAGGGGTTCAGGCAAAGGCAGAGGCGGGCCTCAAGGGCAAACTTATCGGAGCAACTTTGTGGGCTGCTCGTGAACATTACAATGCTTTAAAGCGACGTGAGATGCCCGGTTCACTGGTGCAAATCGTCCACAACGGAACGGCAGGGCTGCGGAGAAAAATTAAATCTGCGCTGTTTGGCGACAAGTTCGTCTTTGCGCTGAGCGGCGGAGCTAAGCTGCCGGTAGACGTTGCGGAGTTCTTCGACTCTTTGGGCATCGAAACTCTTGAAGGCTACGGACTAACTGAAACCTGTGTAGCGACCAACGTAAATCGCCTGGGCCAGAAGAGGATAGGGACGGTAGGTCCGGTACTCGACGACGATATAGAACTGAAGATTGCTGAAGACGGTGAGATTCTGTTTCGAGGTCCGAACATAGCACTCGGCTATCATAACCGTGATGCTGCCACGAAGAAGTCATGGGACAGCGAGGGGTGGTTTCACACCGGCGACATCGGTTCTCTCGACGCGGACGGCTTTTTGACTATTGAAGGGAGGAAGAAAGAGATAATCGTAACTTCCGGCGGAAAGAATATCGCACCGCACGATATTGAAGAGGGAATAAAAAGCAGCAAGTTCGTGTCGCAGGCTGTGCTCGTCGGAGACGGGCGAAGATACTGCGTTGCTTTAGTTACGCTCGATATGGAATACGTTCGCAACTGGGCGAAGAAGCAAGGTATTACCAAGTTAGACGATATTCACAAAAACGAGAGGTTGCATCAGCTGATTTGGGAGGACGTCGACAGGGAAAATGCTCAGCTTGCGAGCTACGAAACCGTAAAATACGTGTCTATCCTGCCTGAAGATTTTAGTGTCGAGAACGGTTACCTAACGCCGACTTTTAAGATCAAGCGCAGTCTTGTAGAGAAAGACTTCAAGGATATGATTGACGCGATGTACAAGTAGCCGGCGAATTGCCCGATAAAAAACGGGGCCCGAGGCCCCGTTTTTATTTGTTAGCTTTGTCTGTACTTGTTTAAGAGAGATTCATATTCCAAGTAATCTGGCCCGATATGATGTGCACTTCGCCTTCATAACTGCCCACAAAATTATCACCAGTCGGACCGACGATGTCACTCTTATCGTCATCCGCGAGGATAAATGCGTAACTCAGACCTAGCTTCAGATCCTCAGTTAGCTGATATCCCAGCCCCGTAGTGAACCAGTGGCGATCCAGATCGGGAATGCGCGGAGTTCGGTGTTGAGGATCTGGAATCGGCGTTTCTTCGTACGCATAACCGAGCATTACATCGAGATTCTCACAGGGATGAATATCCAATCCAACCGCGTATCTCCATGAGTCATCCCAGCTTTCGTCTACTACCGAGTCAGGTTGATTTGAGTCAAAAGCGACTCGAAGCTCTTTGAACTTCGACCACTCAACCCAGCGCGCATCAAATGCAACGCCTACCATTTCGCTAATCGCGTAATGGAAGCCTGCTGAAGCGGACTGTGGCAGCGTGATACCGGCCGATGCAGTAGTGTCGATAAATGCACCGTTCATCGTGAGCACTTGAGCATTCGCCGGAACATCAAAACTCGCGTCCCCTCGGAGCCGAGTCTTCATTTGAGAGCGCCAACCGAGACCGATTTTCAGGTCATCCATCGGAGTAATCAAAATACCTGCGTTCGCACCAGCCGCCCAATCGTCACCTTCTACCTTAGCCGTTCCGTCTGCAGCCTGCGGGCTGAGGCCTAAAGAAGATGAGACCGCCGGGGGCAGATTAGCAAGGCCGATTGTTCCGAAATCAACCGCGTTAGTCAGTTTGGCGTCGACATACATTAGAGAGCCGCCGAAACCAACGGACACCATGTCGTGCACCTTGAACGCGACGGTCGGATTGATGTTGATAGTTGTTAGTGCGGACTCCAACGCGTGGTATCTTCCGACCCATCCGTCGTCCCATTTAGTGGAAAGACCATACGGCGAGTTAACGCCGAGTCCGAACCACAGTTTGTCGTCGATTGCCTCGTGAGCGAAGTAAATATTGGGGACGAATGCAGCCTCGCCGCCATCGTCACCGTTGCCCCCGCTGACGGGTACGCCGCCGAGCGCGGGGTAGCTGCTTCCTTCATTCGTAAATTCCGTTGAGGGAATGATTACATGGCCGACGAACGTTGCGGTCGTTCCGTCAAGTTGACTTAGCGCAGCCGGGTTCCAGAAGCTTTCACTGCCGTCGCCAAATCCGGTCGACATGCCGGCAAAGGCTGTGCCTAGACCGACGCCACTCTGTTCTTGAAGCTCAAATCCGGCCCCGTTTGCGGTGCTGGAATAAAGGAGAAATGGAAGGAGTAGGATCCATCCAAATACTTTTCGCACGATCCGTTCTTGCATTGGCTCTGCTCCTTAGTCGAAACGATAATCCAACTGACCCTTAACGGAATAATCATGTCATGAATCAGCGTGACTTGCAGCAGAAAGCCGATAATGTCGACAAAAGGCCTAGCGGAGTTTTAGGCAATCAATTAGTGCTTGATTCAGCGCGGAGAAAACCATAAGCGCGTTGTGGCTGGCCGCTCGTGTGTTGAGCTGCAACACACCAGCACGTTGAATTTTCCCATATGCACAGGCGTATGCGGTCGAATCGTCTCCTCCCCAGGCGTCTTCAGCAACCAGAGTATCGTCGGACTCAAATGCCTTAGCCACAAGAGGCCGTTCCTGGGCCACCGGGGAACAGTCTATTTCCTTGTAGTGACTAAGCGAGCAACTGCCGACCGGAGCGCGTGGGATAAGTGTTCTCGCACCGGGATCGAAAACGTAAACACAGCCGGTCGCAAAGCCTGCCGCAGGCATTATTGTTTGAGTTAAGATGCGAATGTTCTCTTTTGAAATAGTCTGCGCGTCCAGGCCGTCGTAGAGCTGGCGCAGCATTCTCTGCACGGCTGGCGGACAAGCTCTGATGTATCGATTCTGCTCAAACAGCTCCGAACCGCTTAGGATCTCAGGTCGGCGATCAATCTTCTCTATGATCTCTTTACTGAAACAGTGAGGAGCATGATGAATGTACTGTCGGCAGTTCGCGATCAGACTTTTCTTTATTCGTTCCATGCCTAGGCGGCCAAGACGCCGTTCGATTTCTCGCCTTGCGCGGTTCCAATCGTCACGTGCAGTTGGATATGCTTGTGGATTACTGGCACGAGCAAGTGCTTCTCCGACATCACAGATCGTTTCAAGCTCCTCCGCCAGTCGTTCTATCTGTGCAGCTTCGTCGTCCGGCAGTTCTTTGAGACAAGTACTATCGCCGAGTGCGGCTCGCTGAGTTCTGGGGAGGCACCACTTTTTAGCGAGAACGACGCTTAACAACGAAGGTCGGAAGCCGAGAACCGAGCCAATAAGGTTTTCGAGTTCTTCCGCAGAGGAGGCTTTTGCTGCGGCTCGACTATAGACATGGGGATAGTTCCACGAGATCAACGCCAGTCCGAGCTGACGCATGATGCTCGTACTGAAGCCGAGTCCGCCGCCGATGCCTGATTCTTCGGCCATATTCTCGGCAACGCTGGCGCTGATTATAGTCTCCTGAAGTCGGGAAGCTTGGGCAGGCTCCATCTCATTAAACCTGGAGTTCTGCACCTTGTCTTTCATTGAACTCACAGCGAGCTTAAGCTCTTCGACGCTGGTTCGGCGCAGAAAGCTGTCCGGATCGTGCTCGAATGTGCTGCCGTTTACGGTTTCCTTGAGCTGCTTCACGCAAAAAGAGAACAGCGATACGTCAGTGCGAATTTCATCAACGAGTGTATTGATATCTTTGTCGTAAACACCGTGGTCCAGCTCTGCGATCAGACGTTCTAGAAAAGCAGGGTTTGCCGGCATCCACGACTGATGAACGGCGTTCCACACTTTCCGAAACTGCTCGTTACGACTAAGCGGTGAGTTAGCATCCATAGTAAAAGAGCTTGAGCTAGAGTTTCAGTGAAAACTCACTTTCGTCAGCTTCTGCACCACCGACTTCTTCGTCTGCGGGCAGAATTTCATTTTTGACTTTAATCGATTCAGCATCATCGTCCCCGCTAATTTCACAGTCAGGAGAAATCAAATTCTGATCTTTCAAATCGGCGAGCAAATCCTCCAAAGGATCGCCGCTGCTCTCGTGAGAAAGCTGGGCTGCTTGTTCGCAATCAGCAGGCTCAGGTAAAACCCTTGGCGCGGGTTTAGCGGGAGTATCATCTACTTCACAAAGTAAAACCTTGGCGCCCAATTTCTTTAAAACCCTCGCTAAGGGCACAAGTTTGCCCCGACGCTTATGCTCCATTACTCGAACTGGTGCCTGTTTGACCATGGCAGCAGCTTCTGAAGGCTTTATCCGCAGCTGCTTCGCAATTTCAATTACAGCTTCGCGGCGATTACATTCAGTCGATAGCCCTTTAAGAATTATCGCGTACTTTCGTTGTGGACCGAGTTTTAATTTCATCGATAGTTCAGGCGCACGCAGTTAACTGAAGACGTACAAGAGCAGTATTCCCTGTGACTTAGAGAAAAATGCTCTAGTCAAATATCGGCACTTGAGGACAAAAAATTGAGCAATCGGGCCAGGGTGACAAATATTTTGCTCTAGACTTTACGAATACTTAGCCGGTTTTAGGCTGCTTGTAGGAAATTCTATAGACGGCCCCGGCGTAATCGTCCGAAACGAGAAGCGATCCGTCGGGAAGTTGCAGGATGTCTACGGGCCTTCCCCTAATATTGCCGTCTTCGTCGAGCCAGCCGCGCGCAAATACCTCGTACGAAACAGCTTTGCTGTCTTGAAGGCGAACCAACATCACTCGGTAGCCTATACGTTCGGTACGGTTCCAAGATCCATGTTCTGCGATGAAGATCTGCCCTGCGTAATCTTTGGGAAACATCTTTCCGGTATAAAAGCGCATGCCGAGTGGTGCGACGTGCGGACCAAGTTCCTGGGCAGGGGGGGTAAACTCGCTGCAGGATCGCTCTGAACCAAACTCAGGATCCTTGATATCCTTTCCGTGGCAGTAGGGAAAACCGAAATTCATTCCGGCTTTGGGGGCGTGGTTTAGTTCGCAAGGCGGTATATCGTCGCCGAGCCAATCACGTCCATTGTCTGTAAACCACAGCTCCTTAGTTTCCGGATGCCAGTCGAAACCGACTGAATTACGCACCCCGTGCGCATAAATTTCGACGCCTGAACCGTCGGGCTTCATGCGGGTGATTGAAGCATATCGCGGATTACTTTCTTTGCAGATATTACAGGGAGCTCCGACCGGGACATACAGATAGCCGTCCGGTCCGAAGCTTATGTACTTCCATCCGTGATGAGTATCAGTCGGGTACGAGTCGTTTACTACCACAGGCTCAGGAGGGTTTGAAATACGCTGTTCAATTTCGTCGAAACGAACAATTCTGTTTACCTGTGCGACATATAGACTACCGTCTCTAAAAGCTACGCCGTTTGGAGTCGCAAGTTTGTCAGTAACCACGGTCACTTTCTCCGCGACCATGTCACCGTCTAAATCCTGAAGTGCGTAAACCTTGTTCTTTGATCTAGTGCCGACAAATATTGTGCCCTGGTCCCCGCGGGTCATTGAACGCGCTCCAGGCACGGATTTCGAAAAAAACTCAATCTTGAAACCGGGTGGAAGTTCTATCTTGCTACTTAGTTCATCCGCTGAAAGCGGACCAGGAAGTAGATAGTAGTAAACCGCAGCTCCAAACAGCAGCAGCAGAAACGTTCTTAAAAAAACGCGCTTAAAACTAACTTTCATCTTCCTGCTCCTTGGCGTGAACAGGCAAGGACAGCAGATTTCTCCTAATCACATCCATCGCAGCGAACGCTGCAAACCTCCTCACAGCCTCGCGCTCGCCGTTAAAGTAAAAACGGTAGGAAGACGTCCGCTCGTTTGTTGAAAGACCGACGTAGAATGTACCCACCGGTTTTTCGTTGCTGCCTCCTTCAGGGCCCGCAATGCCGGTGATTGAAATGCCCAATGGTGATTTAGCGCCGGTTTCAACCCCTTGTCTCGCTGCATTCTTGGCTCCCTGAGCCATTTCTCGTGCGACATTGTGACTGACTGCTCCAAACCTAGCGAGAGTCTCAGTGCTGACACCCAGCAAGTTCGATTTTAAATTGTTGCTGTAGCTGATAACTCCCCCCTGGAAGAAGTTGGAGGAACCAGAGTTTCGGGTAAGCAGACTGCCTAGCATGCCTCCGGTGCAGCTCTCTGCGACGGCCAATATCGAATTAGACTCGACCGCCAGCCGATGAACAACGCCGGCCATCGAGTCTTCGAGAGACCTGGAGAACAGATATTCCTCCCCAATCGCGTCGACTAAAATTTGTGCAGCCTCTGCCGTTTCCTGTCTATCACTGCCGGTAAGTCTTAACTGAATTTCGGGAAACGTTGCACGGTAAGAGATGGAAACGGCCTCCGAAACTTTCGTGCGCTCAACTATTCCGGCGATAGTGGCCTCGGGAAGTCCGAAAAATCGAATGATTTCCACGCTAAGTGACTTCTTATCCGGGAACTCTGCCTGTAAGTATGGGATGACTGTTTCTGACAGCATAGGAGTCAGTTCGCGGGGTACTCCCGGCAGGCAAACGATATGCTTCCCGTTAGCTGCAGCAATAAAGCCCGGAGCAGAGCCAATGTTGTTTTGAATCGGCAGGGCTCGTGACGGCAGGTATGCCTGCTTCTTGTTCGTGTCATCGAATGGTCGTTGTTTTCGCTCGAAATATGCCGCCAATGAGAATTCGGCTTTCTTGTCTAAGACGAGTTGGTCTTCTGTAAAAAGTGCTACGGCTTCCCGGGTGAGATCGTCGCTTGTCGGTCCAAGCCCACCGCATGTCAGCACTACGCTGCAGCGCTCAAACAAGAATTCGAAAGCGTCGTTTATCTGCTGAATATCATCCGGACAGGTAAGAATGTTGACGACAGGTATGTCTATCGAAAGCAGTGCGCGTATAAATCTTCCGGCGTTTGTGTCGTGAATCCTTCCGTCAAGTATCTCTCCACCAATTGATAGTACTGCCGCTTTTGGATTCATCAAGAAACTCCAATTATTGCCGCCGACGAAGAGAGTCTCCGCTCGCGTGCGCAAATCTCAGCCGCAATTCTGTATTGCAAGTGAGCGCAGCATCGCAACCATTCCCATCAGACCTTGGCCTTTACCCATGGAAATATTTCTCCCGAAAATGTCATACACTATATCTTCACTGAGCGCGCTTATCTCTTCAGCATTGAGGCCGCTTAGACCTTCATCCAATATTGCGGCTAGGGATTTTGCAGAAACGCCATGCGGATTTTCCACAGCAAAGTGAAACTTCAGTCCGCCATCTGCGAGCTTGGTGCACCAGATATAGGCTTCTGACTCACAGCCGGGTACGAGGTTGCTCGGCGAAAAAGGGCGCTTCGCTATCTCTTCGGGTACATCAATGAACTTGTCCGCGAATTCTATCAGCAGCTCCGCGCGCATGTCCTGCTCAGGAACTGAGCGAAATTCTTCGACTATGCCCTGAAGCCTGCCGGGGTAGGATTTCATCTGCCACGCTACTATTTCTCGATTGGTACTCCGACAGAATTTCCCCACTCGGTCCAGCTTCCGTCGTAGTTTCTGACTTTATCGTATCCAAGCAGATAATGCAGAACAAACCATGAGTGACTGCTTCGTTCGCCAATCCTGCAGTAAGCAATTACGTCGTTAGAAGGCTTAAGCCCCTGTTCTTCTTCGTAGACTGCTCTCAGCTCATCTGCATTCTTAAAAGTTCCGTCATCGGGGTTAATAGCTCGCGCCCAGGGAACACTCTTAGCGCCTGGTATGTGGCCTCCGCGAAGTGCGCCTTCGTTAGGGTAGTCAGGCATGTGCAGACGCTCCCCACTGAACTCCTCCGGACTCCGAACGTCTATCAGTTGGTTTCCTGCCGAAATGTGCTTGAGAACGTCATCGCGAAATGCTCGAATTGTAGAGTCATCTCGTTCGGGAGCTTTGTATGTCGCTGGTTTGTAGCTGGGAACTTCGCGCGTCATCTCGCGGCCTTCTTTTTCCCACTTCAATCTTCCGCCGTCCATTATTCTGACGTCTGAGTGGCCAAACAGCCTAAACACCCAAAGTGCGTAGGCGGCCCACCAGTTGTTTTTATCGCCGTAGAAAATCAGGGTCGTATCGCGGGTGATGCCAAGATTCGAACAAAGCTCCTCGAACTGTGACTTTTGCAGATAGTCTCGCTGAAGCGGATCGTTTAGGTCGTTCACCCAGTCTACTTCGACAGCTCCGGGTATATGGCCGGTCTTGTAGAGCAGCTGATCTTCATTCGATTCTATGATTCGCACATCAGGGTTCGACAAATTGTCCGCAACCCAATCGGTGGACACCAATACTTCGCTGTTGCTGTAGCCGCGGTCTTCGATACTGCTCATCGCACTCAAATCCTCAGAGAGCTTTAGTAAAAAATTAAAGTATTACGGCTGGTATTAATAACTCAGCGAGCAAAGAAGGAAAAGTGTATCGATACGATAATAGTGGGAAATAAATTAGCGCAGGACAAGAACAACCAGCATCAATACGGTCACAAAGGTAAAGACCCCAGCCATCATGTAGACGGTTATAGTATTATCGCCGGACTGTTGGGTTCTGATTATTTGAGAGACCGCTTGGACATTGCGCTGAGGCTGGACGGGCTGCTGATCGTCGGGTTGCTCGTCACGAATCTCTCCAAATTTGCTTTTAGAGGCCGCCTCCTGTTTCGAATGCCACCTTAAGTATTGCTCGGGGTCCTCCCAGTCGGGTTCATCGTCAGCATCCCAACTGCGAAACTCTGCTGGAAGTGTACTGTCGTATTCCGCCTTTTTTTGAGGGTCAATCAGAGTGTTATACGCGGCAGTTATGTCTTTAAAAATTCTCAGATCTCGATCAGACAGGCCGAGTTCAGTGATATCCGAGTAATAGTTTGAGTCAGGGTGGAAGATACGGGCGATTTCGCGGTACGCACGTTTTATTTCATCGGCGCTCGCATTGCGTTCGAGGCCCAGCATCTCGTAGTATGTCTTTCCGCTCGTATCCATTAGTTTAGCCGCCTTGCACTTAAAGCATCGGCCGTTTTTTGCTTACACTAGAGACTTTTAAAGTCTGCTCGTATCTCTTATGAAGCCGATTGTATACCTTTGGCCGCATGACTTGGAATCGAGCGATTTCAGTAATTTGCATCTGCAAAAACTGCTTCGTAACTGGGCCGGAGCGCCGGTTTCCGAGGCCCTGTCCTTTTCCTTGATAAGCGATCCGAGCAAACTGCACTTCCTGGTGATGTTTCCCCCCTCAATAGGGCGCAGCGCCAAGCAGCTCGGAGTTTGGGCTCCCGGCTTGTGGGAGTCTGATGTGGCGGAGCTATTCGTTTGTGATGATTCAACAGCGTCCTACCAGGAATTTAACCTATCTCCCGCAGGCGAGTGGTGGAGTGAGCATTTCAAAGCGGATCGGCTTGGTTCCAATTTAGACCAGAGATCGTTCACCGGTGTGGAGGTATGGTTTGACGCTGTGAGTGGATATCACGGCTTAAGCGTGGACAAACAAAGCCTGAAAGTAAACTGTGAGTTTAAATCTTCGTCCCGTTTAAATGTTTGCTCTATTTTGGGTGATGAGCCACGATGCTTCTGCAGCTGCTCAGATCTTCCGGGTGAAGTCCCCGACTTTCATCAAGCAGCACACTTCGAGCAGATCGAACTGAGAACTATTTAATGAAGCGCGAGTATCTTCCCGGCTGGTTGCTGATGCTGGCTCTATCCGTCGCTGCGATTTACTGCTCTAAAATCGTAGAAGTCGGGGGCAAGCATCCTTTGGAGGCACCTGTTCTTGCCATTCTTTTCGGAATGCTGGTGAGAAACTTATCTCTGGCTCCTGATGCCTGCAAACCTGGCATTAAGGCATTCGAGAAAATTTTGATTCTGGGAATCGTGCTGGTCGGAGCGTCGCTCGACTTTCGCCTCTTTCTGACTCAGGGCTTAGAGATTCTAGTGATTATCGTTGGAACTATGCTGGTCGGTCTGGCTTCAATCGTACTGCTTGCGAGACTATTCGCTTTGCCAAGGGCTTTAGGTGTATTGCTCGCGGTTGGCACGACAATTTGCGGCGGAACAGCAATTGCGGTTACCGCACCATTAATAAAAGCCAAAGAGGAAGAGACCAGCTATGCAATCGGAACGATTGCATTGTGGGGATTGGTAGCAATCGTTGCTTATCCGATGATCGCCGCTTATCTAGGCGTTAGTGATGCTTCTTTCGGTTTGTTCGCCGGAACGTCAATTCATTCCACTCCACAAGTTGTAGGGGCAGGTTTTATTTTCTCGGATGAAGCGGGCAAGATGGCTACTGCAGTGAAGCTCGTGCGAAACTGTTTTCTCGCACCTGCCGCGTTTTTAGTTGCCATTTGGTATGCGGGTTCGTCACTGTCTGAGAGCAGCGCTATCGGTGACAAAGCCGGCAGGTGGCGAGCGGCAGCTAAGGGTTTCCCTTGGTTTCTTTTTGGCTACTTTATCATGGCTGGTTTAAATACTGCCGGCTACTTTACGGCTGAGGGTATTTCCGGTTTCAGTGATGCCGGCAAGTTTCTGATACTGCTTGGAATGGCCGGTATCGGGCTGAATACTGTCTTCTCAAGCTTCAGGGGCATTGGAATGAAGCCCTTTGTCGTGGGTCTAATCGGCAGCCTGGTCGTTGCCGCAGCAAGCTCTGCGCTGATAGTTTTTTTTGCGCACTGAGTCTAAGTGCTTGAAATCATACAGTTAAAAAAATGTCTTTTTAGAGCACACTCCCCCGAGGCTCGCGCATAACAGTGCTGTCCTTTCGCGGCGCCCCTGCCCGCTTTTTATCCGGTTTTCATCAATCAATTTTTTCTAGGTTCTATCGGCAGCGATTCGTCACGTTGAAACGATTTTGAACTAGAGAAGGCGAGATTGATGTACTACAGAAGCCCACTTGAATATTTAGCAGACGCAGCAGAACGATTCGCAATTGCATCGATGTATTCTTCTTCAATGCTTACCGCTTTCTTTTTCGTTCTGTCTTTTATTGTGTAGCCGAGTCAGCGAGCTCGGGAGATCCCGGCAAGCCCCCGCTAGACGTTAAGGAAGTCATTCAAGGCGTGACGCAGGGCCTTGAATGAAGCAAAAACTAACTCTTCGTCTTCTTCCGTTGTTGCACCCTGTAGTGCAATCACTCCAACCTTTCGAGTCGTACCGACCGCTGCTGTGAACAGGGTCGTGGAAGTTTCCTCGGTTGAGTTCAGGACATCGCGGTAGGGCAGGTTGCAGCTAAAGGCTGCAGCAACCGAATCCGTCAAAGCCGCGCCTGGTGCAATTGGCACGGCTTTCAGCAGCTCAGCCGGCGGGTTACCGATTACTACCATCGGGTGCAGCACTCTGGTCTCAGGGTTGAGTGTGAATATGCATCCGAAGTCGAATCCGGAATTTGGTATGACCTTGCGAACCAATGTTGAGAGACAGCGATTCGAAACACTGCCAGGGCGCATGTAGGCATAGACTTCCAACAGCTTGTCACGCAGCTCCAGGGGGCAGCTCTTTAAGTGGCGATTTAATCGCACGTATTGACCGATTCTGTCGGAGTCCTCTTCTGTTTGCTCGTCTAAAGGCAGATGCTTAGCATGCAGCTCAAGCGCTGTTTCTGTTCTTGCACGCTGGCGCAGCTCGTCGAATAGTCCGGGCCCCAGCTCATCGACCAAGGTCTTTTGCAGTTCCTCCCAGTACATTTGGACTACCGGATACGACTCCGGCTCACCGGCGCGCACTAAAGCATCGCTAATTTCGCATACTGTTAGGTAGGCCTCGGCTCGCTCGTCGTTGACTGAGTCTTCGGGTACTATTACCTCGATTTCCGAAGGCAGATCTGTTCCGTAGAAAGAGTAAAAAACTGTACGCGAGAAGCCGCACTCAAGCGCAAACTTTATACCAAGCATCACGGGAGAAAAGCCAAGCAGCTGTTCGAGACATTTATCCAAATCCCAGTTGTCGGAAACCTTCTTAGCGGCATTGCGTGATATATGTGGATAATTCCATCTGATTAACATGATCCCGAGCTGGCGCAATATCGCACTCAGAAAAGCTACTTCAGAATCAAGATTCCATTTTTCAGCAACAATCTCTGCACAAATGGCACCGGTCTTAACTCGCTCGCGGCGCTCGCTTAGTGCATCCGCTGCCCAGGAGAAACCCGAGTCCGGGCGGCTTGGATGAACGCCGCGAACAATCGCCAGCAGCTGTTCAAAAGAGCAGCTGCTGAGCATTTCGCCAGGGTGCTGACCTACAGCAATCGGGGAGAACGGCAATTCGGAAATCTGTTTAAGCACATACAGGTAAAGTGGGAAGTCTTGTTTGAGGTCACTGAGCAGACAGCAATCCTCGTTGTGCTCGTAGTCCCCGGCCTCCAGCCGCTCAACGACCAGTTTGAGCACTGAGTCATCAATCGGGAGCCAGTTCTGAGATACGTGCTGATAAGCGCGATTGAGCTCCTCTGATGAGAGTAGGCCGGGGTTACTGAGCCTAGGAAACGAACCCAGTAAGTCGTGTGAAGCAGATGTCGGGGCTACGAACTCCATTACAACTACGATAGCTGCAAAACCTCTGCCAATCGCGAGACTCAGCGATAACGGCCTGTTATGCGAAAAGGGAAGCCGAAGGGTGACGAAGATTGTCGCTGTTATACCCGCTGCGACATATTTAAGGCCCTCGGCTGCGTAGCGGACTTACTGACGCAGGGGAGTCGGGAAGCGGTAATTGTCATTCTTGCCCAGACGCACCACCGCACCAAAAAGTGAGTTAGGAGTGCTTGGCACGACCGTTACCGAGCCGTAGTTGTTGATAATTTCGTTTGAGCAAATATCCAGGTCTACTCCGCCCCGAGCCGGCACCGTAACGGGGCTGCCGGCCAGCACTACAGTGCCGTCTGAGCGCGTCATGGTAATTGTTGCGCTCTGAGCGCTGGCGAACATGTTTGAGAGCAAGAGCGAACATCCTTGGCCGATGTACGTATTGTATGAACTCGTAATTGATGCCCCCAGCGGTTGCTTGGCTTTAATCCCATATAGA
>JAUIIP010000038.1 GCA_030431555.1 bacterium
GGACCTTTCATAAAACCGCGTATTGCCATATTCTTATCGCCCATTGTTTCCCCGCAGTGCACGGATTTTTAGTATTTTTCGCTGCGCAGAGCTTCGGAGTCAATCAGTGGCACTCAGCAAAGACGATATAGAACACATTGCGACGCTCGCAGCACTTGAGCTTTCAGAGGAAGAATTCACCGCAGCCCACAAAGAGCTCAATGACATAATGAGTTATATCGACCAGCTGCAGGCTGTAGACACTCGAGGAGTTGTCGCCACTTCTCATGTCCACGGCGTCGTCAACGCATTTCGCGATGACGTGATTCGTCCGTCATTTTCTGAGGAGCAGGTCGAGAAGAACGCGCCAAGCATCGACGAGCGCGGCTTCCGAGTTCCTAAGGTTATCTAACATTACATTTCAGGTATCGGAGTATTTATAGATGAACGAGTTGACTTCGCTGAGTGTCGCCGAAATGCGCCGTGGCCTGCTCTCCAAGCAGTTTTCCTGCGCGGAGCTGGTCGATGCTCACCTTATGCGAATCGAAGAAACTAATGAAGTCTTAAACAGTTTCATTACGATCGCCTCCGACTCTGCTCGCAAGGCAGCCGCGCAAGCTGATGAGGCAATACTGCGCGACGCAGATGCGACACCGCCGCTGACGGGCATACCAGTTGCCGTTAAGGACATGCTCGTAACTAAAGATATCGAGACAACTTGCGCCTCGCAGATGCTGAAGGGCTTTATCCCTCCGTATCAGTGCACCGCTGTGGCGCGA
The DNA here is from genome assembly GCA_030431555.1 of bacterium. Classification (GTDB taxonomy): domain Bacteria; phylum Bdellovibrionota_C; class UBA2361; order SZUA-149; family JAGRAN01; genus JAGRAN01. Next base: position 759 of record JAUIIP010000038.1, read on the forward strand.
ATGTGCAAACAGGGCGGTATTATCGTCGGCAAAACTAATCTCGACGAATTCGCAATGGGGGCCTCGAACGAGAACTCCTCTTTCGGACCCGTCAGAAACCCCTGGGACACAAAGAGGGTCCCAGGCGGCTCCAGCGGCGGGTCAGCAGTTGCCGTAAGCGCGGGCCAGGCTCCACTAGCCCTCGGGACAGATACCGGTGGATCGATTCGTCAACCGGCGTCGCTTACCGGTGTTGTGGGGATGAAGCCCACATATGGCCGTGTCAGTCGATTTGGAGCTGTAGCCTTTGCCTCATCGCTTGACCAAATCGGCCCGTTCGCTCGCTCTGTCGAAGACCTCGCTTTTTTGCTTCAAGCGATTTCCGGAAAAGACGAGAACGACTCGACATCTGTCAGCGAGCCCGTTCCGTCTTTTTCTGAGGCAATCGAAAAGGGCAGTAACGACGGATTGAAAGGCGTTCGCGTTGGTGTCCCGAAGGAGTACTTCATCGAGGGGATGGACTCAGCCGTAGAAGAAGCTGTGCGAAAGTCCTTGAGCGAGCTTGAGGAAATGGGGGCCACTCTGGTCGAGGTAAGCTTACCGCACACTGAATTGGCAATCCCAACTTATTATATTCTAAACCCGGCTGAAGCCTCTTCGAATCTGGCTCGCTACGACGGAGTGAGATACGGACTGCGAGAGCCGGCAAAGAATTTGCGTGAGATGTATGCGAAGACGAGAGCCAAGGGCTTTGGGCCTGAAGTTAAGCGCCGGATAATGATTGGCACTTATGTGCTCTCCGCCGGATATTACGATGCTTACTACTTGAAGGCGCAGCAAATTCGCACTCTGATAATCAACGACTTCAAGGCTGCGTTTGCCAACGATTGTGATGTCATCGCCGCTCCAGTGTCTCCTTCTACTGCGTTCGCGATAGGAGAAAAGACCGATTCGCCGCTTCAAATGTATTTGGCCGACGTTTTTACCTGTCCGATTAACCTTGCCGGCCTGCCCGGAATGTCGGTCCCCTGCGGTCAAGACTCAAATGGTCTTCCAATCGGGCTGCAGTTTATCGGCAAGCCGTTTGACGAAGCCTCGCTGCTACGATGCGGACAGGCTTACTTCAAGCAGTCGAACTTTGATATTCGAGCCATGGCCAAAAAATCATCTTCTGAGTTTGCGATTTAGGGTTATCTGATGTCTTCAAGTGAAAAACCAATCGAAGCGGTAATCGGGCTGGAAGTTCACTGTCAGTTGTCGACTGACAGCAAAATCTTCGCGACTTCCAGCACTGCGGCTGGAGAGAAGCCGAACAGCCTGACTGACCCGGTAACACTGGGGCTGCCAGGCTGCCTACCTGTGCTTAACAAAAAGGTCGTTGAGTACGCGATTAAGCTTGGTCTGGCCACGCACTGTGAAATCCAGCGCGAAAGCGTATTCGCCAGAAAGCACTATCTGTATCCGGACCTGCCTAAGGGGTATCAAATCTCCCAATACGAGAAGCCAATTTGCCTCGACGGCCATGTAAGCGTTCGCCTTAAAGACGGTGTCAAACGAATAGGGATAACTCGAATTCACCTCGAGGAAGATGCCGGGAAAAGTTCGCATGTCGACGACGAAGCTATATCAGTCGTGGACCTAAATCGCGCGGGGGTTCCGCTAGTTGAAATCGTGTCCGAACCCGACATACGCAGTTCAGAAGAAGCCGGCGCGTATATGCGGCTGCTCCGGCAAACGGTGCGCTATCTGGATATTTCCGACGGCAATTTGGAAGAAGGCAGTTTGCGCTGCGACGCCAATATTTCGGTGAGATACGAAGGGGAAGAAAAATTCGGCACCAAGGTCGAAGTCAAAAACATCAACTCCTTTCGCTATGTTGAAAAGGCGATCGACTACGAAATTGAACGCCAGAGCGAAATGCTGCGCAACGGCGAGGCAATTTCCCAAGAGACCCGGCTCTGGGACGAAGCCAAAGGGAAAACCAGAAGCATGCGCTCGAAGGAGTTTGCCGAAGACTATCGCTACTTCCCCGACCCGGACTTACTGCCGCTGATGGTTGAAACCGACTGGATCGAATCAATCAAAGAGGCCCTGCCGGAGCTGCCGGACCAAATGTTCGAGCGCTTTAAATCGATGTATGGCCTTGACGACTATAATGCTGACGTACTTACGCAAGAGAGCCTCGTCGCACGCTACTACGACCAAGCGGTGTCCGTTCACGGCAACCCTTCGGCTCTAGCCAACTGGATGGGTACTGAGCTTTTCGGACGCCTAAATAAAGAGGGCAAGACTATCGAAGACTGTCCTGTCAGCCCGGAGAACCTGGCGGACTTGGTGCGGCTAATAGACGAAGAAGTCATCTCAGGAAAAATTGCTAAGAAAGTATTCGATGAAATGTTTTCCTCCGGCGCTCGACCCGAGGCCATTGTCGAGCAGCAAGGACTGCGACAAATCACCGATGAATCGGCGATCTTGGCAATCGTTGAGCAAGTGCTGGAGGCCAACCCACAGCAGCTCGAAGCATATAAAAGCGGCAAAGATAAAATGTTTGGTTTCTTCGTCGGACAGGTGATGAAGCAAAGCGAAGGAAAGGCGAACCCACAGCTCGTCAACAAGCTTCTGAAAGAAAAGTTAACTTGAGGCTAGCAGCCAATCATTAGCAGTGCTTGGGGGCTGTTCGATTTCCTCTAGAGCGATGGTGGTGCTGAGATCGGCAAGTATCTTCCTCGCCGTAGCTGCCGTGTCAGTCGTGGCCAAAACAGCTATTTCTGCAGCTTCTGCGTCAAGAGTCCGCACAAGGGCGACATCGTCATAAGTTTCCAGAATAAACTTGACGGTGCTGATGTCTTCTTTACTGAGTTTTATGTATATAGAGACGAGATCTGCCATCGCTTAGATCGGAAAGTTATTGATGTTCAACTCAGCTATCAAACACGATTCAAATGCTTAAATCAATTCGCGACCACCGTAATAAGTTTCTGGGTATTTTTGTTGCCGGAGTCTGCGCCTTCTTGATGCTTGGTTTCGGTGTTGATGCTTTTCTTGGTGCTCGCGCCTCCGGACCAATCGCAAGAGTCAATGACCACGAGATTTCCTATAACCAATTCTCGAGGCGCTACGATCAAATTCGTCAGCACTTTCAGAGCCAGTTTGGTGAAAACTTTCACTTAATCGAGCCGCAGCTAAATATTCGGCAGCAGGCAATTGATTCTCTCATCTCGGACAACTTGCTCGAGAGCTTCTCGAAAGACATGGGACTGGCAGCTTCGACAGCGCAAGTTGAAAGCAGGCTGTTGGCAAACCCATATTTCCAAGGGCAGTTCTCGCAGCGTGCCTATAAAGACTATCTGAGAGCTGTTGGCATGACCGGCGGTCAGCTGGAGCGTGCCATGAAAAAAGAAGTCTTGTCTGCTCAGATCAGCGGTTTGTTTACGGACGCAGCTCATCCGACTGACCGTGAGCTAAGAAGCATGTATGACAACCTAAATGCGAAGATTACGCTCAGCTACGTAGCGATCGATCCCAAGGATTTTGAGAGCAAGGTAGACAAAAGCGACGAAGAGCAAATTAAGAAATACTTCGACAACAGCAAAAACCGCTACGTGCTGCCGCGAAAGGTACAGTTGTCCTACGTAGCCTTTAGGCCAGCGGACTTTTACGACGAGGTTCAAGTTGACGAGGCCGAACTAAAGGATCTTCTGTCGCTAAACGAGGACGAATTTTCGAAGCCGCGGCGTGTTCGCTTAAAACAAATCTTTTTTCCCACTGACAGCGGTATAGAAAACGAGTCGGCAATCCCCTTCCTCAACGACACCACCGAACGCGAGGAGGCTCAGCAGCAAACAGCTGATGAGTTGGTTAGACTGCGAGCAGAAGAGGCACTTAAGCGCCTCGAGGAAGGAGAGGAATTCGAATCCGTCGCTAAAGAGATGTCAGAAGACAGCGCCACCAAAGATTCCGGTGGAGACATGGGATTTATGACCTTCGACGAACTAGCGCCTGAAATAGCCCGGACCGCAGACACGCTCGACGTCGGTGAATATTCGAGAGTGATTAAAACAGCCAAGGGCTATCATCTGATCTTGCTTGATGACTACGAAGCGAAGAAACCGATGAGCTTTGAGGAAGCTAAACCTAAGTTGATTGAAAAATTGCGCAAGCAGGATGCTCCGCTTTACGCGTTTGAATCGGCACAGGCTGAGTACGACGCCTGGGAAGAATCCGATAAACCGCTTAAAGAGTATGCTGCCGAGAAGTCCCTGAGAGTAGTTTCGTCGGATGGAGCCGTAACCTTCGGCGAGCAGACCGACACGATACCGGGAAAGCTTCTGCGCGACGCGCTCAAGCTTGATGCGGGCGAACGAGATGTCATAGAGATTGATGAAATAACTTACCTGCTCGAGGTAGAAGACGTTGTCGAATCTACAGTCCCCGACCTAGATCAAGTTCGCGAGCGCGTGGTAAGCGACTTCGTCAAACAACAATCTAAAGACATGGCGCGCAAGCTTGCCTCGGAAATTCTCGCATCCCTCGGAGCGGGCAGCGACTGGGATCCAAGCAGCGAAGTTCAGCACAAAAGCCTGACCGCTGCGGCGTCTGCTAAGGGTGTCGAAACAAAAACATCCCCTGAAGCCAGCAGAAAGGACCCTTCCAAAATAGATTTTATGTCATCGCCTCAAATTCAGGCGGAGGCTTTTGCTCTAAGAGAAGACGCCCCACTCGCACCCCAAGTTTTTGAGTTCCAGGGGAAGTTTTACTTAATCTCGCTTGCCTCCAGAGAACTACCCAAGGAAGAGCCACCGGAGAGTGAACTTTCGAAGCTTCGCGAGGAAGCAATGCGCGACGGTGGTGTGCGCCTGCTCGAAAGTTTAATCTCCACTCTAAAGGCCGAGGCGGATATTTGGGTCGACACTGACCTTTTGCTAAATCAGTCGTAAGCAATGAATCCTGAACTGCTAGACAAGATATTTCTCGATCGTCTTGAAGTCTTTGCCAGAATTGGCTGCACCGAAGAGGAACGCGCATTTCCTCAGCGAATGGAGCTAGACATCGAAGTTTCTCTAGATACCAGTAGCGCGGTAAACTCCGACAAACTTGACGATACAGTGTGCTATTTGGCGATAGCCGAGAAAATAAACGCAATGTGCCGCAGCGGTTCTTGGGCACTGGTCGAGCGCTTCAGCGAAGATGCGGTGGGTGCTCTATTTAAGTCGTTCCAGGATGTTCAAGCAGTGAGACTCAGAGTCTGCAAATTTGTCGTACCCGGTGCCGCATCCGCCGGCATAGAGATAAAGCGCTCGCGCTGATTTATGCATCACGCCTCAGTTACGATAAGCAGAGACAAGAAACTGTTTAAAAAGACAGTTGAGACAGAGTTGCGCGTGAGCCTCTTCCCCGAGGAAGGCGAGAGCGACAACAATCTGCTAAGCGTGGCACGACTGCTGTTCGCCATGCTCAAAGCCGGTGGAATTGACAGTCTGATACAGTTTGAATCAAGGCAAAGTTCTGCACAGCTTACCAACCTGCGCGGACGCCCCCCTGAGAGTTTCACAGGTAAAGCGGGCCCTGCTGCTGGAGAAGAAGAGCTCCTGCACATCTCCGGCAAAGTTGTGCCGCTTGCAGAAACTCCGCAACCGCCCGATCTCAAACAACTGGCTAAAAACAAGAATGGAGATACATTCTCGTTTAACGTCTCAAGCCGCTTTTCAACATTCAGCGAATCCGGAAATATTATTCACACGGCCAAGAAAGCTTTAGCTGGTCCACTTGCCGAAATTCCGGCCGCATCGTCTGAGGACTTTCTATTTCTGTTGCCGCTATGGCCCCAGAAGCTGAGATTCGGAGTCGAAGTATACGAGAGGAAATTCTTCGGTCTGTCTCTAGGCAGTGCGCCGAAAATTGTACGCCGAATGTATCTAGAAGCTACAAACAGCTCGATTTCCCTGTTTGCCTCTGACGACAATGTGAGTGGAACAAGCGTATTGCCGTTTGCTGAGAGCCGTGAATTAGAACTAGTTTTAGCGGCCTTTGACGACTCTAGTATGGCTCCCGGACTGCTTAGCAGCATACAAAGCCGACTTGCGGCCGACACAGCAGCAAATATACAATTCGAGCACACAAATTAAGCGCCGCAAAGCAGATAACAGCACGGAGGCCCTGATGCGTTTATTCACTCTGATAGCAGCGACTTTGTTCGCTGCCACCGCGGCTATTAGCTGCAACTCATCTTCTGAAGAGTTACTGGACATAATCGTCGACCCTCCTGACCGCAAAGAAATCGATGTATCGATGATGGGCGTTAACAACTTCTTTCTTACCAACCAGCAGGGCGGTTTCGGTGAACAGCTCGTGGAGATTCGCGACACACTCGGACTGAAATTCGTCCGGGTGCTTTTTGCTTGGACCGACGACGTACAACCCGCGCCGGGCGTCGCACCGTTTTATGGTTTTTACGATGAGATTGTTGATTCGATCCCACCTGGAATCGACATCCTTCCTGTCCTGGTGCACACACCGACTTGGATGACAGATTCCGCCAACTGGATTGAGGGCAACCCAAGAACCACTTGGGTCGAAAACTGGCTTAGGCCAACGGTCGAGCGCTACGCCGGGCGCAGCGGAATCATCGGTTGGGAGGTGTGGAACGAACCCGACCTCTTGGCGGTGCAGTCAGATATCGTGCTCGGACTGGACATTCCTGCCAACTATGTGGAGCTGCTATCTGCCTCCAATGCTGTCATTCGCTCGGTCGACCCGACAAAGCTAATCGTCATCGCAGCGACTGAGTCGATCAACCAAGACTTCCCGAACAACTTAAATTACAACAAAGATTTACAGATGCTCGGAGCCGAGGCACTCGTGGATGTTTGGAACATTCACTATTACGGCGAGCAGTTTGAACGCATTGTAGTCAGTGGGGGTATCGCTGACTTCCTTGGAGGTCTTTCCAAGGCTGTTTGGGTAACCGAATCGGGCGAAGCAAATCCCAGCGGCCAGCTTCCGTATGTCGAAACTGTCTGGCCATTTCTTAGGGAAAAGATTCCAAACATTACCCGCATCTACTATTACCGTTATGCCAATTTCGGAGTTGAGCCTCCCTATGGACTTAGACAAGGCGGTAACAGCGTATCAGATCTATATATGCACTTAAGAGATCGGTAATTTGTTGATCGAGCATTCTTGCTGGTTTATACCAGCCATGCACTGCGCGGTGCTTCAGCTCAAGCATACGGTATTGCCCGAACTTGCTCGTAGTTAGAAGCATCTTAATTTTGCAGGCAGTAAATTTTTATTAGTTGATTACGTAGCTATAACCAAGGCGCTATCAGCGCATGATGACTGACTATCCAGATCGCTCTTCTTCCGGGAATCATTACGACATGATCGTAATCGGAAGCGGCCCCTCGGGCCAAAAGGCGGCTATCCAAGCGGCGAAACTGCGCAAGCGCGTAGCAATTGTCGAATCTAATTGGAATGTCGGTGGAGTCTGCACCAACACTGGAACCATTCCCAGCAAATCGTTTCGCGAGGCTGTGCTTTATCTTTCCGGTTTTCGAGAACGCTCTATTTACGGCTCCTCGTACAGGGTCAAATCCAGAATAACGATGCAGGACTTGACCTTTAGAATTGAGTCCGTCATCCGTCACGAACACGACGTAATTGAACATCAGCTGCGACGAAATCGAGTCGAATTGATACGCGGTCGTGCGTCATTTGTTGACGCAAACACCATTAAAGTGGTGTCAGAAGATTCGGTAATAACGAAAACCTCGGACAAGTTCGTTATTGCCGTCGGGACACGTCCTCATCACCCGCCGGGATTTGAACTCGACGGAGAGCGTATACTTAACTCAGACGATATCCTGTCTATCACTGACCTGCCCAGAACATTGACGGTCGTCGGCGGCGGAATTGTCGGAGTAGAATATGCCTCTATGTTTGCAGTGCTTGGCGTGCCGGTCACTTTGATTGAGCAGCGTCCCAATCTCCTTACGTTCGTAGATAAGGAGATTGTTGAAGCCTTACAGTATCACCTGAGAAATCTCGGAATTACCCTTCGCCTGGGCGAGGAGGTTGTTACAACCTCCAGACGGGATGACGATCAAGTAGAAACAATCTTAAAGAGCGGAAAGAAAGTCGTTAGCGATGCCGTTCTCGTCTCTGCCGGCAGACAAGGGGCGATTGAAGGCCTGGGAGTTAAGGAGCTCGGCATAGAGACAAGCAAATACGAGCGAATCACTGTAGACGAACACTTTCAGACGTCCATTCCAAATATCTACGCAGTTGGCGACATTATCGGTTTTCCCGCCCTTTCGAGCACCGGCATGCGGCAGGGACGCCTGGCAGCCAGTTATGCTCTCGGACTAGGTGACGAAACGGATTCGATTCCCCTTCCATTTGGCATCTATACTATTCCGGAAATTTCTCTCGTCGGAGAAACTGAACACTCCCTTACTGAGAAGCAGATTCCGTACGAAACTGGAATCGCTCGTTACAACGAGATCGCTCGCGGCCAATTGATTGGCGACGATATCGGGATGTTGAAAGTGCTGTTCCATCTCGAAACTCACCAACTACTCGGAGTTCACATCATTGGTGAGGGAGCTACTGAAATGATTCACCTGGGTCAGGCAGTTCTGCACCTAGGCGGAGGCTTGGAATATCTCACTTCCTGCGTCTTCAACTACCCAACACTGACTGAAGCCTACAAAGTCGCCGCGCTTAACGGCCTCAACAAAATCCGCGCATAAGCTCCAGCCCGAAACGCTTTCGCTGTATTTCCGATAACCATATTGGGGAAACACACCTCGTTTCCGACCTATTTGCTGCGGTGTGGCTCAGGAACATGAAGCAGACAAGCGGATTAATCCTACTGATAGATGACGAAGAGGCGCTTACTAGGTCTCTGACGAGACGCCTGCGCAGTAATAAGCTAGCGACAGCAGACTTCTTAACGGCACAGACCGTAGCGACGGCCCTGGAACTTCTCCAGCGCCACCAGCCGGAGGCCGTGGTTATCGACCTCAATCTTGATCCGAGTGTTGGACCAAAAAGCGGGCTGGAGCTTATTAGCAGTATTTTACTCAAGGACCCCAGCGTTCGAGTGATCGTCTTAACGGGCCATGGCGAAGACGAGTTTGGAATCGACGCGCTAAAACGTGGAGCTGCGAGCTTCAACCAAAAACCGATCGATATCGAAGTGCTCTCATCTCTATTAAGCGATGCCGTGTGCTATTCGAAGCTGCTGCGAAAATGCAGAGACCTAGAGAAAGCGTCAAAATTCGAAGCGTCAATACCGGGCATAGTTACGCAAGACTCTGCAATGAAACCGGTTCTCGAACGAATCCTCTACGCTGCCCGATTCAATCAGCCGACTCTGCTGCTTGGCGAAACGGGGGTTGGAAAGGGCGTTATCGCCAGGGCAATTCACGATCTATCAAAACGAAAGGGTCCACTAATACGATATCAACCAAGGTATGAAGGCGGTGACCTGGTCGCAAGTGAGTTATTCGGCCATGAACAGGGAGCTTTCACCGGTGCCACCCACTCCAGGCAAGGTCTATTGGAGCTGGCCGACAAGGGCACACTATTCCTCGACGAAGTGGATCAGCTGCCGAGGGAAACTCAGGTCTCACTTCTCAGCGCGCTGCAGGACAGATACTTCAATCGGGTCGGTTCAGCACGCAGCCGCTCTTCAAATTTTGCCTTAATCTGCGCCAGCAATGCTGCTGAAGAAAGATTGGTTTCAAAATCCGCCTTGAGGGCGGATTTCTTTCATCGAATTGCGCATTTGATTATTCGGATCCCGCCGCTGAGAGATCGGCCGGGGGATATCGTCCTTCTGGCGCAAAGTTTTCTGAATGAACTCATAAATCGGGAAAATCTTGATGTTCACGCATTCAGCGCAAGCGCTAAGCACGGATTGCTGCAATATCCTTGGCTGGGCAACGTCAGAGAACTTCAGGCTAAGACCTGCTGCGCCGCCTACCGCGCCGCATTTAACAACCGCCGTTTTATTGAACTTGAAGACTTCGAGTTCGAAAACTCCGCTCTTGCGGACCGCTCTTTTTCGTTTCGCACGCAGGTGCGCAGCTTCGAACTGCGCCTGGTAAATCAAGCGCTTGCACGCTGCGGCCAAAATCAGTCACAAGCTGCAGAGAGCCTGAAGCTAAGTCGTTCACAGCTAAGGCGCATTCTCGGACGCCGCGAAGATTATTCGCCGGAAAAACTGCCGAATTGACTTTGCTGGAATTCCAGAATTCGATCGTACGCACGCTTCAGCTCATCAAACCGCTCGGTAGCTTCCGCCTGCTCCTCGGGAGAACGATCCTGCATCCTGTCAGGGTGATAGTTCTTGGCTAGCTGACGATAGGCTCGTTTGATGTCGTCCTTTGACGCTCCGTCATCCAAACCGAAAAGCGCAAGCAGCCGTGAATATTCGTCTGTTGCCTGAGGCGCGTGCATATAACCCGCTCCACGCACTCGCGCTTGTCTTACCCTCGCGGCCCCCGACGCCCGGCGGAACATGATTGCTCCCGGCTTAAACAATCCGAGTAGAATTATGCAGGCGCAGAGTAAAAGCGTCGCGTAAAACACGACCGGGAAAAAGCCTCCGTAATAGCCGGACATCAGCAGATTTACTCTGTATGACATGGTCATTCCGCCAAGTGCATAAAGCTCGTTGATGCGCTGCTGCGCAAAACTGCGCGCCTCGGGACCCGAGGCAGAGAGCGCGGAGTCGAATCTAAGCTGGTTGTTGCGCTCGTTTGGATCCGGCCTGTATTTTAAGACTTTCTGGTAGTAATCACGTGCCAAATCCGTAGCCGAACGCTCTAAGGAGTACAGCGTTCGATACGAATAAATCTCCGCTAAGGCCTCGTGAAGTTTACTGCGCTGCTGCTCGCTTAGCTGCTTCGACTCTAAGTAAGCAATGGCCGACTTTACATTCGCCTCGTCAAACGGCCAGTGATTTAGAAAATTTGGATTCACGCGCACCTTCTGTGCGACTAATTCGATAGAGCGCAGCAGCAACTCAGGCGTCGAATCCCGCCAATACTGTTTTTCAATTTCCGATAAGTAGCGGACGGCTAGCGTCGGCGATCCGGACAAATTCGCATCTTGCGCCATGCGATGGAACATAGTGCTTTTACGACGGCTGACGATGGTCGACTCTGTATCGTCCGTTACTTCTTCACTAAACCTGTCCATCCGAACAGCGTCTTGACTTGCCTCCAGCATTTCCGCGCGTTCAGATACGTAAACCAGTCTATCAACGCGCTTGGTATCTGCGTGACGAGGCCCGAGAATAGCTCGAGCCGCTTTTTTTAGATCGAGTGCCGCCGAAGAGGACTTGTTGAGTAAAACGAACTTCGTCTTCTTGACCAGCGCGTCGCCGATTACGTTCCTTAGCTCCCACTCTTCGAACGCAAACCCTTCGTCGCCCAATTCTCGTGACGCCGCGGCCTGAAGCGACACAACGAAATCTTCTGTACTGAGCTGGTTGTTTTCAAACTTAAGCACCAGTGACCGCACACGTTCGGACTGGGCATCTGCTGCTATTTCGGCTGCGCAGGACAGCGCTTTAAGGTGATGGACGCAAACAAGCGCCGCGATCAGCACGAGGCCTTTCCAGAGAGGTGCTAACGCGGATTTTCTCACGCTCCTTGTCGCCCAACTATCCCATATACCGGCAATACTACTACACGCTGCTCTTTATCGGGGTGATCGGTTGTGATGCTCACCTCACCTCGGAATGGACCGCTTGTACCGCGCCTAACTCCGATTTCCAGCAAGTATTCGTTGTTTGCCTCAGATTTGTCGATAACAGCGCTGATCGCATTACTGCTGCTTTTTACGGACAATACCTTCACAGGTTTTTCACTGCTGTTAATCAAACGTACCTTGCGGGTAACCGTAGACTGAAGCGGGCCCTTTAATAGGCCGAATGAAACATCCGCCGGAACGAGCTTAAGGTCACCTTCAATTCTAGCGAATACCGGAATGTTCAGGATTGGATTCGCTTTACTGGTGGTGCGCACGACAATCCTCGAGCGAAAGACCCCCGGCGAAACGTCCGTGCTGAGCGAGGCCTGCATCCTGCCGTCATCAAGCTTCTTTAGCTTTACTCCCTCTGAGCGAGACAAAACGTCTTTAACCTTAACACTCGCCCGATCATTGATGTGAATTGAAAATTCTTTAGTAGCGCCGCTGCCTTTGCGAATTGTTCCGAAATACAAGCGAGGAGGGTCGACCGAAACCTCTGCCGCCACTGTTCCTTGAAACGTAAGCAGTGCCGTAGGCTGCTGTGGATCGTTTGTGTAGATACGCACAGCCTTAACTTTGTAGCCGTTAAAGCCCGTCGTATCGAATGTAGCTGTGATCCGTGTTGACTCTCCGGGTGCTACCGGATTTTCCTCGGGAACAGCTGCCGTGCAGCCGCACTCAGGCTGAACTCGGCTGATCTCAAGCGGCGCATCACCTTCATTGCGAACAACAAAGGAATACTGAACTCTAGTACCCTGTAGAACAGACCCGAACTTGTGAACACTGCTGGCCAGCTTCATTTTCGGGTGCATCTCCGCTAATGCGCAGACCGGGAAGACCACTATCACTACGACGCATAGCGTTAAGAGAATATTTGCGATACACCGAGCTCTCGAACCCTTGAACAACGTCATAACTCCTCTTAGTTAAACGAGGCTCCACTCTTCTTCGCAACGTCAGGCTGCCTGTCATCCATCTTGATTGTATCAAGCAGTTTCGTATGCACCCTGCCGCTTCGAAAATCCTCATTCTGGAGCACTCGTCGGTGGAGTTCCATATTCGTAGAAATTCCGCCTACGATAAATTCGTCGAGCGCAACGAGCAGCTTTTGAATTGCCTCTTCCCTTGTCTCGCCCCAGGCAATTATCTTGGCGATAAGAGAGTCGTAATACGGCGGCACGCGATAGCGGTCATACAGGGCCGAATCTACACGTATTCCTGGCCCACCCGGAGTATGGAAGCCGTCTATTTGCCCCGGCGACGGGCGCATTGTGAACGGGTCCTCGGCGTTAATTCGCGCTTCGATCGCGTGACCACGGAATTCTACTTCCTCCTGAAGCCGAGAAAGCTCCCTCCCGGCAGCCACCCAAATCTGCTCTTTAACGATATCCATATTAGCGACTATCTCAGTCACAGGGTGTTCAACCTGAAGTCGCGTATTCATTTCAATGAAATAGAAATCTTCAGTGTCGGGATTAACCAGGAATTCAAGGGTACCGACGCTGGCGTAATTAATAGCTCGCGCGAGCTTCACCGCAGATTCGCGGATCTTTTCAATGGTTGCTTGGGACAAACCGACCGCCGGTGCTTCTTCTACAAGCTTCTGATACCTGCGCTGAACCGAACAGTCTCTCTCCCCTAAGTGAATTACGTTGCGAAAACGATCACCTACGATCTGCACCTCGACGTGACGAGCGCGCGGCAGGTACTTCTCCAAATAAATGCTTCCATCTCCGAAAGCCGCCTCAACCTCTCGGCTGGCTGAGTTAAATGCTTCAGTAAACTCTTCGGGATTATTAACGATTTTCATCCCGCGGCCGCCACCTCCCGCGACAGCCTTAATTAAAACAGGAAAACCGATTCCCTTGGCAGTTTCTAATGCTTCATCCGCATCCGTGCCGGCTCCTTCACTTCCCGGAATCACCGGGACGTTGTGCTTTATCGCTGTGCTTCTCGCCCTGGCCTTGTCACCCATCAAGCGCATGTTGCGAACGGTCGGCCCGATGAAAGTAATGCCGCATTGACCACAAATTTCAGCGAAGGAGGCGTTCTCGCTGAGGAAACCGTATCCTGGGTGAATCGCTTCCGCGCCGGTTGCCGCAGCAGCCGAGATAATCGCAGATACGTTCAAATATGATTCGGTCGCACTCGGGGGGCCGATGCAAACACTCTCGTCAGCTAATTTTACGTGCAGCGCCTCAGCATCAGCGGTCGAATGAACTGCTGCGGTTCGGATACCGAGCTCGTGACATGCCCGCAAAATGCGAACCGCAATCTCACCACGATTTGCTATCAGAATTTTCTTGAACGGCGGCTTCATCATCTAGATTTATCCCGAAGTCTGAATTCGGAACATCACTTCGCCGTACTCGACCATCTGAGCATCATCAAGACAGATGTCGACTACCTTTCCGGAGACATCCGACTCAATCTCGTTCATCAGCTTCATCGCTTCGACAATACACAAGACTGTTCCCTTGCTGACGGTATCACCAACTTCTACAAAGACTTTGGCGTCGGGAGCCGGCTTGCGATAAAAAGTGCCGACCATTGGAGATTTCACTTCTGAAACAGATCCCCCTGCCTCCTTCCCACCGGAGACGACCGACAACTTGGCTTCCTGCTTATCGGCTTGAGCAGCCGGAGCTGACGGCTCGGTCTGGACTGCGGGGGCAGCAGCAGCCGGCGCACTCACAACTGTTTGCAGCGGCGCAGGCTTTTCAATCACACGTTCAGTGATTTGCTGAACGGGAGAGCCGCGTTTTACCTTAACCCGCTCTGAGCCCCGTTCAAGTTCGAATTCAGTGACTTCATTTGCCTGAAGAACTTCAAGTAAATGAGCCAGTTCATCAAGAGAGAGTCCTTTTGTCACGTTTTGCGACTCCTTTTTAGTCGACGATTTTCTCGTCCCAGACGAGCGATTTCCACCCTCAGCCATGTCACCGCCTCGTGTTACTAAGCTCGCTCAATATACTCTTTAGTTCGAGTATCGACTTTGAGCTGATCACCAATGTTAATAAATAACGGCACCTGAATAGTCGCGCCTGTTTCCAGCTTTGCCGGCTTGGTCGCACCTGAAACGGTGTCGCCCTTAAGGCCGGGGTCACATTCGGCAACTTCAAGTACCAGGAACTGCGGTAGTTCGATGTTTACGACTGAGCCGTTAAACATCAATACTTTGCAGACAGTGTTTTCCTTAAGGAACTCCTTGGCGTCGCCGACGACATCCGGCTGAATTGCACGCTGCTCGTAGGTCGAGCTGTCCATGAAGTGGTAGGCGTCGTCGGAATAAAGAAACTCCATATCGACCTCTTCAATATCCGGAACACCAACTTTCTCACCCGAGCGAAAAGTTTTTTCTAAAATTGAATTGGTCTGAAGGTTTCTTAACTTAGTCCTTACAAACGCACCGCCCTTGCCCGGCTTAACATGCTGAAAGTAAACAATCTCATACGGAACCGAGTCGAGAAGTATTTTGAGGCCGTTTCTGAAGTCGCTCGTCTGATACATAAAAGCAGCTTTTTACCAAGAAATAAGATCAATCCGAGTAATGATAGCAAATTAGTATTGGGATTCCCACACAGGCAGTTTCTGTGAAAGCCATCACGCAAACCTCATTTTGCAGGCTTTAAATGCCTAGCAAGTGCCTGAACTGCAAGCATATATCCCTGTGGTCCAAATCCGCCGATAACCCCAAGACAGACCTGGCTCACATAAGATTGGTGACGGAAAGACTCACGCTTATAGATGTTTGATAGATGAACTTCAACCGTCGGTGTGTCAATCGCTGCGATCGCATCCCGAATTGCAATACTCGTGTGAGTATAAGCTGCGGGATTGACGATAAGGCCATCGGAAGCTGAGGCCCTGTGGATTGCCTCTACCAGCTCTCCTTCGATATTGGATTGGAATGCATCCAAATCAAATCCATGACTTTTGGCCTCTGCCGATGTGTCAGCAACAATCTTATCCAGCGTCAGGCTGCCGTATACCTCGGTTTCACGTGTGCCGAGTAAATTCAGGTTGGGGCCGTTAACGAGCGACAGACGTTTCGCCATTAGTCCTCTTCTTCCAATAATTCATCAAGGGCGTCAGTGAAATCCGAATCTAAGTCTAGCTCGGCGACGACGTTCTGCTCATCGTCGCCCTCAGCTCCCTCTTTATCGGCAGCCTCGGGCAATGTTTCAGTTGGAATGTCAACATTACCGCCGAAAGCATCCAAGAGCTTCAGCAAGGATTCACTTGTTCCACCCCTGCGCTGAATTTCCTGCAGCTCTCGGACGCAGAACTCGCCTAAGCGATCTAGGTAGAAGGACTTCGCAAGCAACAGCCTCACCAGATGGTTCTTCGGCTCCTCGTTAAGAAACTTGTAGGCACGTTCCCGCGCTTCCGACCTTGACCCCTCAGACTCCACTAAACGTCCGATAAGCTCCAAAGCCTCCTCTGACGCGGGATCAGCGTCTGACATTTCACGGAGTTCAATTAGACTTAGACCGACGGACATAGGCTCCTCAAAACTCAGTCCAAACTAGAAAAGCCTGCAAGACTGGTTCTCAGTCTAGCAGGCTTTTCGTTGGGGCGGCGTGTGCCCGCCCGGGATTAACTTACTCCTACTCTACGGCGTGCACTGCGCGACAGTCGCGAGCGACTCGCCTGATGCACAGCTGTTGACTGGACCGTAAGTGAAAGTCCTGGTCGTCGAGTCAGAGATGCTGCTGCCGTCATCGAACGTCAAGCTAACCGTAACTGTGGTCGGGAACGTCCCTGTCGGCACCGGGTCTCCGGTAATCGCGAAAGTAGTTCCACCCGACATTGGCCCCGTAATCGTTGCAGAGCCCCCGGACGTTATTGAGATAGTGTCCGAAAATGGCCCAGCAGTTGAAGCGGTACCACCAATCGTGAAGCTGATAGTGGCGCTAGTAATCTGTCGGGTCGTTGTGTTGGTGATGGTTATCGACCAGCTAGTCGCACCAAATGGTTCGACAGTACAGCCACCATCTGAGTTCAGGCACAAGCCGCGCTCGGTATCGAGAGTCGTTACCGCTTCACCATTGCGAACAAAGGTGAATTCAGAGACTGCCGCTTCATTGGTCGGGTCTTCAATAATGACTCCGCCGCCGAGGTTACCGCCCGCAGCACCCGGAAATCCAGCAAAGCCAGCCGGTGCATCGCCTTCGTTAACTATGGTTACGCGGTCCACCAAGCCAAACCCGTTGTTGGCTTCGCATTGGAGAACGAAGCTACCGGGCGTTACTGCGCCGATAACCCCGCTCATGTTTCCGTCTTCACCGGTCATTTCAAACGCTACACCGCCCGATGAAGGCTCGATAATCGCGATTCCGTGTTCGGACTCACAGAAAATCTGAATAAATGCGAGAGCCAAGCCGCTCGGGTCTCTAGCCTCGACAAAGAAACCGGTCGTGGACCCCGTAGCCAGGCGGTTGCCGCCAACCACAGTGATCTCTAACGTCGCGCCAGCTCCGCCGTCAGAAACGAACTGCGTTCCCGGACCGGAGTTGTTGCCTGCGTCACCGGTGTCCCCTTTCGAACATCCCGCGAGCGTCATCGCACCTAGAGTCAGCACGCCGACAAGCATCCCAAGGGATATTTGCACTATCGATCTAAACATTTTGCCCTTCCCTTCTGACAGCGACACTTCGTTAAACTTCCTCGGTTTTCGCGTTAATATACCTAACCTGACGACCGACCCGCCTTACTCCGCAACGTCAAAGGTCGTGAACGTTCCACCCGTTCCGGGACCATTGTCAAATGGCTGAATAATGGTGCGTGGTTCGTCTGAGAACTGCACCTGGTATAAGACCTGGTTTGTTGTAAAAGTGTCTCCCGCTGAAGAGACGCCTACAACGCGGCAGGTTGCCAACATTCTAAACGGTAGTTCCGGTGTGAGATTTTGATTCACATTGAGAAACGACATGACATCAGGCGATACAATTTCAACCTGAGTAAAAGCCTGACTCGGATCACCTTCAAGAGATGCAGCATCTACGATGGTGGTAAAGGCCCACGAATCATCCGGAATATTCAGCGCTGGGTCTGAACCCGGGATGTCGTATGAGCAGTCCATTCGCACAGTGCGAATAAACTGGTCCGTCAGATTGTTCTGCAGTCCAATGAAACCACCTTGCAGGCCAGGCTCTTCCGGATCCTTATCGACTGGAATGAAGAGCGGGAAAGGTCCGCCGTTGGTGCCGGGAACTGTTTCGCTGATATACACGACCGTGCCTGCATCGCCTGCGTCACCGTCGCCGTCTTCAAAAAAGCCAAGTGCCAGGAAGGAAACCCCCTGGTCATTATTAGTTGAAGACCCGCAGGATATGGCTCCAGCAACCAAGGTAAACACCACTCCTATCCCGAGACCAATTCTAGTAAGAATTGACATTCTGTTGTCCTCCAAGCGCACCACAGTTTTTTGTCGCTCTCTAAACATAAAAATATACAAGTAAACGCACGTTTTCGCACGGATATATCAGATGGCGAAAATGAGCTTACTCGTCCTCCTGCATTGTTTGCTCAGCAAGAAAAGTGACGATATCGCGTACTACAGTTGCTGATGTCGTCGCAGCTCCAACCGAGCGAACGAAAACGAAATCTATCAAACCAGCCTTTCGCTTCTTATCGACCATTAGCGCACTCTCCCAGCGCTGCTGAAAGTGCTTGCCGTTGGCCTTCCCCGCATCTGCCATGAGCTCCGGCGGTACTTCTGTCGGGAGCCCAATTCGAGACAGCAGCTTGTTCAAGCGCCCGGACAATCCAGGCTCCGTGATTCCAAGATGCTCTCCGAACTTCAACGCGAAAACCATACCTACTGCGACCGCCTCGCCATGGAGGAAGCCTTCGTAACCCTGAAGTCGTTCGATCGCATGACCTAAGGTATGTCCAAAGTTGAGTTGGGCACGCACTCCGGTTCGATCTTCAACGTCTCCAACTACAAACCGCAATTTCGCTTTCGAACTAAATTCGACTATCTCCCGAAGCAACTGTTCGTCTCGAGCAAGAATTTGCTCAAGATGTTGTTCGAGCCACAGTAGAACTTGTTCCGAATGTATAACTCCGTATTTAACAACTTCGGCCAAGCCTTCGCGAAACACCCGGTCAGGCAAAGTGCCCAGCAGGCTTACGTCACTCAATATCACGCGGGCTGGATAAAAAGTTCCCAGAATGTTCTTACCGCTTGCCGAGTCACCTTGAAGATTGACTGCCGTCTTTCCGCCGATTGCCGCGTCAGTTTGAGCAACAATCGTAGTCGGCAAATGAACCAGCGGAGCCCCTCGCATATATAAAGATGCAATAAGTCCCGCAACGTCGCCAACCACTCCACCACCGACACCGAGAATCAGATCACTTCGCGTAAAATTCTCCGCAAGAAGCTGCTCAGATACGACTTGCACTGTTTCCAGCGCCTTCGTCCTTTCGCCTGGCTCAATCGGACATACTAGCGGCTCGAGGCCGGAGGCGTTCAATTCAGCTGAGATCTGCTGCTCGTGGTGCCGCCAGACATTACTGTCGACGACGGCTGCTACTTTT
>JAUIIP010000307.1 GCA_030431555.1 bacterium
CTCAGCGAGAAGCCAAAGGGTAACCGTAGCGCAGAGTACAGGCGCTTTACTGGGTAGCTCCTTCAGCAATGCGGTATACGAAACACGACTCACGCTAATATACTCCTAACACGTTAAACTTCGGCTTTTTGATTTGTCTGTTAGGTGTAGGAGTATATCGGAGCACCGGAGGTGCGACCAGAAGACAAATACTGAGCCCGGGGAGGGGTGGGGCCACGTTCAGCCCAAATTGTCAGCTCTAAACGAGCTGGCCTCATAAGGCCGCTCAAGGGCTGATTTCAAAGCATATCGCTAGACGAGTCGACTCGCTAATCGCTCGCCCTTTTTGGGAGCAGTATATTTGTCTCCCGCTGCGCTCGGCAATCCTCATCTTTTTTCTCTCGGCCAAAGGCCGAAATTTACGATGTGATGAGTATACTCCTAAAAAGCAAAGTAAATAAAAGGGTTCACGTCGGGCGAATAGGTGCGGTAGAGCAGCACAATCATGAGCACATACACCGCAGCTCGCAAGAGTATTGGATAGCGTTGCTCGAAGTTTTCATCTTTCGCCAAAAAGTAGCCGTAGCCGTGGTCAATCGCGAATGCAATAAACGCGGTACTAATGTGAATCGACAGGCCAATTGACTGTTCACCATCGCTTCCAAGCAGGCCCAAAGCATACACCCACGCAGTTGCAAAATCGCTGGCGCGAAAAAGCAGCCAGGCAAAAATAACGCAGCTTTGCGTGAGAACAAGCGCCGCGAGTCTGCCAAGCGTACCGCTGCCAAAACTGCGTCCTGAGGCACGAAATAACTGGAACACCGCAATGAACACTCCGTGCACCAGACCCCAAGCGACAAAGGTCCAGGCCGCGCCATGCCAAAGTCCACTGATAAACGTCGTTGCGGCAAGATTACGAATAGTCGCAATTCGCGAACCGCGATTTCCTCCCAGAGGAATGTACACGTAGTCCCGGAAGAATCGGGACATTGTCATGTGCCATTTCTGCCAAAACTCCGACATGTTTCGAGCAAGATAGGGAAAGGCAAAGTTCTCCGGTATCTCAAATCCTAAAATTCCCGCAGAGCCAATCGCCATACTAGAGTATCCAGAAAAATCTGCGTAAATTTGCACGGTATAGCCGAGCAAGGCGAGCCAAAGAGTGGGCGAGTCGTATGCAGTAGGATTTGCAAAAACGGGATCAACGAGCAGCACTCCCAGCGAGTCAGCGATAAATATCTTCTTAAAATAGCCTTGGAGAAAACGCAGGAGCCCCGCTTGGAATTTCTCCGCAGTGAACTGACGTTCTTGCTCTAGCTGATACAAGAACTCTTTTGCTCGTACAATTGGACCCGCAACAAGCTGAGGGAAAAAAGCAACGAAACATGCGAAGCTCGTTAAAGAAGAGGTCGGTGTGAGTACGCGTCGATAAATGTCTAGAGAATAGCTTAATGTCTGAAAGGTGTAGAATGAAATTCCAACCGGAAGAGTAATGTCCAGCGTGGTTTGAGAGACTTCAAAGCCCAACGTATTGGCAAGTGTTGCGAAGGACTCCGCGAAGAAATTGAAATATTTAAAATATCCAAGAATTCCCAAATTCACGCCGACGCTTAGCAACAGCCAAGCTTTGCGCTCAAGCGGCTTCTCGCTACGGTGAATTGAAAGTCCGGTGATGTAATCTACAAATGTTGAAACGATAATCAGACTGAGAAATCGCCAATCCCAACAGGCATAAAAGTAATAGCTTGCAAGCAGCAGTAGAACGTTCTGCGATCGCCGAGGGAGCTTCCAGTAGAGCAGGAAGACGAAGGTCAGAAAGCCGAGGTATTGTAGAGATGAAAAAATCATCGACAAGCACGATGCGAAACAAGGATGAAGAACTTTTTTAGTTTACTCCTGTTTACAACCATTCACTAGCCGGAGGCTAGGAATATTCGATTTTGTAGCTTATAGTCAGCGAAACGAGCTGATAAGAAACTCTTGAATGCTCGGAGAAAGTAAGGGGCTGAGGTAAAAATGACTCCACGAAGAATAGTCTGCTTCGGAGCAAGCACGATCTATGGAAGTATCGACGAAGAACTAGGGGGCGTGGTGAACCGCCTTCGTTTCTGGTCTGAGGCTCAGGATCCGCGCAATCGAGTCTACAATCTCGGTATTTGGGGCGAGCAAACAAAAAGCCTGATTAGTAGACTCACGGCTGAAGCTGAAATCCGAAGACCGGATTTAGTCATTATCTATCCAGGATTTAACGACTGCCGCCGCATCGGTTCTCGCGATTCGGTGAATGTAGTCTCTCTCAAAGAGTTTAAACAACTGATGCTAGAGTTAATTCGGCTAGCCCAGACCCAGGCTCCAACCCTGATGCTTACTGGTTATCCCTTCGATGAATCCCGCACCGCCCCCATCGCAGGCACCACCGCCTACTATTTGTTTGAAGACGCCGAGAAGTATTCAGCCACGCTTGTTGAGGCAGCCGCTGAGCAAGGCGCTGATGTGATAGATTTTTTCTCAGAGCTAAAAAACAGAGACTTATCGGATTTACTCTCTGCTGATGGCTTGCACGGAAACGCTAAGTGCCATCAACTACTTTTCGAGCGAATTAAGGAGTATCTAAGCAGCAAATAGCTACTGCCTAAGCGATGAACATCGAATACAAAAAAGCCGACACTCGGGCCGAATACACCGACGCCTTACGCCTAAGGGTAGAGGTGTTCATCATCGAACAAGGCTGCCAACCTGGCTGGGAGCCGGATGAAGAGGACGCTACGGCTCAACACTACATCGCGATACAAGACAATTCCGTCATCGCCACCGCCCGAGCAAGGCAGACCGCACCGGCGGAATAGATCTGCTCGATCTGCGGGATCTTCTCGCTGGATTTCGGGGAGGAAATCACAGCAACCGCAAGATCGGCATCGGCGAACTGGTCGCGAGCCTTGGTGATCCGGTCGGGGTCCATGTCCATCGCCTCGCCGCGTGACACGACCAGCCGGGACAACCGCTCCAGAGCCGCTTTCTCAAGTACGATGAACCGCCAGGGCTCCAGCTTGCCATGATCCGGCGTCCGGGCGGCCGCCGTAAGAAGCGGGATCAGGGCGGCACGGTCGGGCACCGGCGTCGACAGCGTCTTGGCCGGGCGTGACCGACGGGTCAGCAGGAAGTCCATCGCTGACGGGTTCGGATTGGGCATGGCGTCTCCATTCTCTTTGACAAGGCACATAATGTCGAATTCGCCGGTATTCCATGGCGTCCGTGCATGCGGCAGGTCCGCTTGATAATCAGGGCTTTGACGTGCCTCCGTCGGACCGGCGATAGATACCTTCGGGAAGGTTCAACGCCGCAGCGAGATCACGGGCCTGGGCAAGCGATAGCGTTAGCGTCACCACCTCGTCCCTGCGTGGGTCGTATTGCTCGACCGTGACGCAATCCTCGAAGAGATTGACCGTCACGTCTTCTTTCAGGGGGGCGTCTCCTTCGTCGAGAAGGGTGATCACCGTGGCGTCGAAATCGTGCTCTATGCTGAACATGAGCGAAGAGTGCGGCGCGGCCGGGAAAATGGCAAGAGAGGCCGAGCGCAATCCTGCCTGATCACCGGATCGCGACTGGCTAGGAACCGGGC
>JAUIIP010000308.1 GCA_030431555.1 bacterium
GTGCGAAAATCGAGTGCGGCAGCACCACGAGCTGCGATAATTTCCCAAAGCTAACGGAAGTGTTGTTGTCTGAAGCCGCCAATTCTTCAAAACTGCAATCATTCGCGGACATACAACTCTGAACCCCTATCTCTGAACTCCTTAGACTTCTGCTCCATGCCTTCTTGCGCAGACTTTTCGTCCGTCATTCCATGCTTGGCTGCGTAGTCCCGCACATCCTGGGTTATCTTCATCGAACAAAATTTAGGTCCACACATCGAGCAAAAATGCGCGACCTTAGCACCTTCGGCAGGCAAGGTTTGGTCGTGATACTCCCGCGCAGTGTCGGGATCAAGCGACAGATTAAACTGATCTTCCCAGCGGAATTCAAACCGAGCCTCACTAAGCGCATTGTCGCGAACCTGAGCTCCGGGGTGGCCTTTCCCAAGATCGGCCGCATGCGCCGCAATCTTATATGCGATAACGCCTTCTTTTACGTCCTGCTTATCCGGCAGACCCAGGTGCTCCTTCGGCGTGACGTAGCAAAGCATCGCACAGCCGTACCAACCGATGTTGGCTGCACCGATTGCCGAAGTGATGTGGTCATAGCCCGGTGCTATATCAGTTGTCAGCGGACCAAGAGTATAAAACGGCGCCTCGCTGCACTCTTCAAGCTCCTTCTCCATATTTATTTTTATGAGCTGAAGCGGCACGTGCCCGGGGCCTTCGATCATCACCTGAACATCGTGCTCCCAAGCTGTCTTCGTAAGCTCGCCGAGCGTCCTCAATTCTGCAAACTGCGCCTGGTCGTTTGCATCAGCAATTGATCCGGGGCGCAGTCCGTCGCCGAGCGAAAATGCAACATCATAGGCTTTCATGATCTCGCAAATTTCCGCGAAGTGGGTGTACAGAAAGTTCTCCTTATGATGAGCCAGACACCACTTGGCCAGAATCGACCCGCCGCGCGAAACAATTCCCGTCATTCGATTTGCGGTCATCGGCACGTAGCGCAGCAGAACACCAGCGTGAATAGTAAAATAGTCCACTCCCTGCTCAGCTTGCTCAATCAGTGTATCGCGGTACAGCTCCCACGTAAGTTCTTCGGGAACTCCGTCCACTTTCTCCAGGGCCTGATAGATGGGCACGGTGCCAATTGGAACCGGCGAGTTGCGCAGAATCCATTCTCGCGTCTCATGAATGTTTCGACCCGTCGAAAGGTCCATAATGGTGTCCGCGCCCCAGCGGCAGGCCCAAACTGCCTTCTCCACCTCTTCTTCGATCGAGCTGCTGATGGCCGAGTTGCCGATATTCGCGTTGATCTTCACCAGAAAATTCCGACCGATAACCATCGGCTCGCTTTCAGGGTGATTGATATTGCTCGGAATGATCGCCCTGCCGGCTGCCACTTCCTCACGAACAAACTCGGGAGTAATTAGATCAACCGGTATAGAGGCTCCGAAACTGCGTCCGGCATGCTGCGCAGCATACTCCATCTGCTCTTCGCGGCGCTGCATTTCACGAATGGCAATGTACTCCATCTCCGGCGTAACGATTCCGCGTCGGGCGTAGTGCATCTGCGTTACGTTGCAGCCCTGCTTAGCTTTGCGCGGCTTCGGGATTTGGGGAAACCGAATCTCATCCACCGAGCGATCTGCAGCACGCTGCTTTGCAAAGTCAGCACTACTTGACTCCAGGGTTTCCACGTCGCCGCGCTCTTCTATCCAGCCATCGCGCAAGCGAGTTAAGCCGCGGTAAACATCAATGTCGGCCTCTGGGTCGGTGTAGGGTCCGCTGGTGTCGTAAACGCAAATCGGCTTAGCACCTTCCTTCGAAAGCTCGATCTCGCGCATAGCAACCCGCACATCCGGTCGCGATCCTTCAACATAGACCTTGCTTGAAGCCGGAAACGGAGTTCTAGAAATAATTTGTTTATCTGGTGAGCGATCTTTCTTGCGGCGGGAAGCCATTTAGCGATTCTCCTCGCTGCTCGGAACACAGCAGTACCGAAGCAGCATTGTTCTTGGGTCAACTTGCAGCGAAAACAGAAAGCATGGCGGGCGCAATCGAGTTGTCAGCAACCTTTTCCCTACGGCGATTTTAATCGCATCAGGTTCCAAGGGTTTGATCTCAGCTTTTTGTCGGCTTTGCGACAAAAAGCACCCCCAAGGCAAGCTGTCTTCGTAGCTGAAACGGTAATGGATTGGACCGGTCAAGACAACTTATTAGCCCGATTGTCGGTTAAAACCTACTTTCAGAAAAATTCTCAATCCTTTTGAGGCGCTACCTCATCTGAACCAATGCCTCCCAAAAGCAGGCGCTGCTGGGCCCATTTGCACAGCAGATAGGCAGTAAACGTGGTAAGAGCTTGTGTTTGCAGACAAAATGGGCTACGACAGAAGTGAGCCTGTGGGTAGTTAATTTCCTCTAATTTAGTCGGGAAAAATCTTATGAGTAACTCAAAAGGTTGCCTAACCAAAGCCGACTTAGTCGACGCTGTTTATGACAATCTTCCATTCGACAAGCAGAAAGCTACTCAGCTTGTAGAAGACTGGATTGAGCTTATCAAATCAGGCCTGGTTAGAGACAGAAAGGTTATGATTTCTGGTTTCGGGGTATTCGAAGTGAAGAGCAAGAATGCTCGCCCCGGTCGGAACCCTCAAACCGGCGAACGAATTATTCTCGCACCTCGCAACGTGGTTAAGTTTAAACCTAGCCAAATACTGCGCAAAGATCTTAATGACGGCGTCGATACAGAAGACGGCGGCGATGCCGACGCTGACGACTAGCCTGATACCGCAACGTTTGGTAGTTTGCCGGTGTTGTAGTCATTGCCCGTAGCTTTGGGTAGTGAACTAGTTGTTATTGCGAAAGTCCCAGGGATCACTATCTAGTGGAAGAACAAGCTCCAAGCTCCGAAACTCAAGCCGGCCCTAGAGAAAGAATTCTCGAGGCCTCGCTAAAACTTTTCGTCGAGCAGGGCTACTTCAACACTAATGTTCCGGATATCAGCAAACATTCTCGCTGCAGCGTCGGTTCGATTTACCACCACTTCCTGAACAAAGAAGAAATTGCCGCGGACCTTTATAAGGCCGGCATTCAACAATTTCGCAACCGGCTGACCAAAGCCATCAACTCAGACGATGACCTAGAGACTACGGTAAACGACCTCGTGGTGTCATTTTTGGGTTTCGCTGAGGAGAACAAACTCCTGTCGCGCTATATTTGGCTGGCCCGTCATACAGAATTCTTAAACCAAAAGGTCTCTCGACCGACGACAGTCGGATTTGATCCCTTAGGCCGCAAACTAACAAAGATTATTAAAGGCGCTATTAGAAAGGGTGAGATGCAGCGTAACGACGCTGAAGTTATTTGGAGTATCATGTTTGGTATTCCACTTAGCTTCGTTCGCGACTGGCTGGATGGCTACACCAAAAAAAGCCCGACTGAAGTTGCTCCCGCAATAGCAAGCGCCTGCCTGGCTGCACTACGCGGCGCAAAGTAATACTTTCAAAGCAAAACACAGCCCATAAAAAAGCCCGGCCTGAAGCCGGGCTTTTTGTTACTTCCAGACAACCGCCTTACGGCAAAGTCGGT
>JAUIIP010000309.1 GCA_030431555.1 bacterium
CGGTCTCGGCGCGCTTTCTGCTGAGATGACGGACCGAGGCGCAATAGTAACGGCCATCGAGCCCGGACGCCGCGCCTGCGAAGAAGCCCAAAAGCGCGGGATTAACGCGCACCGCGGATTTTTCCCTTCACCGGCCGTAGAAGGAACATACGATTTAATCCTTCACACCACTGTGATGGAACACATTGAAGATCCAGTAAATTTTCTTGGCCATCAACTGAATATGCTCAGACCCGGAGGGTATGTCGCTGGTTCAGTACCTAACTGCAGCGAGTTCCTGCAAGCAGGCGATATTTCGATTTTTGTTCATGAGCATTGGAGCTATTTCAGCTGCGACTCACTTGCTGCCGTGCTGCAGCACGCCGGAGCAGACGTAATCGAGATTCGTCCGGGAGATGTTGGCGGAACCTTATTCTTCTTCGCTCAGAGGCCTGCGGCAGACGCGGTACTACCTGATCGAAGCGTACCGCAAGAGCGCTTTGACAGCGACAGTTTGAAAGTGCGCTTTGAGCGCTCGATAGCTGTTTTCGCTGATTTCGTGCGAAGCTCCAGAGAACAAAACCTTAATCTGGGCCTCTACTGTCCGGCTCGCGCATTGAATTACTTGGCCGAGCTTAATTTGGACTGTCAGAATCTTAGATTTTTCGATGATGATCCCAACTTGAAAGGGCTGTACTATCCCCCGTTTAACGCACAGATTGAGAGCAGAGGATCGTTTTGCGAGTCTCCGCCGGACAGGCTTCTTATAATGTCACGATCGTTTGGCAGCCGCATTCGCAGCGCTTTAGCCGAAAGTGCCACGCTATCTGCTGAAAGTATATTCTTAATAGATGAGTTGATGGGTTAATTCTAAACCGAAAATCGAATCTTCACCATCTCCCAAAGAGAAATTAGCATCGTACGTAAGTTTGTCACTTTCGACTCGCCGGCAAAACGCTCTCGAAGTTTAGTCGGGACGTGCGCAATTTGCAGTCCCATTTTTTCGCAGCAAACCAGAACAACAAAGGTTTGGATGCCCGTCGACGCACGAAACGGGATCTTGGCTGCGGTTTCCTGAGAAATCAAGAAAACTCCTGAATATCCGCGCGTTCGGAAGCCGACAAGCGGTCCAGCAATGAAATACAGACACTGAGTAATTAACTTTCGAAACGTTGAGCGCGAAACCGAGTCCCGCATCAGGATTACCGCATCTGCTGTTTCATATGCGCGAATCATATCCAGCAAGCTCTGAGGATCGAACTGTCCGTCTGAAGGAATCCACAGGATGTGCTTAGCCTTCGCAGCCTCCACTCCCGTCCATAGCGCTGCACCTAATCCCTGATTGCTGCCATGCCGCTCCGCGCGCACTTCAGATACGTCGTCCACAAGACGAGAAATCTCTGACCAAGTATCGTCAGTACTCCCGTCATCAACAACTATGACTTCAAAAAAGTCTGAGACAATTGGCGCCAGAGCCGCACGTGCCTCTTCGACCGTACGCCTAACGCAGCCTGCTTCGTTATATGCGGGCACAACCAATGCTAGCGAATCGAATCGGGGCGGAGAAGAAACTGGCTCTATGGAACCTGGATTATCCATGGTAAGTTCAGTATCAGGAAAACCCTGCTAATTCCAATCATTTGTACGCAGTTCGGATGACTGATCCTGCCCATAATAATCCCGTAGTAGTGACCGGGGCCAACGGCTTCCTTGGACGACAGCTTTGCGCGGAACTGCTCGACGGCGGCACACCCGTCATTGCTTTAGGAAGAACTATCTGCGGCGGGTGGTCTCATCCGCTCCTTGAGAAAGTGGCCTTTGATCTGACGCAGCGAGTTCCCAAGAATGTCTGCTCTAAAAAGTTTGACGTAATCGTTCATTGCGCAGCCGCACTGCCGAAGTCTTTCGAAAATTCTGCCTCTGAAGCTGCAAGAAATCGGGCAATTGACGAAAACGTTATAAACTTCGCGCGTCGAAGAGGAGCTGGCGTTGTTTACGCTTCGAGCTCTGCGGTTTATGAGCAAGGGCGCTTTGTCTCGCGGTCGCTCCCGACACCCGAGTCTGAAAGCGCATCGAAGCTTAGCGCTTACGCCGACGAGAAATTATGGGCCGAGCAATTTGGGCTACAGGCGCTTACTACGGACTTGGCGGGGTTTGCTGCAGTCCGGATATGTGCTCCATACGGACCTCCACTCAAACACCGAACCGTTATCTCGGTTTTTTTAAAAAATGGCTATCTCAATAAGCCGATCACCTACCATGGAACAGGCAGCCGCGAGCAGAACTTTACTTATATTGATGATGTCTCTAGTGCTTTCTTGGCGGCGATGGAGTTTGTTAGAGCCGGTGGTGCGGGTGTTTTTAATATTGCCGGATCCGAAGCGACCAGCATGAAGCAGCTGGCTGAGCTTGCTGCTGAGGTCACCGGAGGAGAGGCTATACCGTCGGGGCAGGACGATCCGCAAGAAGGCTTCCTTGCAAGATACTCGATAGAGAAGGCAAAGAGAGTTCTTAACTGGACACCCAAGACGCCCCTGCGCGAAGGATTGAAAAAGTGCTTCGAGTATCTAAAGACGCACCCAGAAATACATGATTGATTGCTAAAGTGAATACCAAAGCAGCTAAACGCGGCAGCGGCTCGATACGAAGATACTTTTCACCGTTCCTAGGGGTGCTTGCCAGCGTTGTTTTCGCAGTGCTAGCTGCTCAGCGGGCTGAGTTTGATATAGACATGCCCGCACTCGACTCGACTAGTTTCGCACTTCTCTCCGGCGGTGCGGCGCTGATCATCGCTACATGGATAGCTTTCGCCATTCGTTGGAAAATACTTTGCGGTCCGAGTTCCAATTTCAGCACGTCGGACAGTTTTTCTTACATTGTCCTTGGCCAGTTCGCGAATACGGTCCTTCCCTTTAGACTTGGAGATGTCTTGCGACTGACCTTATTCAGCAAAAAGTTTAACCTGAATATGGGCTCAACGGCGGCGGCGCTAATCTTAGAAAAGCTAACTGATTTGGTTTTGCTTTTGCTGATAGGCCTTGCCGCTAGCTGGTTTACAGATGTTGGCGATAATATTCGCCGCGCGGTATCTGCTCTAGCCGCCCCTGCACTCATGGCAATTGCGGTTTTGGTAATTATAGAACGATGGTCTGGGGCACGCGAAAAATTCCTATCAGCTTTAAGCAAGATACTGCCGGAAAAACTGCATCAGTTGGCAAATGGGCTAACCAGCACAGACTTTTTTCTTGCTGTACGTAAAAACAAGGTTGATTTTAATAAAATTAAGATTAGAAAAAAAGCGGCAGAGCAACCTTGTCCGATTGAACTGTTTCAATTGGGGTTGACCTAATGTTTGCTTATAGTATCTGGCTGGAACAGTTTCAGACTGTATGCCTAACCAAGGCCAGCGCTAAATTTTTTATAATTTAGCGTTGGTTTTTTAAATAATCCTCTATGGCTTGCAAATTTGGGATATAACAAATTTTATCTTGCCAAATAACAGCTCTGTCAATAAAGCTATTTCGTTCAATATCAAAAGTGCGCAAATCTTCATCTACCATCACTTGAATGCTAGGCATGCCACCAAAA
>JAUIIP010000039.1 GCA_030431555.1 bacterium
ACCAACTGACTCCAGCTTGGAAGCTTTGAGCCGCTCGGCCTCCCACTTTCTTCTATCGGTAATATTCGAGTTAACGACCAGAATTGATTTCGGTCTGCCACGATCGTCGCGCACGACTGTGCAGCGGCTTTCAACAACAATCTCGTCTCCGTCCTTAGTCGTCTGCTCTACCTCTCCGCGCCACTTGCCTTCGAGCAGCAGCATGCGTAGAGCCTCGTCAGTATATTCCGGCGAGTGCGGAGGGAGGAGGGAGGTAAGAGTTCTGCCGAGTGCCTCACGACTTGTCCAGCCATATAGCATTTCAGCAGCGCGGTTCCAGAATAGGACTCTGTCGTCAAGATCGCGGACGATGATCGCATCCTGTGTATTGTCTAAAAGGGCGGCATGTTCGCGAATACGCTGCTCAGCGATCTTTCTCTCGGTAATGTCGAATACGTATCCCCTGGTCTGAACCAGCTCGCCTTCAGGTGAAAAGACTCCTCTTACGTTTTCGATTATATGAACTGGACGTCCGTCAACTCGCTGCAGCTCCATTTCGTGCATGTAGAGCACGCCATGTCTGCGAACTTCTTTAAGGAACTGCTGGCGGAAAAGCTCGTCGCCGTACAGCGCTGTCATATTCTGCTGCATCGCCTGCTCAACGGTCTCAAAACCGAAAATTCGCGCAAATGCTTCGTTGCAGCGAACGATACTTCCATCAGAGTTTGCAATGTAGTCACCGGTCAAATCCTCTTCGAAGAATTGGCGGTACAGCTCTTCACTTTCCTCAAGCGCCGCCTTGGAGAGGACCCTTCTAATTGCAGTCGAAATGTTAGTCGACAACACGCGGCCGATGTTCACCTTTTCGGGTGTGAACACGTGAGGCTCATCTACGTAGGCCATTAAGCGACCGATGAGTCGATCTTTGCCAATCAGCGGGAAAAACGCACATGCTGAGAAACCTTCTCGTCGAATTGACTCTTTAAGCCAGGGTTCCAGGGCAGATCTACTCACGTCGTTCAAAACGACAGGCTGCGCGTTTATGTCATCAAGCGGCCACGGCGAGTAGGGAGAAACACGCTGAGTGTAGGAGTAAGATAATCCGTAGGAGGCTTTGTGGCGAAGCTGATCGTCCTCGTCGATTAAAAGCAGCGATGCTCTATCGACACCAAGAGTATTAATGATGGCTTCGATAGATGTTTCGTAAACATCATCGAGGTTGTCCGCGAGGTTGAGTTTCTCAGCCACAAATCTTAGCTTTTCAGTACGCTCAAGATTTCGCGCTTGTTCGAACGCTGCCCGCTGGCGTTCGACGGCGCTGACGATTATTTCGCTCATCAGCTTTAGCATCGATACGACGTCGCTCGACCACTCAGCAGCTTGCTCCAAAGTCTGAACAGCCAGAAAGCCTACCAAACGTTTCTGGTAAATCATCGGTATGCATAAAAGCGATTTGACCGCGAGCTGATTCAGAAAGTTTTTTTCGGGTTGTGCGTCTGCACTAAGCTTAGCGACATCTTCAATCAGCACTGGTTTCGCTTCAGAAATAATCGATACGAACCAAGGATAAGGTTCTGACTCCAGCTTTCCCAGACGATCGAGGAGGGAAGGGATTCCAGAAGCGCACCATTCATGGCTAACCTCAGCGCTGCGGGCGTCCGGGCGCAGCATGACGACTGAACAGCGGTCGGCCTCAACAAACAAGCCAATTTTCTTGAGAGCTTCATTAATACCGCTGTCGATTTCCTGAGCAGCAAGATTGATAAAATTTGTCGAGATGCTCGAAATGAGCTGCTCGAATTTCAGTCGAGCCTCTAAAGCTCTTTCGGTGGCTTTGCGTTCAGTGATGTCGGTAGATACGCCAAGCACAAATTGCGGGTTCCCGTTCGAATCCAGCACTGCGCGTTTCATTGTCTGTAGATAGCGCAAATTACCGTCAGCGTCGGTTATGACTTCTTCGGGAATGAAGGTTTCTTCCCCGGAGTCAATCACGCCAATATCGTCTTGCCGAAAGTGCTCTACTTCATCAAGGTTGGCATTAAAATCTGCGTCGGTGCGTCCGAGCAGATCTTCTACAGTGGTGCCGTAGGCATCAGCAACCGCCTGGTTGACTAATACGAATTCACCCGCTCTGTTCTTTGCGAAAATGAAGTTAGGGTTAATATCGATGACCTGTTTAAAGAATCTCTGCTGCTGACTATAGGCATCCTGTGATTGGCGGCGGTCTGTTATATCTATTCCGTAACCGTGAACCAGCTCAACGTCCCCGTTGTCTCCCAGGATCGGCAGCAAACTAATCTCGAAAAGTCGGCTGGAAAAAGAGATTGATTGAAGAGCGGGACGTCCTTTAAGTGCGCTTTCAATCAGCGCCTGAAGCTCCGGCACAGCCTTGCAGACCTGCGACACGCTGCTGCCGAGAATGTTCTCCGTGTTGGTGTTCCAAAGCGCTATAGCCCGGCCTTCCGCGAGGAGAAAGCGTCCCTGGGAGTCGACTACGAAAATCATCAACGGTGAGTCAGAGACGACCGCGCGAAGCTTTTTCGAATACTCCACAGGGCTCAGATCTCTGGACTCCGTTGAGGTTTCAGATTTTGAGTCCGGGCTGCCCCTAGTTTCTCGCTTCAAACCACTGCCTCCTCGAGAATAGGTGCCTATTTTACCTCCATTTTTTGAGGGAATCTAGTCGAGTAAGGTGTGAACAATACTGCTAATTAATCTGTTAAACGAAGAATTTCACGTGCTCGCTGAAATGCGGCTTCCGGAATTCCAATTTGGCGTTTTACCCACAAGTCTCGCTGAAGAGGGTTTTTTATGGCGCGCGCCTTTGCAAAGGTCGGCGAATCAATATGGCCGCGCATCCAAGACCAAATCGGCTGAGAGGGAACGGGAAAATCACTTCCGTGGATAATTCTCTGGGCAATCAAACCATCGAGACAGCGCGGCAAATACGCAGATCGTATCGGCAGCTGCAGCCCGCTTATGTCGCCGAACAAATTGTCATGCTCCGAAAGCATCGAACAAAAAATATCGAAGTATTCCGGGTCGACCAGCCCGCTCTTAGTCCCGCAATGTGCCGCGATAACTGTTACTCCACAATCCAGCGGAGTTTTTAAAGTCCGTGGATCAGCATATTTAGGGTTAATCTGCTTAACTGTATGTTCGCCTCCGGTATGGGCTAGAAGCGGCATACCTAGTTGAGCCATCTTCTCCCAAAATGGAATGTAGCGAGGATTTTCGCAGTCTATGTTCTGACAGTTGGGGAGGCATTTCATCAAAACGGCGCCTTTTGCTGCACAGCGCTCAAGTTCATCCACTGCGTCGGCGCGCGCGGGATGTATAGAAACAGCCGGAAGAAAGCACCCATAGCGTTCGCACAACTCGAATATATAGTCGTTGGGTATGTAGAAGTTATTTTCCTCGTCAATGATTCTGCCGTGCTCGTCGTAAACTTCCTCGTGAGGCAAGATAACTACCTGGTCCAAGTCAGAAGTCTCGACGAAATGAACCAAGCGTTCGACATAAATGTTGTCCAAGTCGCCTCTGAGTGCGCTTTGGGGGAGACCTAACTGATGGAGCATGTAATGCGCCAGCAGTTTATGCGCGCCGCTTGGACGTATTTTACAGCCAGACCCGCTGCTGCCATTGCCTACTATATGGACATGAGAATCTATCATTGCACCAGTCAAGCTGAAGCGGCTCCAGGTGGCAAGGGCTAGAGAGCTTTTTCTCCCGAGCTATGCAAGCTATAATCGCGCCTTCTTTGACCGGTGACCGATAGGAGACTTTTTCATGGCTCGAATTAAGTTGATGTTTATTAGTGCGGCGCTGCTATTGATCTGCGCCGGCTCGGCACAGGCGGCAGTTCAGGTTGGCAAGGATGCGCCGGAGTTTACGTTGAGCAGCATCGAAGGAACCGAAGTCTCACTAGCTGATCTAAAGGGGAAGGTGGTGATTCTTGAATGGTTTAACCGAGAATGCCCCTACGTCAAGAAGCATTACCGCAACGGAGACATGCAAGCACTTCAGCGCGAGGCTGTACAAGACGGAATGGTTTGGCTGACTATCGACTCAACAAACCAGGGGCACAGGAGCTACACCTCGCCGGCGGATTTCAAAACTCTTGTTGCGGACTTGGGGTTAGGCAGTTCTGCCGTACTTACAGATGCTAACGGAAGTGTCGGCAGAGCATACGGCGCTAAAACGACCCCGCACATGTTTATAATTGATGAAGACGGCAAGTTGATCTACCAGGGAGCCATTGACGATAACTCCAGTTCGCACGGGGATCCCAAGGATGCCAAGAATTTTGTTAGATCGGCGATCGCTCAACTGAAAAAGGGTGAACCGGTTTCAGTCTCAGAGTCAAAGCCTTACGGCTGCTCGGTGAAATATGCCAATTAATGTTCTATCTTCACGCCTCCGCGAATTCGATCGATCATCGACGGCTTCGCGATGAAGTCGTGAGGGAACCCCATGGGTACGGCGCTGGCTTCGGTCAGCGCCGATAGCAGCGATTCGTCCAGCCCCAATCCCAGGCAGCCAATATTGTCTTCAAGCTGCTCTATCGTACGTGCACCGATGATTGGACTGGTAATGCCCGGTTGCTCAAGATTCCAGCGCAGCGCAACTTGAGAAGACGTGGCTCCTGCCTCCACGGCGATTCGACTCGTCAATTTAGCTATCTCAAGATTTCTTTCGGTCAGTTTCTCTTCCATGATCGAAGCACGCGCGGACTGCTCCGGTTTCTTCGTGTTGTTGTATTTTCCGGTAAGAATTCCGCTCTTTAGCGGTGACCAAGGGGTGATGCCAAGTCCAAGATCCTGCGCCATCGGAATTAGATCGCGCTCGGGCGTTCGCTCAAGCAGGCTAAATTCAATTTGCAGAGCGATAAACCTACTCCAACCTCTCAGTTCAGCGAGGGTGTTGGCCTGAGAGACTTTCCAAGCCGGAGTGTCTGATACACCCAGATAAAGTACTTTGCCGGCCCGTACCAGGTCATCGAATGCACGCATTACCTCATCAATTGGTGTGATCCCTTCCCAAACATGCAGCCAATAAAGGTCGATGTAGTCGGTTCCAAGACGCTTGAGGCTAGCCTCTATCGACTCGATCATACACTTGCGGTGGTTTCCTCCTGCGTTCGGGTTTCCCGGCTGCAGTGACAGGCTGTATTTGGTCGCGAGGACTACTTGTTGCCTGCGGCCTTTAAGAAACTCCCCAAGCATTTGCTCGCTCTCTCCGCCGGTATAATAATTGGCGGTATCGATAAAGTTCCCCCCTTGTTCCAGATACTTGTCGGTGATCCTCTTGCATTCGTCTTTCTTCGCCCCCCATCCCCAGGAAGTCCCGAACGTCATTGTGCCAAGGCATAGTGGTGAAACGCGTAAACCGCTGCGACCGAGGAGCCGATAGTTGTCCAGCGATAACATTATGCGTCGGGCTCCTTGCCGTAAGTTTGCTCGATCCAGACCATGAATTCTGAGGCGGGCCGGTTGATTGCTTCCTGCGCGATACATTTAACGTGATCGGGAAAATCCTTATTTATTACCCAATTCAGGTATGAGTTCGATCGGTCTGCTGCCAGTTCGGTGATCGGCACGCCGCTGTGCTTGCCGAACGCAAGAACAACGTGTCCATCACGCCACTGAACATGCTTGCTCGGGCCTACCCAGGTCGCTCGTCTGGACTGGGATAAGGCAGCGAGTTCATCCCAAGAGGCTTTAGATAGAGCAAAGCTTTCGGTCATCCCGAGAAGAACGGCTGCTGTAGCTCTTACGTCAGCTTCTGCACTGTGGGCATTCTCCAGCTTCCGGCCGACAAAACGTTCGTGGGCGTCTACTAACCTCCGGGGCTCTAACTTTCGCCACATCATCAGGGGGTCGATAAACTGTTTTCCACTCAGCTCCAGTTCTGGAAGTGAATTTCGCTGAAGTTCCGTCATAACGATGGTGATGTCGTAGTCGACATTGTAGCCAACTATGTAGTCTGCTCGCTCGAAGTACGGTCGAATTTCAGGAAATATTTCTGAAAATGACGGGCAGTCCTTTAGATCTTCGTCCTTGATGCCATGAACTTCCGTCGCCGCGGCGGAAATAGGAATGGACGGCTTAATTCGCCATGTTTTCATGTCCGCCTCTGCACTCAAACCTTCCTGCAAAGACAGCTCAATTATCTGATCTCTTTCAGGGTTGGGTCCGGTTGCCTCTGTGTCAAAAACTAGCAAATTGCCGTCTTTCATCAGTTCTCCAATCCTAATTTGATTTATATTGTTCAACTAAAGCGGTGAAGTTCTGAAGACTCATCTCAGTGCCTTCAACATCAACTATGCCGTTCTTTACGGGGTAAGTTTTAACGCTGCACCCTGACTCAACAGCATCGTATTTGTCCTGTTGGCGCTTCAGCAGCATAACGTTGTGGCCCCCGTCTGCAACAATGCCATAAGGACACATCCCATCCCAGCTATTCACCCGAATAGTTTTCTTTGTTTCCTCGCCGAGCAGCGTTCGGATAATCCAAACGTCTATTTCATCCGGCCCACCGGGCTCGGTGTCCGGCTGTGTGCGCTTGGTAAGATTTTTTCCGACTATTACCAAATCGGCTTTCTGAACCGTCTCAGCAAGACTAAGGACTTTAGGACAGGGCTGACAAGCCGATGCCGCTTGGCTATGGAGCAGTAGGGTAGATGCAAGCAGCATCGCTAACGTTCTCGGGACTAGCATTTCTCGAGCCTCCTTAATCCAACTTGAACTAAGCAACGATAATATTCCGGATTTACCACTTTGTGGAGTATAGCTCTGTTTCGTTTCGGTGCATTCTTTGATAGGTATCTACTGATAATATAAGCCCCTGGGAAGCAAGGTGCGTAGCGAGCCAATTCGATCGTTAATAGTTGATTTTACCTCGACTTTTGGGGGGGCGTTTGAACACGCCTTGAGCCTTGCTTCCGAGTTGAATCAGGTCGATGGAGTTATAGCCGGGCTCGTGTCGGCTCAACAAGAAAAGTCGACTTTAAACCGGGTTCCAGACTCGGTGCCGTTCTTCAGTTTTCCGCCATATAGCCGTTATGGCTCGAATTCAGGACTGCGCAGTGGATGGAGAAAATACTTTGACATGCTGCTGGATGTGGCAGCTGGTGAAGTACCGCGAGCTTTTCGATTGGCAAATATCGGCCGGAAATCACAGACAGACGTTATCCACCTGAACAATCTGATAAATATTCAGCAGTCCTGCGTTTTAGCAGCCAAGCTGTTGGGGGCAAAAAGCATCTCATGTCACCAAGACTTTGAGTATCCGTCGCGCTTAGCAAGAAAGGTTGCCCAGTATGTTGATCACCACGTCGCCATCTCCCAAGCGATAAAGGATGACTTGCTTGCATTCGGCGTTGAGGAAGAGAGGATCACAATTATTCACAATGGCATTGATACCGGCCGTTTTTCACCTCAAGCGCAGGCCGTAGACTTAGTCAGCGAATTCGGGGTTCCCGAAAACTCCGTTGTCGTGGCTATCTTCGGGCGTCTTGTGCCCTGGAAGGGTCATACGGATTTTCTAAAGGCGTTCGCGCAAGTCGCCGAAGTCAGCTCTCCAAATGTACACGGACTTATTGTGGGTGATGTTTCTGACGGGGACATGCTCTACGAAGAGGAGCTAAAACAGCTTGCCAATGAACTCGGCATTTATAACAGAGTGACGTTTACCGGGTATCGTGCCGACGTACCTGAAATATTGAATTCGGTCGACATAGCCGTTCATATGTCAAACCGACCAGAGCCTTTTGGTCTCGTTGTCTCGGAGGCAATGGCCTGCGGCAAGCCGATAGTTGCGATGGCTGAAGGTGGGCCACTGGAGATAGTTACTGAAGAAGAAACCGGCTTCCTGGTGCCGCCTCGTAATCCGGAAGCTGCCGCCGAAAAAATCAAATTACTCGTGCAGGATGCGGATATGCGAAATCGCTTTGGTGCCGCCGGGCGGCAGCGGGCAGTCTCAGAATTTTCCGCTCATGCCTGCGCGGGGAAATATCTAGCGCTTTATGAACAGCTTCTCAACTCCGCACCGGCGAACGGAAGTCGAATAAGCGAAAAGAACTAGACTGCCGAGCCGGAAGACTGGACGGAAGTATAAATTTGATGGCTGTGGTGATCTTCAGGCTCCCACAGCCCAATCCCGTATTCAATTTCCTCTACGTCGAGCAGCTCTGATGATTTCTTTACAGCGGATGCATGTACCGCGGCTGTTTCAAACACACGCATCAAAGTTCGGAGATTACCGCGCCAGGGACATTTACGAATCCTTTGCCAAGCCTCCTCCGTTAAGCCTACTGGGGGAGTCCAGGTGGTGCACTGCTTCTTAAACTTCGCGAACATCGCAGCGAGAACCGCGACGAGATCTTCCGGTCGTTCTGAGAGATCCTCTATTTGAATTAAGGTTGCTCCGAGTCTCGCGTGTTCATCGAGATTGATTTGGTCACGCAAGGTTTCCCAACTTCTGTTGCTAGCGAAAATTACTGCACACTCCAGAAGTCGTTTTGCGGTCGCTCCGAACGGGTAATACTGGTTGCTGTCGAGAACTTCCATAAGCACTTGCATGACGACCCCGGTAACACCATGGCTCTCGTCGAGAAAGCAGACACCGTCCTTTGCAAATGACAGCGCTCCCTCGCGAGCGGATGCGCCGGGGAAAGAGCCTGTGACATGTCCGCATAGCAGCGATTTCATTGCTGCCTTATCACCGGTACTCTCGGCATTTAAGTTTATTGTGACAAAATTACCTTTGCTTCGTGAGAGCCAGTAATAATAGGCAATTGATGTTTTCCCAGCACCCGGTCCGCCCAATAGATAAATGCGGCTGACATTGTTTTGTGCAAGTTCACGTGTCAGCCGCACGACCTCACGCAGCGAAGGACTTATCGTATAAAAATATTTGTAGCCGCTGTCCGGAATCTCGGGGGAGATCGGCATCTTTATAATGTTCTGTTCACTCACCGGGTTCAGCTTATCGTCAAGCTGAGCCGCCACTTCAGAAGGATTTACGGCAGCGATCAACCTGATACCCTCGAGGGCGTCCTGTTCCGCTCGCTCGTGCATCCATCCACCCAAGTCGATTAGATTATGTATATTTGCGGCGACTATGAGAGTAGGCGTTCCATCACCTCTTGCGCGGCGAACCTTGATTACTTCATCTAAAAGGCGGCTGCGCCTTGCGTTGTCTTCGAATACGCTGACTACCGCGGTAGCACGCGAGATTGCCGTGAGATCTTCACCGGCGAGGGGAAAGACCCGAAGTTCACCCGCACTGCTCTCAAAAGACTTCTGAACGGACTGATCCTCGCAGCCGTTTCCTGAAACCAGCAGCAATGGGGATATAGTGACTTCCGCAGAAGTCAGTTCCTTCTCGACCTCTTCTTCTCCTGATTCATCATCGCGCTTCTTGAAGATCATCGAACTGCTCCTCCCGGTTATAGAGCGAAGCTTATAATGCAGCGGCTTAGGTAGCTTGTAAAATTTCGCAAGGGATAAATGACAAAATGACTAAGCTAGAGGCGGCTCTCAGCGTATCCAGTAGTTGTTTCGCCGTATCGCACGCGATATATCAATATATATTCAGCTATTCGGGGCCAATCGTTCAGTGAATCGATTTTTTAAGCTTCTACTACTCCTGTTGTTGAGCACGACGACAGTCGTTCAGGCACAGACCGGATCTGATGCTGAACCTGAAGGCGTCAAAGAGCGTCGTAGACTCGGTTTGTATGTACCCCGTCCGCTTCGTGGAAACTTGGAGGGGTATATAAAAAGTGCCAAGGCAGGTGATGCAGATCTCCAATACATCCTAGGTTTTATGTATTCGGAGGGTTGGGGGGTGCCGCAGGACCTGGAGAGAGGTTTTGCATGGTATGACCTGGCAGCGAAGCAGGGTCACGACAAAGCTTTGAAGGAAGTGGGGACGGCGCGCTTACTCGGTAAAGGTACCCGTGCGAGCCCAACCAGTGCTCATGATGCTTGGGTAGAATCCGCCGAGAAAGGAAATCGCGAGGCAATGCGAAATTTGGCGGTTTATTTTGAAGGTGGCTACGCAGGAACCAAGAATTTCGAGGAGGCGGCGAAATGGCGTCTGCGGGCAGCGGAGCTTGGCTTGGCGATTGCCCAGTATGAAGTGGCGTTGATGTATATGCAGGGCAGAGGGGTTACTCGCGACTTCAAGGAAGCTGCGCGGTGGCTTGAAGCTTCGGCGAAGGAAGGCAACCCAGACGCTATGTATCGCCTGGGACTGCTTTACCAGTCGGGGCACGGTGTGGCCCTTGATTATTCTCAGGCGATTAAACTGTTTCGCTCGGCGGCCAATCAGGGGGTGATTCCTGCGATTGCGGCGCTCGGTAAAATGTACGAGGAAGGCAAGGGGGTAGCGGCGGACCCCGAAAAGGCTCTGAGGTATTACCTGGCGGGCGCCAAAAAGGGGAGCCTGCAGGCGGTTGTATTCCTTGGGCACCTGTATGAAATCGGACGCGGTGTCGAGCAAGATTATTCGAAGGCGCGCAACTACTACCAAATGGCAGCAGACGGCGACGACGCCTCTGCCAGCGTTCGACTTGCATTGATGGATTTGCGCGGCGCCGGCTTGGAGCAGCCCAACACGGGGTCCGGCATGAAGCTGCTCGAAGATGCTGCGAAGCAAGGACACTTGAGTGCGCAAAAGGTGCTCGGCCAAATCTACTGGAAGGCGCTGTACGGAGTGAAGAAAGACACCGACAGAGCTACCCATTGGCTTTCGAAAGCGGCCGACCAGGGCGATGCGAAGTCCGCTTACCTGGTCGGCGAGATTTATCTGTCACTTCCTCGCGCTGATCGCAACGAAACGGCAGCCGAGCAATGGTTTAAGACGGGCGACAAGCTTTCGGGTAAGAAGCCCGTTGAAGATGTCGGAACCGGTCCCTAAGAAATTTCTTCCGGTTTCCAGCGGCCTCTGTCATCGAGAAGATACTTCTTCATCTTTCCAGTAAGCGGGTCGCGGTAAAAGATACTTCCATTATAGCTCGGATCTTCCGCTTCAACTGTAGTGGGGATAATGTCTGTCACAGTGACCGGAAGATCATTGTCCTTTAACTGAATAGGTTCCGAGTCTCCGACCAAGCTCAGGCTCAACTGACCCAAGCCGCGAGCCAGCTCAAGGCGTTTAGCGTCTTTTTCGCTTACTAAAAGAGTCACGGTTGTGTTCTGAAGACCTTTGAGATTCGGTATGTTTTCTACTTCGGTGGCTCCGGCTACAGACAGGACTCGCGAATAGCGAACTACCGTTGCGACTTGGCGCATTTTGTCATCGCCTAGGAATGACCAGAGTACGTCCACTCGAGATCCGGGCTTGGCATATCCTTCAACACCGGATCTGGGATCGACCATAATCGTGAATGCTCGGTACCCGGGTGGAATATAAAGCGCAGAAATTGGTTTCTTCTGAGAAATTGCAACTTTCGTGATCGACATACCGCTGTCGAGAAGCTGAGTAGCGTACCTGCCGAGGACGAAGTCTTGCTGATCCGCCCGGATAGCGTCCTGGGGGACTAGTGAGGCGAGAAAAGTGTTCTTATCGAACATTTCCAGAGTCAGCTGCTCGCCTACCTCAATTCGTCTCCTGGCCGTTAAGATCGTTGTAGTAGGCTCGGGTGGGTCATCGGATGCCAATACGATACCAGGAGGCGGAGTCGTTTGATCGATGTCGTTTACATGCAGCAGAACTGCTGCAAGTGTTGCGCAAAGTACTAGGATTGTTCCACTCAAACAGGCGATGATCCATCTGACCTGGCGTGAGAATCGTCTAGATGAATATGTGTTTGATCCGAAGCGTGTCGCCATGTAACCCCCTTAAAGCCTTATTGAGAACCGTGGCCCGCGCGATGCGAGCTCTATGCTATGACTCGAGTTTATCAGTAAAGTTCGAAGCGGATTGTAAAAGCTTTGTAAACGCGCCTAAAGCGTTCAGATACGATCAATTCAGCCAAGGTAGATGTTGCTTTATGGAGTGGCGGCGACGGGGATTACATAGTCTGTGCCACGAACTCTCAGCACCCGCGCAGACACCGTGTGCGGGTTTTCCGGCATGAGCATTACCTTACCGTAGTTGTTTGGTCCTTCGAAATAGTTCAGGTCGACAAAGAGTGAACCATTTCCAGGAACTGTTAACGTCCATCCCTCTATCTGCGTACTCCCGTCGCTTCGAACCATAACCAGCTCGACGTCCTGGGGGCTGCTGCTGGTATTTGTAACGACTGCCATGGAGCTCTGGCTGAGATAAGTGTTGTAGCTAGAGGTCAAGACTGAACCAATAGATTCCGCAAACGGCACACCAAACATATAGTCGATGCCCATATTTTGATTGCGCTTGTAGTGCATAGCCACAGCGAGAATACTAGATGCGGTGTTTGATTCCACAGTCGCCATGCCTCGTTGACCGTTTAGTACAGAGTCAGTGATTATGTGATGGGTTGCGTACGGAGCAAGTGCTACGGCCTGAGTCGCCAGTAGTGAGCCGGATTCGGAGTAGATTTTAACGGTCGCAACTACCGGCTGACTGACAGTACTTGAGAGCTCAACAATAGCGGAGCCTTGAGACGTGTCGAGCGGAGCGCTGCGAAGCTGACCCGACCCGTAGTCTGCGTTTAGCTGAAAGGCGGAATCAAAGCTGTTGACGTATCCCGGATTGTCGTAAACGTAGCGCACCACGCGAATAACGAATTTGACGTTCGGGTTGTTGGGGACCCAGCGAATTGTTCCTATTCTGTTTGCGCCGAACTGATGCGCTGACAAGTCCACCCGTCCTCCCGGACTAACGGTGACGGCCTGTTGGCCTATTAGGTCTCCAAGCTGGCCGTAGAACATAGCCGTCCCGCTGCCGCCTTCTTCGCTGCTAACTTGATACCAGTTGGCCACAAAATTCTGCTGGTCGCCGGGGCCGAATCCTGGAGGGTAGGTGTTGTATCCGACGAATTGCTCTCCGGTCTTGCCGTTATGGCCGCTAAGACTGAATGCGAACTGATAATTCATCGTGCCGGCCGGCGCCTTGTAGTAGGACATGCGAGTGACAAGATCTCCCGGCTGACCGTCGTGTGTCGTGCAAAAGGAACCGTAGGTATTTACCTGAGCGCCCTCTAGAGCGTGGACCGGAACGTCGAACTGTTGACCTGGCTGAAGCGTGAAGTCGAAAGAGCCGCCGGGCGCACCACTCATGTCGTAAAGCTGAGTATGAATATTAAGTGCAGTGTTCGCTCGGCTGAGATGCTCAGCGTAGTTTTCCATGCCGTCTAGGGACTGGTTCCACTCCAAACAGCTTGTGGTTCCGGGAGGAGTAATATTGCTCCCTTTGTCCAGCGGGTTGGTGTTATCAGTAACTTCCTGGCCGTCCATGATTCCGTCGTCGTCGCTATCGGCGTCGTTCGGATTAGTGCCGTAAATCCCTTCATCTCCGTTGCTAAGGCCGTCGCCGTCGTCGTCATCCGGCGCACCGCTGGATGAGCTGGAAGAGGAAGTTGAAGATGAGCTCGACGTGGAGCTTGAGCTACTGGAGGAACTTGAGCTGCTTGACGTACTTGATGATGAACTAGTTGAAGATGAAGTGCTGGAGGAGGTGCTTGAGGATCCTCCGCCGGTAGTCGTGCTTACTTCGGAAGAATACCCGCTCTCTTGATCGCTGTCGTTAACAGCAGTCACAGCAAAGTAGTAAAGTGTTTGTGAGTCCAAGTTCTGGACCGTGTAGTTGGTGACGTCTCCAACCGCTACGGATGACGAATACATTCCCGGAGAAGTTCCCCAGTATACCTTGTAGCCGCTTAGGTCAGGCTCTGAGTTGGCATTCCAGCTCAGGGACACGTCAGCCGCCAGGGCTGCGTCGCCAACTAG
Source organism: bacterium (assembly GCA_030431555.1). Lineage (GTDB taxonomy): Bacteria > Bdellovibrionota_C > UBA2361 > SZUA-149 > JAGRAN01 > JAGRAN01. The sequence continues at coordinate 13,860 of JAUIIP010000039.1, forward strand.
CAGTATCGAAATGACGGCTAACGCAGTAAGCCGCACAACAATTGATATGAATTGGCCCGGTATTATCCTTTGCAAAACCGCTTGATCTCCTTGAACCCCAAAAAACCTTGCCTCTTTCTGGGGCTTCAAATCGCATGAACCGTGCCAAGCGCCTTGTCTTAAAGCCTAGAATTGTAATGCGAGAAATCATCAGAATTGTGCTATAAAAGCGGGATCTTACCAGCGGCAGAAAGGGCATAAAAATGATGTTGAAATAGCGGTTTTTAGCTAGAACTAGGTTAGTACTACCTGAAAGTGGGAAGAAGAATTCTCACTAGTATGGATCAGTTTGCGTATCCAGACGCCGCAATGAAAGCATCTTGCTTGCCCTAAGCCAGCAAGTTTGTATACAATATTTCATATTTATTTACTATTTTATTGATGTTGAAAGCGCCTTCAACTCTTGCCCGTGCTGCTGAGCCAAGGCGTCGCCTAAGATCTGCATCTTCAATCAGCCTCAGCATAGCTGCGCCCAGCCGTTCGGGGTTTCCGGGAGCAACGAGGAGTGCGTCTTCGTCGTCCGTTGCGACCTCGACTATACCTCCAACCTCGGTGGCGACTACTGGGATCTCAAGAGCCATTGCCTCAAGCAAGGTTAGCGGGATGCCTTCATGATGCGAACTAATCACCAATGCGTCGCAAGCGGCAAACACTTTGCGGATGTCATGCTGGTATCCAAGAAACCTGACATTTGAAAGTGAAAGGTCTTCAGAGAGCTTCTTAAGTAGTTCTAGTTCCGCACCGTCACCGGCCAAGATCAGTTCCAGCTCCGCGTTCGACTGCAAAGCGGACCACGCTTGGAGCAGCATATCGAAGCCTTTTACAGGCACCATGCGTCCAACTGCAGCGAACACGAATGCGTTGTCGTTCACAGCGAGTGCTTTTCGTGCGCTGCTGCGTTCATTGCCGGAAAGGGCATTCGGTAGTTTGATTCCATTCGGAATTGAACTCAATACAGTTTCTGAGTAGATCCCGGCGAGCTTGGACCTTATTTCTTCCGAGACAGCGACTACGGCATCGAATCTCGCTTTGCTAAAAGCTCTGTTCAGCTGCTGATAAACCGTCATCTTTGCTTTTCGAAGACCTGATTGCGGCTCGGGGATGCCATGAACTGTTTGAACCAAAGCCCGCAGCGGAGGTGTAGAGGAAATGCTGGCGGCAATGATGTTTTCTTTATATCGGTGACTGTGCAGCAGGTTGACGTTCTGACTTCTAATAAAATCTCTCGCCCTCGATCTGATGGTCCAGATTGAGCTCAACTGTTCGTCAATAACCAGTGCGGGAATCGAGTTCTCAGCAAGCTTGTCGGCTAGGGTTCCCTGATTAAGTAAAATCGCGCAGGGCTTGAAACTACCCGAAGCGGCCAAACCCTTAATTAAATGAAAAACCTGGACCTCAGCTCCGGCCCAAAGGTCGCCGGAGGCGAAATGGCAAATCGTTGAAGAATTTTGACCCATGTCTGATATTTAGCAAGTCGCTTATCCATGAACAATGGAGACAAGCAGCCCAGCGCTTGTTAGGCTTGCGCAAAGCTTATATCTTCCCCGCTGAGTAAAGCACCGGGAATTGTCGATGTCGACTAGACTTTGGATTACATGGGAACACCACCGTCGAAGCAAGGAGCTTGCGCCGGCGTTCGATTGCGACTACGTCGTTATCGATATGAGTGGTCGCGGCAGGCTGATGCGGTATTTGGCCAGCTCCCTGAAGACGGCGCGCTTAGTGCTGGCCAAACAGTGGAGTGCTGTGTTCGTGCAGTGCCCGTCCCTTGTGCTATCTGTGGTGGTAGGCTTCCTGAGAAACTTTAAGTCCTTCGTTTATGTCATCGATGCTCACAATGCGCTGCCGAACTACGAGCGCTCAAACAACAAGCTGCTGAAGTGGGCGGCGGCTTACGCAGTGCGCAAGGCCGATTTCGTGATTGTGACAAACGATGAGCTGAAGGCGGCAATCGAGCGCTTCGGAGGAACTCCGCTTATACTTCCCGACAAGCTGCCGCATATTCCCGAGAGACCGGTTCCAAAACTGCTCGACGCTGCGCAGCGTCCGGCTATCGTATTAGTTTGTTCGTTCGCTTGGGATGAGCCGATTGAGGAAATCCTTGAAGGACTGGTTCAGCTTGATACTGACTATAGCCTATTCGTGACTGGGAAGAAGAGCAAAGCCGGCGCGCTGCTTAGGTTCGAATCGGACAGAATCAAGTTCACCGATTACTTGCCGGAGGCAGAATTTGAGGCGCTGATTCAGCATTCAGATTTGATAATCGACATTACTGTCGACGAGCGCATCCTGGTTTGCGGCGCATACGAAGCTGTGTCGGTCGGAGTGCCTTCGGTGCTGGCGGATTTTCCTGTTACCAGAGCGCTGTTTCGGCGTGGAACAGTTTACGCAAAGAACAGCTCTAAGGATTATGCGGATGCTGTTGCGCAGTTTTTGGCGCGGCAGAATGAGCTTCGGTCCGAGATGGGCGCCTTTAGCGGCGAATTCGCTCAGTTCTGGGCCAAGCAGTTTGAAATGACTAATTCGGCAATTCAGCAGGCTGAGCCCGTTTGACCACCCTTAGTTTGCCGGACGCTTCTCGCGGAATGCTGCTTACATAAGCAAACTCGGTTGAAAAATAGTCGCCGAACTCCTGCCTTAGACGGCCGGCGATCTGCTGTTCGACGTCCTGGTTGAAGTCTTTGCCGCGAACTAAGGAAATATTTAAAGTTTGATTGTTCTGAATGAGTTGAAACTGGAGAATCGACTCACTCTTTTGTTTGAGTTCCTCAAAAATGTAGATAAAAAATTCAGGATGATATTTTCGTCCTTCAGGACCGACAATAATGTCGTAAGCACGGCCGTGAATGTTCTCCAGTATCGGAAGCTTCCGACCGCAGGCGCACTCAGAAGTTCCCAAGCGACCATAGTCTCCCAACTCATAGCGAACCAAAGGCTGAGCTCTGTTATGCAGCTCAGTTATCACAATCTTGCCGTCCTTGGCAGATACTCTGTTTTGTTCATCTAAGATCTCAACGTAAAGATTCTCAGAAGTAATGTGCATACTGCCGTGCTCGCATTCGTGCGCTATAGTCCCAACTTCACCGCATCCATATTCGTTATATACGCGCACGCCCAAAGCCTTGCTGATATCGTTTCGGGCCGCCTGGGAGAGAACCTCACTTGTAGTAATGACGGCTTTTAGCCAGGGGTGGCTCTGGGATTTGCCGCTGCGGCTCAGATAGTTTGCGAAGTCGCGCACCATCGATACATATCCATAAATGTACTGAGGCTTAAAACGAATGAAGCGTTCGTAAAAATCAGCTAAGTCGCGTTCCTGGTAATTAAACGCTGAGAATCGTACTCGGTTTAGCAAGAAATCTCGCAGCGCGTCTTTCCGACGCCGGTTGGAATCAATCGGCACTCCCCACATTCTCGCCTGCTTGTCGCCTACATTGATTCCGGCCCAGCAGTAGCCCCGTAAAGTCCCCGCTTGTTCACGCGCCATCGCTTCGGCGTCTTTCACAATTGTTATCGGCTGGCCTGTGGAGCCCCCGGTAGTTTTGGTCGTAGTAGGCCCGTGCCGATTCTCAGAGAGAAACGTTATAGTCTGTTCTTTTATCTCCTTTTTTGTAACGATCGGCAGTTCGTCCAAGGACGAGGCAAGGCTGCCGCGATACTTGGGGACCTCCGCGCTCAAATGTTCTAGGAGTTTCTCAAGGAGATCGCTCTGAAAAACGGCCAGTTGTTCTCTATCCCACCACTGGCTGGCCTCATAATCAGAAAGATAGCGAAAGGTTGGCTCGCGCCTGAGCGTCGAGGCCGCGCGATACACCAAATTTGCGAGCTTGGGGGTCATACGCCGCTTAAGTAGCACACGAAGAGCTAATATGTCGAAAATACAGGGCCCTGTTTGAGCTTGGTCTAAGCTTTGGAGTATACTGATGTGAACAAGCGGTTTGAGTAGGTAATAGTCGGTTTGTGTGTGGAGAGGACAATGAAAAAGACAATTTCATTCGCGCCCAGGTTTTTTGCTCTGGCTGCATTCTGCCTAGTTATCTCGGGCAATGCCGCTGCGGACCCCTATGGGCCGGGTCTGCTCTATCCGACCGGCGTTGAACCCGGTTCAGCTTCGCAGTGCGAGGCACCTTCAGGAAAGAAATGCTGGTGGGTTGACGCAAATGCACCTGGCGGCGGAAACGGAACTTTTGCTTCCCCATACAATAGTTTTGAGACGGTGGTCGGCTATATGCAGGGTGGTAATTACCACCAAGGGCAGATCGGCGGCGGTGACTACCTGTATGTTAAGGGTACGTTCAAGGCATCCGACCACAATACGACCTCGAACAGTATGATTGTGCGCTTCGGCCGAGGGTCCCAGGGTGGTACCTCGTCCCAGCCGACCGTAGTCAAAAGCTGGCGCGGACAACCGCGTGCGATATTCGATGGTGAATACCAGCTAAACGACATGATTCATGTTAGCGCTCTTTCGGGTTCGCCGAATAACGGAATAAGAATTCAGAACGTCGAATTCACTCGTGCGAATGGCCGTGGGATTTACATCGATGAGAACGTTAAGAACGTAGAAATTATCAGCGTCTTAGTTCATGACGGCAAAGGCGACGGCATTATGGGCGTCGGCGGCGGAATTTCGGTTTCGATGACTAGTCTGCTGCACACGTTCTCGATTAAGAATAGCGAATTTTACAACAACAAAGTTAATAAGACCGGCAGCGATAACAATGTCGGTGCTATCGGGATCTTGTCCGAGGGCAGCGCGCAGAGCGGTTCGAAAATTACATTGGTTAATAATGTAATTTACAATGAGATTCAGGGGATCCGACACAAGCACTCAGGCAACATCATTACTGAGGCTTATTATAATGAGATTCGCGACTGCACTAACGGATTCTTCATTCGGGCCTTTAATAACGACATCCATCACAACGTTGTTAATAACTGCCAGGTTGCATTTTACTTTGAAGCAGAGAACCAGCAGGGCAATCAGAACTCAGAAGTTTATTTCAATACAATATACAGCACTCCTGTTGCCGTTGATACCGGATACGAAAATACCAGCTATCAACGAAACATTAACTTTCACGACAATGCTTTTTACAATGGTTCGCAGTCGAGCGGTGTGATTACTTTAGGCCGCTGGGGCAGCAATCAGTACAATATTAACCATTGGGACAGTAGTAATAACTTTTTCTACAACGCTGCTTCCCAGAGCTTCCTTTATCACCAGGGCACAGCGAAGAACTTCTCAAACGCGATGAGTTACGTCGGCGACAATGGTTCTGAAGCAGAGCAAGTTCAGTTTGAAAATGCCTCTCAAGGTGATTTTAGACTTGCAGCCGGGTCTCCGGGAATCGGTGAAGGGACTGGGGGAGCGGATGTCGGTGCAAGGCCCGCTGTTAGCGGAGGAGCTCCTTCTCCTCCGACCGGCGTTTCAGTTGATTAGTGAAAGTTAATTTCTCAGCAGATTAAATATGTGAGCTGCGAGTTTGTCTGCTGACGCGCTTAGGGGAGATTCCGGGGCATTTGCTAGATCAATGATTGCTTGGCATTCGCGCAGGCTTGCGAAGGCGATTCTGTAGAACCTTTTCTTGTCATTTTTAGAAAACCTTCCGGCACCTTCCGCTAGATTCAGCGGAATGCTTGAGGCCGCTCGGTCGAGCTGGTCCTTTAAGTGCCGGGGCAGTTGGAGGGCAGCGGCTTGTCTGTAGAATTCAACGGCTAACTGATATGTCCTAAAGTTTTTCATGTCTGCAAGGCTCCTTTGGGTCTAAAAAATTGGCTTGTCGACCGAGGGTGTA
>JAUIIP010000040.1 GCA_030431555.1 bacterium
CCCGGTAAGAGTCCGTGAAGAGAAACCTTCAGAACATAGGTCGTTAGCAGTGCAGCGGCTGCAATAGACAGGCAAATTCCGATCACGGCGCCGACCAAGCCAAGGGCAAGGAACTCACATAAGGCGAGAGTGCGCATCTGTTGGTAGCTTGCACCGAGAAGCCGGTAAATCACTAATTCGCGCAGTCGGTTGTACCTGCCAGTCGCGAGCGCACCGCCCAGAACGATTGAACCCATAGACACGATGAAAAAGCCGAGGAAGACCAAAACAAAAGAAATTTTATCGATCACTGTAGTTAAAGTGTCTAAAACTAACGTGATGTCTATTACTGAAACATTCGGAAGCAGCTTGACGGTTTCGCGCTGAAGCTGCGCCGAGTCTTCGGCCCCCTTGGTGCGAGTCGCCAGTACATGAATCTGGGGGGCCTGTTCTAGGACTCCGAGTGGAAAGACTACAAAGAAATTGGGCCTAACCTGTTTCCAGTCGACTTCCCTTAAGCTCGCAATAGTTGTTTCGAGTTCAACTCCCTGAACGTCAAAAACTAGCGTGTCACCAAGAGTTACTTTCAGCTTTTCCGCGATACCTTCTTCTAATGAGACGGGAATCGGGCCGTCGGTGTTTTCGACACGTTCCCTTAGGCTTCCCGCAACGATTTCCTCTGTCTCGGTTAAATGGTCGCGAAAGGTCGAGCGATATTCGCGCCTCAAAGTCCACTTTGGAATATCCTCATCCTCAAGCAGCTTGCTGTATGGTATCCCGTTGATGCTGCGCAAGCGCATCGACACGATTGCCGACTCCTCCATCACCGGGTGCCCAAGCCTGTTTAACAAGTCTTTTGCTTCTTCGACCTGATCGCTCTGAATGTCGAACAGGATCGTGTTAGGCTGAGTTCTCGTGTCTTTAAGTGCAACTTCGTCCAGCAGCGACCTCTGCAGCAGCATCGTCAAAGACACTATAAATGTAAGCAAGGCTATGCAGAGGATCATAATCAGCGACTGGTTGTTTGGTCGGAAGATGTTATTGATTCCCTGGCGAACCACCCCCGTGCTGAAAGTCGGAATCAGCTTACGAAGCAGCACCAATATCGCTTTGGCGGCGATGAGCACACATAGCAGAAGGACAGCAAAGCTGCAGAAAAAAATTCCGGCCTTAAGGAAGCTGCCTGTGGCATATTTGCCGGCTAGCAGCAGAAAAAAGGTAATTGCCGCGAGCGTTAAGCGGCTGACTTTGGGTATCTCTTCGAGCAAAGAAGTTCTAAGTGCACTCATCGGAGAGGTGAGAGTGAGAGTGCGCAGCGCTTCGAATGAGAACAACACACCGCCGGCTACGCCGACAAGCGCACCAGCTAACACGGCCCATAGCGACATGGATATGGACACCGAAATGTCGAGCGGTAAAAACTCAAGTAGAACTATTGGAAACAGCTGTAGTATCAACCACCCTGCAGCGGCGCCGAGAACTGCACCTGTGCCGGCGAGAAGCACGCTTTGCAGGCCATAAATCAGAGAAACATCGCGTCTCGTTGCTCCTAAGCATAGCAGCGCCGCAGCATTTGAGCGTTTGCGCCGAGCTTGGACAAAGGATGCGCTAGCTACGCCCGCTAGGCCGAGCAGCAAGGCAGTGATTCCTGAAATTCCAAGAAATACTTTTAAATTGCTGAGCAGATCCTGAATGTCTTCTTTTCTGTCTTCGACTGTTTCGACCCGGGCTGTCGAGTCTTCGAGCCGCTGCTTCAATTCACCGATGATTTCGCTTCGCCGCTGATTGTCGGTGACTTTGTAAAAACGCTTACGGCGCGCCAAACTCCCGACCTTCAGTAGGCCGGTTCCACCTACGGCTTTCTGCGGAATGTAGATTCTCGGTCCAACGGCCGAAATCGCTGCTATTTCTCCAGCGACCCGCTGCAGAATTGCAATTACTTCGAATTGTTGGGCGCCCAGCTTTATCTCGTCCCCGACCGAAGCATCGAACTGCTGAAGCAGCGTGAGATCGACAATGGCCGGCGGGTGTTGCGATAACTCCGGATCCCACTGAAGCAGCTTATCTCTTGCACCCGGCGGATCAGTCTCGAAGGCTCCGTAGAAAGGCGAAGGACCGGTAATCGAGCGGACCTGCACAAGCCTCGTGCCCTTCGACTTCGTGAACTGAACCATCGAATTAAACGAGGCCTGGTCGCTGAAATCGTCAACCTGTTGGTTGTACTCTTCAAGAAGCTCGAGAGGCAATTCTTGACGGCTTTTGACTACGAAGTCGGCGCCAAGCAGAGTTTTTGTTTGCTCTTCAATAGCTGCCGATAGACTATCGGTAAAGGAGCTCGTTGCTACCAGGCTTGCAACGCCAAGAGCAATTACAACGACGTAAATAAGGTGCTCCGATATGCGGCGGTGAATTTCCTTCCAGGCGATGCGGAGGTGAACTGGGACGGACATCAAGCGGTAGTGCGTCGTGCGAGCTGCAGGGGACGAGTTGTCATATCAAGCTGCAATTCAGCTCGCGCTGCCAACTCCGGGTCGTGAGTTACAAGCAGCAGCGTGGTGTGCTGGGACTTGTTAAGCTCAAGCAGTAGTTCGCAAACTTGACTGCTCGTCTCGCGGTCCAAACTCCCGGTTGGTTCATCAGCGAACAGCACCTTGGGTTCGTTGATGAACGCACGCGCTATGGCGACTCGTTGCTGCTCGCCGCCGGAGAGCTGAGAGGGAAAGTGACTTTTTCGTTCTTGTAATCCGACCGCTTCCAGCAGTTCTGCTGCTCGTCTCCCGGCGTCGGGGTCTTTCTTGAGTTCTGCCGGTAAAGCGACGTTCTCTGCGGCAGTGAGTGTAGGTATGAGCTGAAAATCTTGAAACACGAATCCGGTATGATCGCGCCGCAAAAGGGCGCGTCCGTCTTCGTCGAGTTCGCTCAAATCAGTGCCGGCAAGGGTAATAGTCCCGGCTGTGGGCCGCTCCAAGCCCGCCGCGAGTGCCAGTAGAGTTGTTTTGCCGCTTCCCGACGGGCCGGTTACCGCGCAGACGTCGCCGCTATGCAGTTCAAAACTTACCGGATCGAGTGCACGCACAGACCTGCCCGGACTGTTGTACTCCTTGAAAACGTCTTTCAGTGATAGGATCGGTAAACTCATCAATTCCCTGTTTAGATTGAAAGTGTATTTTGGCTAACTTCTGTGAACAAGGCTACCTGCAAAACAATTTTGATTTTTTTTATATTTCTCGGCTCCGTCGGAGCGTCAGGAGAAGTCTCGAAACGCGTGTTGTTTTTAGGCGATAGCTTGGCTGCTGGTTTCGGCTTGAGCGAAGAGCAGGCCTACCCGGCACTCCTGGAAATCAAGGCGCGAAAGGCCGGTTATCAGGTGGATTTCGTCAATGCCGGTGTGAGTGGAGACACGACAGCAGGCGGCCTGCGGCGCTTGAACTGGCTGCTCCGACAGCGAGTTGACGTGTTAGTCGTGGCGCTCGGCGGGAACGACGCTCTTCGCGGAATAGATCCTCGGGAGACCGAGAAGAATTTGGCGGCGATTATCGACGCGTACCGAACTAGAGTTCCCAAGGGAAAAGTGATCCTTGCCGGAATGCGAGCGCCGGAGAATATGGGCCCCGAGTACACCAAAGCGTTTGCGGCAATCTACCCCAGGCTTGCTGCTGAGAAAAAGACTGCGCTGATGCCATTTTTGTTGGAAGGAGTGGCAGCTAAGCCGGAGCTTAATCAAGCAGACGGCATCCACCCCAACGCAGGCGGTCAGCGAGAAATTGCCGACAACTTCTGGCCTGTTCTGAAGAAAGTCCTGAATTAGTAAGTTTAGCTTTTCTGTTTGCTGTGGAACTCGTCAATCATTGTGGTGTCTCTGAACGAGTTGAGTTTGGCGTTTCGCGTGTGCTGGTTCTCTACACGCTGCGCGTGAATAGTAACTCTATCAAGGGCGTACTTATTGGCTTTTTTAATTTCAAACCCTTGAATAGCTAGAGCGGATTTGAGCCAGGCAAAATTAGGGCATGACCAGTTAGAGTTATCTCCTTCAAGCTCATCATTTTCATACAATACGCACAAAGGGGGTATTTCGGGTGACGAGTCTAGGAAATGGGTCGCAAATAGGATCTGCTCCTTGGCAATCGAGCAAGCCTTCTCTATTCCGAGCATCGGGTGCACAAGATGGTAGATGACTCCAAACATCATGACGACATCGTAGGTGCCGTGCTCGTTGGGAGATAGATCGTAAACGTTTGAATTAAGAAACTCGACTTTAGATTGAAGTTTGCGCTTGGCGAACTCCCTGGCTTGGCCGCCTGAGTGTCTTTGGGAGAGATCGTCAATTCCGACTACCTTAGATGCTCCCTGTGCTTCAGCGTAAAACAGCTGAAACCCATCCCAGCATCCGATGTCCGCAACGCTTTTACCCTCGAACTGCATTTCACTGAGCAAGTAGTCGCCTAGGTGGTTGACGCCGTTAGAAAATCCCTGCGACTTCACTTCGGGAGAGAATGGAATTTGGTGCCACCAACGAATCGAGTTCATTTCGTCCAGCTCGTCCGGCTGCAATTCTACAGCTGCACCATTAACAAGGAAGTGTTTTTTATTTCTGTCGAACGTAAGCATCGAGGTTCCTTAGGCCGCAGCCCTGTTTTCGCCGGTTTTATCCGCCCAATCAATAAAAGCTTGCGCGGCATCGTTGATTAGTAGAATTGCGATTATGAACATTAATAGGCCGTTGGAGAAATGAGCTCCAGTGCCGTCAATCAAAAGTTTCGTAGCAATAACCACAAGGATAGACAGCATTAATACCCCGAAGTGCATGTTCCGGGCGATTACCGCGCTCAGCGGAATCATCCCAAAGATCATTATCACGGCAGCAATTAAAATCGCGGAAACCATCCACCAGAACTGCGTGTCGATATCCATAATTGCAACCGCGGCGAAAACGGAGTCAACGCTAAACAATAAATTCATACAAGCCAGGTAGAGCACAACACTCAATATTTTTCCCAAGCTTGCCTTTTCGGAGCGCTTTGATTCATGTGCGTGTCCTGACAGCTCTTCACGAATCTTGTGGTAATACTCCCAGAGCGCCATGAAAATTATTATCAACCCTCCGAAGAAAAGAACGAGACTCATCCACGTCAGTTCTTCCGGGTGTTGGCTGAACCAACGGTTAGGGTACCAAGGTGAGGCCGGTAGGGGATCTTTTAGGAAGGCGAGCTTGCTGAGTATTAGTAAGAAAAAAATTCTCAGGACCGCTGCCACTATCAACGCCGCAGAGCGCCAAACTGCATGACGTTTGGATTCCAAGTTTAAGGTTTTAAGTGAGAACTCGATCAGAAGTCCGTTGTCGATTCCTAGACCGGCGCTTAAGAGCACCAGCGAAATAAATGGGACGATGTCGTCCATTGTCGGCTGTCCTCCGCCTCTGTGTTACTGCAAGTCTCGCCGCAGGCGACTCAATCGGTTATCAAACGGCTCAGTAGTCGACCTCAGTTCGCAGTGTAGTATTGCCGGGATTTGAGCCAGCCTGCCAATCTTTTGAGCGTAAATGTGAGAATCGCCCAAAGATAGGCCGTGGGGAAGACGGCTGGATGGACAGAGGTAACTACTTAAAATGACGAGCTAATAACTTAATGTTATGCGATGGTGCGAATGAGGTTTGTGAAAAATGCACAAAAAAGCGCACGCTGACTGGGTGCTCGAGCAAAACAACTTACGTAGGCTGTTACATCAAGCCGGTTTTTCTCATAGGAGGTCCAATGAAACGTTTGAAATTTCTGTTGCTGCTTGTCGCTTTGCTGACCTTCAGTACTTCTGTTTACGCTCAGAGCTGCCAAATCGGTGAGCCGGCGAGCTTGGCTGCCCGTATCGGTACGCAAAAGCTACCCGCTAAGGCTGCTGCGCCGAACTCCTGCTGCGTAGAGGTGGTAAATATATATTCCGGTGCGAGCGATTGCTTTTGCACATGTCCCGGAGAAATTGAAAATACTAGATGGGGTTCCCTCGTCTGTCAGGTCGGCGGTCATACTTACTTCGACCCTGCATCCGATGTCGTGCATAGCTTAGTTGAGGAATGCGGTGCTGGGGAGCTTGAGCTGGATATACTCTTTGAACACGAGCTTAGGTAATCTAAGACGGATCTGGAACGAGTAAGAAGTTAATAGGATTGGGTCCGTCCAGGTCGTCGACAATCAGCAGGGTGTAGGCTTGGCCACCATGCAGGTCGAGGATCTCCGACTCTGCGACCAAGAAACCAGAATCCGTCAAAAGCACGCTTATGAAGTATTCATCGGCATCACTAAAGCGATAGGGAACGACGTCTTTGAAGGCAAGTTCACCGGCTGTAGGTTCGGTGGCTAATTCTCCGTCGTCGGCGTGCGAAACATATACATCAATTTCTGCCTCCACTCCCACGGCGGCGTGGATGATTCTGAGGCTGGTTCTGTTCGAGTCGGGATGCGTCGACTCGTCGAGCAGCAGTAGGGTGTCCATTTCGCTGCGGCGATCAAGGGAAATAAGGCTGTACTTGGCCCCGTCTTCTAGGGAGAGTGACTCGGTCGTGAACAGGGGAAAGGAGCTGGCTTCGGTAATTACGAGTCGGCGGTTGTCAGCCGAGATTCCTCTGTAGTCTCTAACTTCGAGAAAATCCACCCCACGCTGAAACTCCTGATCGTCGTCGACGAATACGTCGACTAGAGGGGCATCGGCCGAGGCCTGAATGAATCGAACTTCAGCCGAGCCGGGAGATTCGTCGTCTGAACCGCCCCCGCAGGCAGATGATGCCAGGACGCAAAGCACTAACAAAATGTAACGGTTCATTAAGCCACACCAGTTAAAGTGAAATCTCACGGCGCAACTTTTATCATGAAAATGCAGCTACATCTAGCTGCGGGCTCGGGGAGGGGAATGACAAAGGGCAGCTTCAGCCGAAGCTGCCCTTCCTTGTTAGATTACTTAGACTCGGCTGACAGAAACGGCGCAGGGCCCTTTTCGGCCTTCACCGACTTCAAATTCTACCGCATCCCCTTCATTCAAGCCCTGGCTCTGGACCTCTGAATGGTGAACGAACAAATCTTTACCGTCTTCCTGTTCGATGAAGCCGTAGCCTTTCTGCTCGTCGAACCATTTGACTTTACCTCTAGCCATTTTTCCTCTTAGTGTCTTTCTTGGTATTGCTTTAATAATCTAGCTCAAGGTCCAGCCCGTAATGGGTTGACTCCTCAGATGCACATTGCCGGCGGCGAACAGGCCCAAGTAAGCTCGATGTCATGTGATATCTACTTATGGTGGGGAATGTCTTGCGGAATGATTCTTGGGGAGATGGTCCTCTTACTAATACTTCTGGACAGTATATCACGATTTTTTGGTTTTGCTAATAGATGATTGCACGGGATGCCCCTGATTATCCTAGGGCCGGCTCAGGCCGTTTTGGGGCCCTGAGCCCGAGAAAGACCCGATTGATGGCAGCGGCCGGGGCCCTAGTATTGCTTGGTCTGGGGCTGCTTCTGCGCCTAAAGTTCGCCTCGATCGCACTGGGGAATTTCTCGGTCAACGCCGACGAGGCAATCAGCTTTCTTGAGGCCAAATATATCTCACAGGGCCACACGCCGCTCTTATTCTGGACTCAGCCTTACCAATTTCCCTTCGAGGCCTATTTCATGGCCAATTTCTTCGATTGGCTGCCCTGGGACAGCCTGGGCGTTCGAATTGTTCAGATTACGATCTGCTTTCTGTCTTTCTGCTGCTTTCTGCTGATATTTGGCCTCTTGGGGTCGTGGAGGACTGTTTGGCCGGGTGTGATCCTAGTCCTTTTCCCTTCAGCATACTGGCTGACCCGGCAGGTGGGTCTGCTTACCCCTCAGCATTCAATGATGATGCTAATGGCTTGCTTGATACCGTTGACGGTTGGTGTTTCGAAGCGAAGCAGCTTGGAGCATCGCTGGTGTCTAGCTGGAGGAATTGCCTGCGGCATGGCGCTAAGCAATCATTTACTATCCCTCTCACTCGTCGTCCCGGCCGCCCTAGCTCTCTGCTTTTCGAAAACTGCTCGACAGTCACTCAAGAACACTGCTTGGTTTCTGCCGGGAGTATTTTTCGGTTTGCTGCCGTATCTTTACGCCAAGCTGTTTGTTCCTGGTGCTTATCACAAAGTATCTGATACGGCTCCGCTGTCTGACATTCCTGGGCGATTGATGAGTCCCGCGATTTGGGATCAGGTAACTACGGCACTCGGGGTCTACCCGCATATATTCCCGGACGGAGGCCCCCGGCTCGGTGAATACGCCTTTTTGGTGCAGCCGGCGCTGGTGCTGTTCCTGGGGCTGCTCGGTTTGCTTACGCTGCTGCGCGCCAGAGCTTTCTTTGTTCGCTTAATGAAGGATCGCTGGCCGACTTTTGAATTGAATGACGTGTTTTTAGGCACGGTTCTTCTGGCGGTACTTCTGCTTTCTGTAACAGGCCTCGGTTTGCGTCCGCGGTACGCGCTGCACATAGTTTGGTGCTTTCCGTTTTTGTATTCTTATGCCTACGGGGTCATGCCGAGACTTGGAAGGCTCGTTATGGGTGCTCTGGCGCTGGCAATTGTCGCATTTAATTTGCATACGACATTCAGGCTTATGGACTACTGGCGGCAGCCCGGCTTCTCCGCAAGATACGCGAATCTATTCAATCTCGACTCTACCTACGAATTCCTGCGCGAGAATGGAGCAAACAGGTGTTACGCCGGATGGTGGCTGGCTTACCGAATAATATTTGACTCCAAAGAGAAAATTATTTGCAGCCCACCGTTTAATGATCGCTTCCCGACCTGGCCGCAACCGTACTACAGCAAAATTGTGCAGCTGAGCGAAAATCCCCCTTATGTATTCGGCAAGTACGTGCACCGAATGTTTCGTTACGGCCAGTTCGGAAATTATCTGACCGCTCATAGAATTGTAGCGGATAGAGTAAACCTTAACCCGTATCACGGATACAGCAACTTTAGGCATGAAGATGTTGAATCCTCTAAGTTAGTACCGTTTGAGTTAGTCTCTGCTGAGGTGAGTCATAATCCTGAACATGCTGTGTACTTAAGTGACGGCAAGCTTGATGCACACTGGTCCAGCGCCGAAGAGCAGCAAAAGGGAATGACGGTGTCGCTCGAGCTGCCGAAAGCTGTTCCAATACATGCCTTAAGAATGTTTTCCAGGGACAAGTTATGGCACGAACATCCGCCGCGTGTGAGTGTCCACGCTCGGACGGATGGAGAGTGGGTTGAGCTGGTACCTAGCATTGTAGGACATCCATACCCTGTGCAGCTCGATCCCGAGATAGAGCCCTATGCCTACGATTATCTGCAGCTGACTATTGGCTTTAAGCCCGCTTTGGCCAGGGAGCTTCGGATTGAAATCGAAAGACCGCAAGACGAGCGTCAATGGATTTTGACAGAGGTTCAGTTGTTTACTGAAGAAAAGTCGCTGGAATCTATTTCAAACGGCGAAGCTTCCTTCGGAAGTTAAAAATTTGTTCACGGGGCATCGGCTGGGTGTTTTTAACCATAGAGTGGGGAATGGAAATTGTTTCACCGATAGCGAGATCGGCGCTCTCCTTGCTTGAGTTTGTCTTCAGAATATCTTCCCAACGCTTGAAGTCTCCGGCATACCAATCGGCTATAGCAGCTAAGGTTTCACCGCTGTATCGGACCACATGAACGAGGTTTTGGACGGAAGGCTTAGGTTCCGATGCTGCTGGGGCGGCAGCTGATGCGGTCACCGCCGAGTTGTTAGCAGTCGAGTCGGCCTGCTGCGGCCGGCGAAGCTCGCTAGCTTTAAGCTTAAACTCTTCCCCTGGCGCGGGAGGAAAGGCTTCGTAAGATACTTTCCCGGCAGCTGCAGTTTTGAGTCTGGCGCGAGAAGCTGCGCTTCCTGCAGAGTCCGCTTTTCTAAACGTGGACTTAAAGGGCTTAATTTGCCTCTTCTTTGTGCTCGGCACTTCAAGGGCGACGGTCTGGACTACTTGGTTAGCACTGTAGTTCGCTGATACGGAATGCTGCTGTGCCGCAAGCGGTTCTCTCAGTATTATTGATGCACCGAGTGTGCCCATTGCGATCACAGCACCGACTGCTACCGGTGAAACAGAAAGCGAAATTCCACTAAGCGAGCGCCTGGGACTTCTTTCGACCTTCGAGATTCTATAAGTCCCGGTTTGAATCGGAACAGGAAGCAGTTCGTGCGGCGTCGCCCGCGGCGCCGGTTCGCAGAACGGATCGAAATCGTCCTCTTCGAGCGGTTCCGAAATGAAATCGACCTCTTCTACGTATCCGCCGGAATCCAAAGACTCTTGCAACTGCGCTTTCGTCGGCTGATCTACCGTAGGCATAACGAGTTTCGAATAGGTCGGCGCGCTGGTCTTTCTATGCACTACAACCGTTTCATCGAGACAGCCTTCGAGGTTTTGCAGGTTTTCAATATCGATTTGCTTCTCGATGCTGCTTAGATGTTCAACTTGGTTTTCGATTTGTGCCAAATCCTTGAGCATTGAGGCCACGTCTTGATAGCGTTCATCCGGCTGGTGAGCCATTGCTTTTAGTACGATTCGATCAAGCTCCTCAGGGCACTCGCTGCGGAAAAAGCTGGGCGGCCTTGGGTCGCTTGAGGCGCGCAGCCGAAGAGTTTCCATTACGCTGTCTGCGACAAATGGCGGCTTAGGTGAAATCATTCGGTAAGCGAGCATCCCAAGTCCATATATGTCGCAGCGTGCATCTAGACTGCCGTCGCGAATATACTCAGGGCTGAGATAGTCGATCGAGCCTAGCACGGCGCCGTCATCTGTCAGACGACGCTTCAGCTCTATCCTCGCTATGCCGAAGTCTGAAACCCGAACACTGCCGTCTTTTGTTATCAAAATATTTGAAGGTTTAAGGTCACGATGGATAATGCCTGCATCGTGCAGTGCCTTAAGACCGTGGCAAATCTGCATTAAAATTTCCACGACTCGGACGATTGGAATGCTGTTGTGACCATCTATTAGTTCGGAGAGGTCAGGGCCGTCGACGTACTCCATTGAATAACCGACGACGTCGCCGTCTTGAATGAAGTCGTAAGCTCGTACAACATTTGGATGGGTGACATCATACGAAACAGATATTTCATTTTGAAAGCGGTTGAGGCTGATCGCATCTCGAGCCAGGTCGCTGCGCAGTACTTTTAGTGCTACTTTCCTGCCGCCAAGGCGCAGGTGCTCGCACTCGTAAACCGTGCCCATGCTTCCTGCGGCGATTCTACGGATAATTTTAAGACGATTGTCGACGACCGTTCCTGTGCGGAAGCAAGCCTCGTTAGTTGTAATAGACATCCCGTTACCGACTTATCGCCCGAGGTCCTTCCACCTCGGATCCTAAATCTAATGCTACGGCCCTCGACCACCGCACGGACGTCCACACATTGCCGTACCTACGCTGGTGTTATGCTATAAATTTGATAAGGATTGCGCTGTGCTCTGGGGATAGCTGTAAGTCACTGTAATTGTGGGTTAATTGTTGGCGGTTGCTTATCCTAGCGCCTGATCGATATCAGCGATTAGGTCCTCGATATTCTCGATACCGACGGAAAAGCGCACCAGCCCATCTTCCAGACCGTGCTTCTTGCGAAGCTCTTCAGGGATTTTCTTATTACTCATGCTCGCGGGTATTTGAACCAGGGATTCCACCGCGCCTAAACTTTCGGCGAGCGTTATGACTTCCAGGCGGCTAACCACGTTTTTAGTTTCCTCGAGATCGGTTTTGAAAACAACGCTGACCATACCGCTAAAGCCGCTCATTTGTTTCTTTGCCAAGGAGTGCTGCGGGTGACTGTCTAAGCCAGGATAGATTACGCGTTCGACCTTGGGGTGCGCTTCCAGGTGCTTTGCGAATTTCAACGCGTTTTGTTCATGGCGCTCCATGCGCAGCGGAAGGGTTTTAATTCCACGCCGCAGCAGAAACATGCTGAGCGGATCGTGGTGCAGTCCGATAGATTTTCGCGCGAAGTCCATTTGGGAATGCACATCGCCGTCGTTGGTCATTATCGCTCCGCCTACAATGTCGGAGTGCCCTCCGAGGTACTTCGACGCACTATGTAGAACTATGTCAATGCCAAGCTTAAGCGGATTCTGAAAAACGGGGGTCGCGAAGGTGTTGTCGCAGACGGATATAGCCTGATATTTGCGTGCAAGCTGTGCCAACGCCTGGATGTCGTAAATCTGAAGAAGCGGATTCGTAGGAGATTCGGCATAGAGCATCTTTACTCCCTGCTTAAGCTCGTTCTCCACTCGATCCAAGTCCATCATGTCGATCTGTTTGAAGTTGATGCCGTATTGGCCGAACAACTGAACATACAGCCGGTAAGTGCCTCCATAAAGATCCGTCGGCAACAGGACGGTGTCTCCAGACTTTACGAGGGTGATGATTGCGGTCATCGCGGCAACGCCGGAGGAAACGACAGTAGCATGTTCGGCGAACTCAAGGGCTGCCAGCGCTTCTTCCAAGGGATAGAAGTTTGGGTTCATTGAGCGGCCATAGTCGTACCGGAACTCTCCCGGAAACTTCTGAGCGTAGACAGAGCACTGTGATATCGGATCAACGATTGCTCCGGTGATTTCGTTAGGCTTTATCCCTGCATGGAGGGCTTTGGTTGCGTAACCGCTGTCTTTAGCTGTCATCTTAAAAGTCGCTCGTTTGGTTTAGCGCCTGCGCTGGTTTGAGATGCCGCAGAGTAACAGCTTATCGGTTTTAACGGAAGTTTGTCGGAAGGTGAGCTTGCTTGCAGGGAAGGGGCGGCTTCGCCCTCAGGGCGAAGCCGCCGGCGGAAACTACTCTCCGCGCACGCTTACTTTGCGTGCAGACGATTTTGTATCAGCGGTCTTCGGTAGAACGACCGTCAGAACTCCCTTCTTAAAAGTTGCCTCAACCTTGTCTTCATCGATTTCAAGCGACAAAGGAATTGCGCGCTGGAAGGAGCCGTAACTGCGCTCCACATAGCGTCGGTCATTTTCGCCGACCTCTTCGTGTTCTTCCCGCTTCTCTCCTTTAATCACCAGGTGATCGCTCAAGAGGGTTAAGTCGATGTCGTTTTCGTCCATTCCAGGAAGTTCCGCTTTAACGATAAGCTTGTCTTCCTTTTCAGTTACGTCGATGCTCGGCGAGAATGCAGCGATGCCGCTTTTCGAAAGCGGCTCAAGCGACATCCCGCTGAACACGTCGCTGAACAGTCTGTTCATTTCGTTTTGCAGTGAATAGAAAGGTGAAAGTTCAGACTTTTGCCCTCTGTTTCGCTGCCAAGGTGTGATGTCTCTGAATGTCATGGTGTGCTCCTTATTCTGACAGTTTTTCAAGAATATTTCCCCATCCCGCAAAGATTGTACTAACCACGATCGCTGGAGAAGCAAGCGCCGAGCAGAAAAAATTAGTTTAGTTCTGTGTTCAAGAATTATTAAAATTTCAGGTCAGCGAAGCCCGATGTTTGGTATAACGGCTTGGTGATTGAGCACTCAGAAAATTCCACGCAGAACCCTGTAGTCAAAAACCTGATCAGGGTCGGTTGGCTTTGCTTAGCGGTTTCGTCGTTTTTTCTTTATCTCAGCGTGAGCCAGGTCATGGAATCCAGTTCCGGAAGTGAAGTGACTTTGGTTGTCTGGATGATGTTGGCACGACTTGCGGGAATTTTCGCATTTGGCGCGGGCGTGCTGGCAATGTTTAACAATCGTTGGAACACCGGGGTCATACTAATTATCGGCTCAGTGGTTCTGCCGTTCCTGTCACTCTACTATCACGGCCACATTTAGTGGTGATGATGGTGAGCGTGACTGTGTCCGTGCCCAGAGTGATCAACTCCGGGCAGTAAGTCGAAATGTCCGAATAAGGAAGCCAGTCCAGCCAAGACAAACAGCGCCGCGCTAACTCGTGGTGCGATTTGCCGCCCTTTTGCGCCGAGCACTTGCAGGATGCCCCCAAGCGACGCCATGACGGGTAGAGTGCCGGCCCAAAATACGGCCATCACTAAGGCACCGCGCAGGGGATCGGCAGTTGCCGCTGCGATCGCGGCAAAAGCGTAAAGCCAGCCGCAGGGCAGGAAGGTTGAGACTGCTCCGAGCGCAAACGCATTTGTGCTGGGGCGGCGATTCTTGCTGCTGGAGAGCAGCTTTTGGTGAATTGGAGCAAAAGTCGCCGACCAAGCGGAACTGGAAAATGTGCCAACTTGCTTATTGCCGAACAGGCCGCTTAGGCCCCAGTAAAGCAGCATCAGTCCGGTGATGACGGCCGCTGTTCGCTGAAATCCGACTAAGCTGCCTGCAAGATTAGCAGAACTTCCAAGTAAACCTGCGAGCGCGCCAAGTATGGAGTAGGTAAGCAGCCGACCGATGTTGTAGGCGGCGTGGGAGGAAATCGAGCTTCCGGTGTTGCTGGCGTACAGTCCAACGAAGCCGCCGCACATGCCCGCGCAGTGTGGGCTGCCGAGCAGGCTTGCAATGAACACGGCGATAAGTGAAATTGGCTCCAAGATTCCCATCCACGGCTAGATTTCTCGATGAGTAGCACAGGTTCAACAGCAGTCCAAGAAGCACAGTCTCTTGCTTGTGAACATTGCGGTTTGCGGGTTCCTGCTGCGCGTTTGGACCCCGAGGCCGACAAGCAGTTCTGCTGTGCCGGATGTGAACACGTTTATAAGATTATTAACGGATTAGGC
Source organism: bacterium (assembly GCA_030431555.1). GTDB lineage: Bacteria > Bdellovibrionota_C > UBA2361 > SZUA-149 > JAGRAN01 > JAGRAN01. Next base: position 14,670 of record JAUIIP010000040.1, read on the forward strand.
TTAAGTCAGTTTTACGCCCTTAAACGCCAAGCGGACATTCTTCCTGGTTCACCTGTGAGTCCAGGCACCTCCGCATTCTCGCATTTTGCGGACGAGTCATTTGCGGAGCGCTATGTTTCGAAACGTTCAGACGGATTATCCGAGGTCAAGTTTGCCCTCGAGGGGATCTACTGTGCAGCTTGTGTCTGGCTTGTCGAGAAACTGCCGTTGGTAGCCGATGGTGTAAGGGAGGCGCGCGTTGATTTTGGGCGGAAAACTGTTGATGTTATTTTTGATTCGGATCAGACCGAACTGCCGCAGATTGCTCGCGCCTTAGACTCGCTTGGTTATGTCCCGAGGCCGTTTAATCCCTCACAGCGACTCAAGGCTGCCAGAGAAGAAAGCAAGCAGGCGCTTTTACGTCTGGGTATCGCCGGAGCTTGTGCCGGCAATACCATGATGATTGCGGTGTCGCTTTACCAAGGCTACTTCAGCGGCATCGAGCCCAAGTATCAAAGCTTTCTTCAGTGGGCGAGTCTGCTGGTGACGCTTCCGGTTGTCTTCTACAGCGCAGTACCTTTTTACAAAAGGGCGTTCGGCGGGCTCCGAGTCGGCTCGCTGCATATAGACTTGCCTATTACTCTGGGAATTCTGCTCGGATTTTTCGCCAGTGTCATTAATACCGTGCTCGGTATGCAGCATGTTTATTACGACTCGATCTGCATGCTTGTCTTTTTGCTGCTCCTGGGAAGATGGCTTCAGCAGCGAGGCTTGGAGCGGGCGATGGACGCTCGGAGCGTAATGTTCGCACTTTCTCCAACCGCAGCGCGGCGGGTGAAGGGTGAGCGGCGCGAAGAAGTTTACGTCGAATCACTTGAGATTGATGACTTGATCGAAGTCAAGGCCGGAGAGGTTCTGCCGGCCGACGGTATTGTTCATGAGGGCCAGTCGACGCTTAATACCTCGATCCTTACAGGCGAGTCCCGGCCGCGAAAAGTGTCAGCGGGTGATGAGGTTTTCGCAGGAACGACGAATTTGAGCGGCGTGCTTCTGATTAAAGTAGCGGCGGTCCATCAAGAGTCGAGGATTGGTCGAATTCTCTCCGTAATTGAGCGTGAGAGTTCTCAGAAGTCGCCGCTTGTTCAGATTACAGACAGGGTCGGGGCGTACTTTGTCGCAGTTGTCCTCAGTCTGAGTGCCGCGACTTTCTTATATTGGTGGCTAGCTGCTGGTGTGCTTACGGCGGTGGATCACGCTCTAGCATTGTTGGTGGTTACCTGTCCTTGCGCGCTTGGTTTAGCGGCACCGCTAAGTTTGAGTGCGGGTATTCACAGAGCTGCAGCCAGCGGAATCTTGATTCGTGGTGCCGATGTAATCGAACGTTTAGCTAAAGTTCGCCGTATATTTTTTGATAAGACCGGAACGCTGACTAAAGGTTTGGTGCAAGTTAAGTCTTTTGCAACAGCACAGGATGGGCCGTCGCGTGAGATGGTGCTTCGGTCAGCGGCGATGCTCGAGAATTCCTCTCAACACCCTGTGGGTTCCGCAATCAGATCGTTTGCGCTTGAGCAGTTAGGAGCGTCGTCGCTCGACATTTCGTCTACTGAGGTGGAGGAGGTTCACGGCAAAGGGGTCGTTAGTCGCTCGGGTCCTAGCAGCTTGCGCATGGGCTCAGTCCCTTGGTTGAGAGAGAGTTTGCTAAAAGCTGATCCGACGTTCGCAAGAAGCGTTGATGAAATGATCGCTCGCGGTGAAAGTCCCGTGCTGCTCGAAATAGACGGCAGGGCGGTTGGGGCATTTTCGGTGGGTGATATTTTGCGAAGTGACGCAAGCCAGGTTTTGTCGAATCTTCAAAACAAGGGCTACCGGATTGAGATTTTATCGGGCGATATAAGCGAAGCAGTTGAGAAGCTCGCTTGTGAACTGGGGATTTCGCCGGAGTTTGCTCACGCAGAACTATCGCCTGAAGAAAAGCGCGACTTTGTTTTGGACGCACAGGCCGCAAGTCGAACGGCGATGGTTGGCGACGGAGTGAATGATGCGGCAGCGCTTAGTGCTGCCGAAGTTGGTATCGGAATGTCGTCAGGAGCTGAGGCCTGTCTAGACGCAGCCGACGTTTTTATTGCACGCAACGGCTTCGAGGCATTTGCGAATCTGTTTTCGGGCGCTGAGGCAACTATGAAGCTGATTCGCCGTAATATCGGATTGTCGCTAGTCTATAATGTTCTCGGTGCGAGCGGGGCCGTGTTGGGGTATGTCAGTCCGCTCGTTGCCGCTATACTGATGCCGATAAGCTCACTGAGCGTTGTGCTGAGTACTGTGTTTTCCCGGACTTTTTCTAAGGAAAAACATTAGTGGATATTATCTTCGTTTTACTGCCATTTGCCTTGATCCTCGCTGGCATCGCGGCCGGTGGATATATCTGGGCAGTTAAACGCGGTCAGTTCGATGATCTCGATACTCCTCCGCTGCGTATGCTTGCGGACGAAGAAGATTCGAAATCATAGTTGTCATTTTCTTGTTTCTGGACTATCTCGGGTCCGAGATAAATTTCCGAATAGTTTAATCTTTTATTGTTCTATTCGCGCATTCTCAGTGGTGATCCAATTCTAAATATTTTACGCTGGAGACGCTAAGGGCGAGCGCGCATTCGCAAGCTTGTTAGGCTTAACATCATTCAGACAAGAGTAGAGAGATATGACAGCTCAAGACAACACCGAAACGGTTAAGTACGATGACGATATTGTTCGCAAATTCGTGCTCGCTACGGTCTTGTGGGGATTCGTTGGTATGCTTGTCGGCGTTATTATCGCCCTGCAGCTAGCGCACTGGCCCCTTAATTTGGGAATTTCCTGGCTGACTTTTGGCCGTCTTCGCCCGCTTCATACAAACGCTGTCATATTTGCTTTTGCCGGGAACACGATCTTTGCAGGGATCTATTATTCGCATCAACGTCTGATGAAGGCGAGGATGTTCAGCGACTTGCTTAGCAAGATTCACTTTTGGGGTTGGCAGCTGATAATTGTATCGGCGGCGATTACATTGCCTCTGGGAATTACTGTCTCAAAAGAGTATGCCGAGCTTGAATGGCCGATTGATATAGCGATTACTTTGATTTGGGTGGTTTTCGCTATTAACTTCTTCGGTACGCTTATAAAGCGGCGTGAACGCCACATCTACGTTGCAGTTTGGTTTTATATCGCAACGATTATCACAATTGCGATGCTGCATATCGTCAATTCTCTGGCGCTTCCGGTTTCGCCTTTTAAAAGCTATTCGGTTTTTGCGGGGGTGCAGGATGCATTGGTTCAGTGGTGGTACGGCCATAACGCGGTAGCGTTTTTCCTAACTACGCCGTTCCTGGGGCTGATGTATTACTTTATGCCAAAGGCTGCCGAGCGTCCTGTTTATTCGTATCGACTATCTATTATTCACTTCTGGTCGTTGATCTTCGTCTATATTTGGGCTGGACCGCACCACTTACTCTACACGTCGCTGCCAGAATGGGCTCAGACAATAGGTGTTGTTTTCTCGGTCGCACTGATCGCACCTTCTTGGGGGGGGATGATCAACGGGCTGCTTACTCTTCGGGGAGCCTGGGATAAGCTGCGAACCGATCCAGTGTTAAAATTCTTCGTGGTTGGAGTAACATTCTACGGAATGTCGACCTTCGAAGGCCCGATGATGTCAGTCAAGGCCATCAACGGTCTTACTCACTACACGGACTATGTAATCGGGCACGTCCACGGTGGAGCGCTCGGCTGGAACGGCTTCTTGGCGTTTGGAATGATCTACTACCTACTGCCGAAGCTCTGGGGCGTGCCGGTTTACAGCGCCAAGCTGATGATGACGCACTTCTGGACAGCTACTATCGGCATCGTGCTTTACATCACATCGATGTGGACGGCAGGGATCACTCAGGGATTGATGTGGAGAGCGTTTACCTCGGAAGGTTTGCTCAAATATCCTGAGTTCATCGAAACAGTAGTTCGCTTGATTCCGTTCTACTGGGTAAGGGTTTGCGGTGGGGTGCTTTATCTAATCGGTATGCTGTTAATGGTATATAACGTTTGGCAGACAATTAAAGCGTCTAAGGCGCAGCACGCCGACTTGAGTGATCCAAGCTTTCAGGTTCGCCCGCTGTCTGCGGACCCAGAAGATCATGCCAGCAATCCTAATCCGTGGCACCGTAAACTTGAAGGGCGACCGGTTAGTTTCGCTTTATTGACACTGCTGGCTGTTATTATCGGCGGCCCTGCGACATACATCCCGCTCGTTGCTATACGCAGCAACGTGCCGACGATTGCTTCTGTTAAGCCTTATCAGCCGCTTGAGTTGGAAGGGCGAGACATATACGTTCGCGAAGGCTGCTACACCTGTCATTCTCAGATGGTACGACCGTTCAGGGACGAAGTGGTTCGCTACGGTGAGTACTCTAAGCCCGGAGAGTTCGTGTATGACCGTCCATTCCAGTTTGGTTCTAAGCGAACTGGACCTGACCTGCATCGGGTCGGCGGAAAATACAATCACTTTTGGCATTACCGACATATGCTTGATCCACGTTCGACGACGCCGGGTTCGATTATGCCGAGTTATGCCTGGTTGTATGACAACGACCTTGATACTTCGCTGACGAAGAAAAAGCTCAAAGCATTTAAGACCATGGGTGCGCCGTATTCTGATGAGGAGGTCGCGCAAGCCGAGCAACTTTTGAAAGAGCAGGCGCAAAAGATTACTGCGGAGCTTACGGAACAGGGCGTTGAAGCTCCCGAGGGTCTCGAGAACAAGGAAATTATTGCGCTAATCGCGTACTTGCAGCGCCTGGGTACCGACATAAAGGTCGCAAATAACTAGGTGACGGGATGTCCTATTTGGTGCCGCAGTTTGACTCGCTTCCGTTCTGGCCGACGATTTCGGGAGCGGTGTTCTTTGCGCTTTTTATCGGAATTGTTTGGTGGATTTACCGCGCCGATAGGAAGAGCGTCTACAAGGAAATCGAAAAACTGCCGCTTGATGACTAAGTCATGAGAAAGGAGAGGG
>JAUIIP010000310.1 GCA_030431555.1 bacterium
TCCGTTCATCGGAGTGCGAATCTCATGGCTCATATTGGCAAGAAAATTACTTTTCAGCCGATTTGCCTGCTCGGCGGCCTCTTTGGCCGTGAGCAGCGCGTCCTGGTAATTCTTCTCTGCCGTAATATCAAAATGCACCCCAACCAGGCGCAGGGGTGCGCCTGATTCATCGCGCTCGATTACACGCCCGGCAGAATGTATCCAACGCCATGAGCCGTCCTTCGCTATCATTCTAAATATTGAGTTATATTGCTTCGCTCGGCCGCTTAGGTAGTCAGCCACAATCCGCTCTGCGCCTTCGAGGTCGTCGGGATGCACAAGCCGCTGCCAAGTGGAAAACGAACTCTTTAGCTCCTCCTGGCGGTATCCGAGCATCATGGCCCAACCTTCATCATAGTGGACCTCGCTAGTTGCCACATTCCAGTCCCATATACCGAGACCGGCAACATCCAAGGCAAGCGCGAGTCGCTCCTCCCCTTCGCGCAAAAGCTTGTCAGACATGCGCTGCTTCGAAATATCCTGAATATGTGCAATAAACCACTTCGGCTGACCGTCAGTATCCCGGGCAAGCGATACATCTAGCTGAGCCCAAACAATGTGTCCCTGCTTGTGGTAGTAGCGTTTTACCATCCTATAGTTTGGAATTTCACCAGCTAACACCTGACTCACGAGAGAAAGGTCGTTCTCCAAATCATCAGCATGTGTCAGTGACTGAAAATCTGTGCGCAGCAGCTCGTCTTCCTCGTAACCGAACATATCGCAAACCGCCTTATTGACTCGAAGCCAACGGCCGTCCGTCCCGACGAGAGCAATTCCGATTGGGGCTGAAGTAAAGGCAAGTTCAAAGTTATCCATTATATCTTTCAACTCCCTTCCACAGTCTCAGGCCAGGCCATCCTTACTGCGCGTCATCTATGCTTGGACTCTCGGGCTCAATCGCACCACGATTCACCAGCCATCGTCCAAAAACCAGACACAAAGTCGCCCACGTCAGGCCCATTAGCCAACCGGCCACTACATCGCTCGGATAGTGCACACCCAGATAGATTCTGCTCAATCCGACCAGCCCGGCGATAAGCAGACCGATGGAAATTATATACAGCTTCTCTCGCGCTCGACTTGTAGTAAAGGCCAAAAAAGTGCAAAGCGTCAGGTAGATAGTGGCTGCCATAAAAGAGTGGCCACTTGGGAAACTTTGCGATTGGACAGCTACCAGATGAGTCACGACATCGGGTCGAGGCCTTGCAAAGAGGTCTTTCAGCAACGCGCTGACACATGCGCCGCCGATACTGACCCCGAGCAAAACCAGAGCGGTGTGACGCTTCTTGACTACCAGCAGGTAACCAAACACAGCCAGCACTGTTAATATTAAAACTGTATGGCTTCCGAGCGACGTCACATCGCGTGCTGCCTCTATCAACCACAAAGGCCCGATAGCCTTTCCGTCGCTGTCGCGCATGCTCTTTAACACAAAAACATCTACGCTTTGAGTCGATCCCTCCAGCACTTCATCTATCAACTCAGCGCAGGCCCACAAGCCGCCCAGAAGAATCAACAGCAAATAGAAAACGATCGGGTCTTTACCCAGCAATCGGCGTCCCTTTTGGATCGTCCTAGGAAGCAAGTTCACGCACATCCCTCCAGCTTACCGCATCCGTAGCGGTAGTTGTTGGATTAGCTTACAGAAGGGATCGCGACTCGCAAAGGGTTGGCGCTACTCGAGGTATCCTAACGCTTTGAGCGCGAAGTTAATGCCAGAGCTCAACGCAAAAGCGGCAGTCGCCTCCAAAGAGACGACTGCCGCCCAATTTAAGTCGACTGATAAACTAGTAACTTAGAATATCCAACCGATGCCGATGCCCGTAATAATCGTAGGATTAAGCAGCTGCCAAGGCTCGCTTGCGAAATCACCCTCTTTAAGAAAATACAGATAGCAATTATTTCCTTTTAATTCATCGGGAAGCAGAAAGTTCAGCTCACGATAATGCTCAAATCCAATCATCGCCGGCACCATCGGGTCTCCGCCTTCCCACGGACTCGTATCTGGTAAATCAATTCTCGCACATACAGCGGCGAGCGTTTTCCAGAATCCCGAAGATTGTAGATCCGGGTTTCTCTCGTGAGTGGCGATTATCGTGGTCGGTCCACTGGAGTTGCCTGTGTGCGCGATGGACACCGGTGCTGCGTTAGACGCGGACGCCGTTCCGGTAGAAGTGTGCCCGCTCCACTGTGCCGACACATCACTCGGATTTGAGAAACTTATCGCTGCGGCAGTCAAAATCAATGTGATTAGCTTTTTCATGTTATCTACCTCGTTAAAAATGGTTGTTATCTTTTGTCAGACGCCGGACCACCGCTTGCCGGGCTAATATCGACCTTTACCCGCACAAAACACGTTCCGCTGTACTCGCAAATCTCAGGCTCGTTTGAAATTTTCTTGCCGTCGCAGAACAAGAGTTCCCAGCTAAACGAATAGTCAAAGGTTTGTCCGCCGAGGGTCTTCACAATCCTCCTGCATTCATTTAACAACTCGTTCGCTGCATTCTCCCAGGTCGGTCGGCCGCCATTAACAACGGTGGCCTCAGCCGCACATGCAGCAGCCAATGCGCCGCAGGCCGCTTTCCGTCCTGCGTCAGTGCAGGGCCCCTGGGCGCTGCCGACATCTGGAGAACTAGAATTATGAAAACTGTCGCCCGGCCCCGGAAGCGGTGCTGGGCCCGATTTCGGCCACTTGTACTCGCATTCGAGTCGGCCAAAGATATTTAAGAAGCACCTGACCTCAGGAGCGCCGCCACCCGACTGCGCGTGCGCTGCAGTTCCAAAAATCATCAGGTACAAAAGAAAATAGACTGAGAAACGGCCCTTAGCCATAAACCCCCCTAAAACGAAACGTTAACCCTTCCTCAAGTCCGGATTTCCTGAGGTCGTGCTTCAGCGATTAAGCTGCTCTACACGATTTTTTCCTTAACGCTGTTGGGATCTGTTTCAATCTGATCGCATCGGCGATCGCTCTAAAACTGCGCTAACATGCCGGCGCTCAATTGGCTAAGTCCCCACAGACTTAGTGCTATTTGACGCAGGGGCATTCCCTGAAAACCTTACCTTCGTGCATACATCGAAGACTTGAAATGTTATGCTCAATGTAAACCCAGAACAGCGCGAGCAATAGCCGATGATTAAACGCCTTGCCTTTATTGCTTTAATCGCAGCCGCAGCGCATCCCTCCGCTGCACAAGCAGTCCCTACGAGCTGTGTCAGTATCAGCGGCAACCTCGACGCCACAGAGGATGCGATTTCTGCTATCTCAGACATTCCGGTAACCAGCCCTGATGTCGTTAGCCCTTCCGGCACAAGCTTCGCAGACCTCGGCAGCATCGACAGCAACGATATCTTTTCTGTGCAGTTCGATGCTGTTGACTCGCTGGGCAACGACAGAACAGTGACGGCATTTTTCTACAAGTACGACAACAATCGCTGGAACGTTCGATTTTACGTCAACGCCTCTGATGT
>JAUIIP010000311.1 GCA_030431555.1 bacterium
TTCCCAGATTCCTGCCGTATACGGTAAAGTCTCGACTTGGAAATTTTATCGGGTTAATTGGTCTGTATTTGAAGTTGCCGCTTGCGTGGCGGTTTTTCGGTCAGCAGACGTTTGTTGTTGCGCGTAAGCGAGCTTAGGGCAGGCTTTTCATGAATGAACACAATGTCGTTGTAATTGGTGGCTGCGGGCACGTAGGACTGCCCTTGGGTGTAGCTTTTTCGCTGGCGGGACACGCCACAACTCTCGTTGATATTAGTGAAGAGGCAGTTGCCACGGTCAACGAAGGTCAATTCCCCTTCTTGGAACGCGGCGGAGATGAGTTGCTGGCAAAAGCTCTCGGTCAGGGGTTGAGCGCAACCACTGACGCTTCCGTTTGCAGCGATGCAAATGTATTCGTCTTTGTCATCGGGACGCCGGTCGACGAGCACCTCAATCCTAAGCTGTCCGATGTCGTAAGGATTTTCGACTTTTACCGAGAGTTCTTTTCTCCGGGCGACTTAGTAGTGATGCGCTCAACGTTATTTCCTGGAACGATGGAGCATCTGCATCAGCGCCTGCAGGCGAGCAACCCAGGTGTGCGGCTAGCTTTCTGTCCAGAGCGAGTTTCTCAAGGTTACGCTCTAGAAGAGATCGATTCCCTGCCTCAGGTGGTTTCCGCGTTCGACGAAGAAAGTTTCGACGCAGCGCGTCGGCTTTTTGCGACAATCGCGCCCAGCATTATTAAACTGACGCCCTTAGAGGCGGAGCTGACCAAGTTGATGGCCAACTCTTGGCGCTATCTCGAGTTTGCGATAGCAAATCAGTTCTACATGATCGCCGAGAAATCCGGCGTGGATTTTTTCAGATTGTATGAGGCGATCACATACGACTATCCAAGGGCTAAGGGCTACAAATCACCCGGCTTTGCTGCCGGACCCTGCCTGTTTAAGGATACGATGCAGCTCGCGAGCTACTTCGACCACCAGTTTTATCTTGGACACTCGGCGATGCTCGTAAACGAAGGGCTTGCCACCTTTGTGGTTGAAAAGCTTGAGACGGCAGTAGGAGATTCGCTGTGGGGCAAGAAGGTTGGGCTACTCGGAATGGCATTTAAAGCTAACAACGACGATATTCGAGAGTCGCTTAGTTTTAAGGTAAAGAAGAGTGCGGAGTTCAAGGGCGCAGAAGTCCTCTGGCATGATCCTTATCTAGAGGAGTCTCTGGAGCTTGAAGAAGTATTATCACAAAGCGATGCGATTATCGTGTGCACGCCGCATCGCGACTACCGTGACTTGAAGATTGAAAAACCAATAGTCGACGTTTGGGCGATGTATCGCGAGTCGACGCTTGAATTGCTGCCCGGCAAAGAAGGCTAGCAGCCGACTAGGAGCAAGTTATGTCTAAAAAGATTTTGGTAACGGGTTCGGCCGGCTTCATCGGCGGTTACGTCGTCGAAGAGCTGCTTGGCAGCGGCTATACAGTCGTCGGAGTAGATAACTATTCGAAGTATGGCCCGATAGAGAAATCTTACGACAAGCATCCCAACTATCAGTTTCATCAAGCGGACGCCAAGGATGTAGGCCTGATGAAGACGCTAGCCCGGGATTGCGATCAATTCCTAATGGGCGCGGCTATGATTGGCGGTATAAGCTATTTCCACGAATTTGCTTACGACCTCCTCGCGGAGAACGAACGAATAGTAGCTGCTAGTTTCGATGCAGCGATAGATGCCTTTCAAAACGGCAACTTGAAGAAAGCAACTGTGCTCAGTTCGAGCATGGTGTTTGAGTCCACAGATTTATATCCCACACCGGAAGGAGCCGAGCTTAAATCGCCTCCGCCAATGAGCACGTACGGCTTTCAGAAGTTGGCGTGTGAGTATTTCGCGCGAGGTGCGTGGGAGCAGTATAAGCTTCCGTATACGATTGTTAGGCCGTTTAACTGCGTAGGCGTAGGCGAACAGCGCGCGTTGACTGATAAAGAAGTGCTTTCCGGCAACGTGAAGTTGGCGATGAGCCATGTAGTGCCGGATATAATTCAGAAGATAATCAAAGGTCAGGATCCGCTGCATATTCTGGGCGACGGTTCTCAGGTCCGTCATTACACATATGGCGGTGATTTGGCCAAGGGTATCCGCGTGTGCATTGAGCATCCAAAAGCGCTTAACGAAGATTTCAATATTTCGACCCCTGTGTCGACGACAGTGCTGGAGCTTGCAGAAGCGATTTGGCGCAAGATAAAGGGCGACGCTCCGTTTAGATACGTTTCTGACGATCCGTTTATATATGATGTCCAGAAGCGGGTTCCTGATGTAAACAAAGCTACCGAAGTCTTAGGCTACGAAGCTAACACTTCGCTGGACGCGATACTTGACGAAGTTATTCCCTGGGTCGAAGAGCAGATTAAGCTTGGCACAATCTAACGCCGTAGAGCTGATGGCCGATCAGCATATTCAAATACTCGTTCCCGTTTATAACGAAGGAGAAAACGTCCTCGAACTGTATAAGGGACTGGTGGACGACTCCGTTCCCTATGACAGTTTAAGCTTCGTTTACGACATGGACGAGGACACTACGCTTCCGTTCGTGGCTCAGATGCGCGAGAACGATGCTCGAGTCCGGGCGCTCAAGAATGAGATCGGACCCGGAGTGGTCAACGCGCTTCAATTCGCATTTTCGAACTGCTCGAGCGGCCCCGTTATTGTGTTGATGGGGGACAACTCCGACAAGCTTTCGATTGTTCCGGAGATGATTGAGCTTTGGCGCCAAGGTGCAATTATCGTGAGCCCCTCGCGCTATATGAAGGGTGGTGAGCAGCATGGCGGCGGAATTCTGAAGTCGGGCTTGTCGAGGTTAGCCGGCGTTTCTCTTAAGCTTTTGGGTTTTCCAACAGCAGATCCCACCAACAATTTCAAGTTATACGACGGTGCCTGGCTGCGAGAGCAAAAGATCGAGAGCGAAGGTGGGTTCGAGATTGCGCTTGAATTATGTGCAAAAGCGTTTGAGCAGCGCGAAACGATAGTTGAACTTCCGACGATTTGGCGAGACCGTACGATGGGCGAAAGTCGCTTCAAATTAATGAAGTGGCTTCCGCATTATCTCCGCTGGTATTTCAAATGCGTCGGGCTTCTGCTCAAGCGTCCATTTTCCGGAAAGGGGAGAGTGTAGGATTATGATGTATTCGAGTGCAGACTTAAAGAAGGCGATAGAAGACGGATCTCTGCACGTCTCACCGTTCCACACGAGAATGATTCGCCCTTCGGGGTTAACCCTGCATTTGGGCGAGAATTTACTGCGGCCACTGCCCGGCAAGGTTGTCGACGTAAAAAATAAAGTTATTCCCGACTATGAAGAAATATTAATAGAGATGGATGCGCCGCATGCGCTTGAGCCGGGTGAATTTGTGCTCGGTCATACATATGAAGCTGTTACTGTCGGTCAAAACCTGGGATTTTTTATTGAGGGCAGAAGCACTCTAGCTAGAGTTGGCCTGACGATAGTTCAAACGGCTATGCTGGT
>JAUIIP010000041.1 GCA_030431555.1 bacterium
GCAATGTACTTAAGGAGAAATTCCTCGAACCTTGCTGCTTCGCTCTCGCTGTATAACCTCCTTCCGAACTGCTGCCTGAGCATAAGCGCTTCTGTGCTGCTCAAACCTTGTTCGAGTTTCCTCGAAAGGTAGTAGTCCTCCGTGCCGCCATAGGTGCCCACTAAGGATTCGACCGGAGAGAGAAAATAAAATCTGCTCTGTTGGAAAAGCATATTATACGGACCAAAATAAAAGCCTTCGATCTCGGACTCACTGCCATGCTCATCGACGGAGTATGGACGAATAATATTGACGTAGGGTGTGTCAAACCAGCCAAGCGGGGCTGGGGCGAAGAGCACCGGCGACAGCAGAAACAGCGGCATAGAAAAGTAGAAAGCTCTCCGTGAGAACAGAGCGGATAGGGGCCCCTGCTCAGCCCCGCGCACCAGCGCATAAAATACGAGATTAAGAACACACCACTTCCAGAAGAAGACTCCGCTGCAGACAACAATCGCTAAATGGAGGAGAACATGCAGCAGCATTAGTGCTCTGAACACCGAGGGACGCAGCAGCATAAGAATGCTCCCCACCTCGATAAGCATTGTAGGAATCGTCAGGAGCATCGACACGCTTTGAATCGAGATAAGCAAATCGACAAACGTGGCTTGATCAAACATCCGCAGCCAACCGTTATGGTAGGCAGCCAGAACTAAATTCGCGACTTGATTCTGAGTTATCCACTCAATTCCTCCGGGACTTAGCTGAAGCTTTTGGACGCCCGCGAAAAAGTAGTTTGCATTAAAGATCACCGCCAGAAGATAAAATACTGTCACAGGACTCGTTCGACAAAAAATTCTGCAAACTAGTCCCGCATGCGCAAAAATCAAAATGTCAAAGAAAACCTGCTTGTCGGTCCAGTCGAAGGCTCCAAGCGGATGAGTCAACTGATTTGAAAAGATCAGTGCCTGAAACAGCAGCAAGGACAAGAAGACCGGATGAATCCACACGGCACAGGCAAAAATCAGCATTAAAATACGATCAGCCGCATGCCACTGGTCGAAGTAAAAATTATAATCAAGCGTTGAAAGTTGCCAAGCTATCAGCAGCGACACAGCCAGCACGAGTAGTTTCAATCGAAGCTCCGCCGCATTTTTTACCCAAGCGGTCTTACGCAAAAAAATCAAAGAAGGCAGCAGTAGAATCAAGAAGCCGCTTACGAACTTGTCATTCGAAAATGCGCTGCCAAGCAGAAAGGAGTTTTGATAAAACTCCTCAGGGAATTCGGAACATATTTGAGCGATTATCTTAAGAAAGTAGCCGCCGACGATCATCAGTCCAAGACTGCCAATCTGCGGTGCCGGAACCTCTACCCGCCCATCGGCTGCGTCTCCGGCGGTTTCAGCCATGTGTAGTGCCCGAGCCGGCAGGCCTTAAGGCGCTGCGAAGGAAAAAATCAGCCAGCAAATCACCAAGCAGTGCGTTGCCGTAAGGGGTATAGTGGCACTGATCGTAATAGAGTTTCTTCGTATCCGATCTTCGAAGTTCGCTCAGCGGATCGAAAAACAGAAATCCCAGTTCGCGGCTAATTTCAGCCAAACGCTGCTGCGGCCAATCATCGACAAAGTCAGCTTCGACCTGAAAGGCAACGGGGAGCGCAGCGACTACAACCTTGAATCCGTGATCTTCGCCTAGCTTTCGCAGCTTACGAAAATGATTTCTCACGAGGAGCCAAGACTCATTATTCCAAGCCGCGCCCCAGTCATATTTCGCAAGTTCGACCAGCCGCGCAAAATCTTCTCGTGATTTCGCCCAGTCCAAATCTTCTTTCTCTCTTATCCACCGAAATCGCTTTGCGTAATCTCCCTGGATCCATTCGCGAAGCTTAACAGCGCGATATATGCTATTTGCAGCCACACTGTAACGCCTCAGAATACCCGGCTCGGCTAGCTTGCCTGCAAAGCCCCAGGGCGGCAGGCTGTCATTCAAATAAAATCCAAGCAAAACAAAATCCGGACGAACTGAGAGTCCCCTTTCGCGCAAAATCCCCATTTCTTCCGACAGCCCTATGTCGGATATACCGGCATTGACGACTTCTATTTTGCCGGCAGGCAGCTTCGCATTTAAATTCTTCTGAAGCTGCTCCACGTAAGACTGCTCGGCGGGGAGGTAGTCAGAGATGGTAACCGAATCCCCTAGCGCCAGTATACGCAGCTCACCTTGCGTCTTATCGCCGGGCAGCTCAGCATCCCGGAAGCCTTTTGAATTGGTGTCAATTCGAACATCAAGCTTCGAAAGGTAATGATTGCGAACAATCACACTTGCATTGGGCAGGAGGCGACGTCCTCGCTCGCTGTCATATTCCGTAAGGAGATCCCCTCCTACCTTGAGCGCATCCAGGACTCCCGAGGGTTCCGCCAGCTGGACAAATGTCGTGCTCCTGCGCGCATACCACTCAGTCAAAAACATCAAAATACAGAGCGCAGCAACAACTCCGGCCGTTATTTTCACGAACCTTCCGATCATGCTGCTACGATTATCGAGTGAGACCATGATTCAATCTTAAACTTTGAACGCTCCCGCCGCTACATAAATAACCCTCCGTTTTTCCACTGTTTTTCACGGCGCCTTAAGTTCATCCGAAAGCACGGCACATTTTAGGCAAAGTCACGCATAACATGATATACTGGGTTATGTGTTGTTCACACATTTTTACTACTATGCAGGGGGTTATGAGAAAGCAGCTGTTAATTGGTTTTCTAGTTCAGGTTTTCATGCTCGGAGTATTTTGTTCGATTGCTCTGTGCCAGATACCCTATGTGCCAGACCCGGTGCCGCCTTCCCCCAGCCCGCAAAAGTTTCCCAACGGCAGCGACATGCAAACCTGGAACGCGGCCAGAGAGACAATGAACCAGTTCAACAACCAGGATGGGCCGCTTGGCGGGCGCGCGGCTCAAAAGTACGGGAACAGCTCAGGCACCTACCCCGATCATCCCTGGAAAAGCGCACCATACAACACCAGTTCTGCAGTTGATTGGGCCACGGACTCCTTCAAGGCGGTAGACCCAAGAGACCTCTCCGCATTCGGCGACTGTATGGAGCCGCGACTGATCTCTCCGTACTGTCCGATGTGCTGGCCAACCCGCATTCGAGTTGACGGCAGTGTAACAAGCTGTCCAACAAAAGATAACAGCGGTGAAATCTGGGAATATTGGTGGCCCGAGTATGAAGTTGAAATCAATCAGTTCGGCGTTGCTTCGATCAACGTTATCGACCCCGCCTCTGTGCGCCTACCGAGACCTGATCTTGTGCACGAAGTCCTGTCTCAGCAGCTTGAGACCGGCTACGAGCTAGCAGCAACAACCGTCCTCGAGGACAAATGGATGGTCAATACTGGGGCCGCAAATATTCCCCCCGCACTTCGTAATAATCCGCATTTAGGCAACAGTGCTCACGCAGGAATAGAGCCGCCTGATCTAAATTCTCATAGTGATGCGCATATTTATAGATCTTACTTGCAGGACGCGACATCCCGTAAGCGGCCGGAGGGTGACTTCTCGTGGGGTATGATTTGGAATGAAATTAAAGTCTGGGGTGTGACGGTAGGCTGCTATCCCCTACCTTTCCCATACAACGGCTACAAGAAAGGCAACGAAGAATGCTTCTTTGATACCCTGCAAAAGGAAGACGACAAAAACATTTGGGGCTGGACTGAGCAGCTGCAATATCAGTCCGTGTGGAGAATTCCCGATCTATCCGCATTAATTAACTATCAGCGTTATGCGATGAGCTCACCTGCTGTGCTGATGGGGCTGCAAATTACTCCGGAAGATTTTCAGGACTCTCAATACGACGAGGCTAGCGGTCAGTTTGGCCCACCAAGCAGCGTGCCATACCTTGAAGCATACCTACGCGGCGGAACGTGCGCATCATACCGGGCAAGACAATCGATTAACGGCGGATGGAACGAATACCGTGATCTGATGCCTGCTCTGGGTGTCGCGCCCGGCGGGAGCTACCTCAAGCAGAACTGTTACCGCGGCGGCGGTCAGCTTTATCCGCTGACAGGATCGCTTAGCGGTCACCACTCAAGTATGGAGTCCGGAGCTGTCCTAGCTCGCCGAGCTATCGAGTTAATGACGCGAGTCGAGCCTCTTATAAGTAAACCCGATGAGGCGTTACCTAAATTTGCTGATGGACTGCTAGGTGACGACAGCGTTGATAAGCTCCAGATGGTTTTCCCGGCCAAAAGTCAGTGTCTAAAAATGGACCAGATAAACGATCGCAGCATGCGCGGAATTTACCCCAAGGACGGAAACCCCGACGACCACGGCAGTAAGCGATTCCTATACTGGATCATGCGCATCGCCTGCACTTGCCCCTACAGGGGAAATATGTGGCCGCAGGACGAACGATTCAGAGTGTTCGGCTGGGGCTGCTATAGGTTTCCTTATGCAGATCGCTTCAACCCTGCTCCAGGCATCACCGGTGCCATTCTAGGTATCGATAAGGACGATGCGAAAGGTGATTTCTACAAAGGTGATATCCACGGGTGGGATATAGGCTGGCCGGCTGCGGCGGGATCTTTCGCCGAATCAGCTGCGAAAGTCTACCCGTTTATCCCTTAAGGATGTGGCGAGAGAGTGAAGATATTATCTATAACAAACTCAGCTTGCTTAGTGCTTGGAATTGCTTTTTTTGTCAGTTCGCTGCCTAACGCGCAGGCCGACGACGCATTCGACGTACGCGGCGGCATTTTTGGCGGAACTGCTGCTTCTAAGGGAATTTTTGAGAAGCCGGCGAAGATACCCAACTCCGGCTATCTCTCTCCCAGGCAGCGCGAACAGCGGCACCTCCCCAAACAAGGCCCATCAAAACAGAAGATCCAGCAGCTAGAGGCGGCACTACCCGACAAGCAAGACAGCTTTTCTGTAACTCAAGAAGAGCTTAACGCTGCGGTTCGAGGTACCGGAGACCGCCGTAAGCCACTCAGCAAAAATGCGGCAATGCTGGAAAATGCTCGAAGAGTTATGGGTGAGGCTCGGTCAATGCTTATGCGCAGCGAAAGCAGACCCCCAGCACGTTCAAATTTCGGATTCAAAGAGCCGGAGCCCGCGAATAACCCGACCAAGTTTGCCCCAAACCAAAAACGGGAGCTTGACGCGGAAGAAGCAAGCAAGCACCGGTCACTTCACACTGCCAAGGCAGCTCGCCCGGAATTCTCAAAAAATCCAGCCGCTCTGACTTTGATTATTGATGGAAAAGACCCGAAACAGGTCGGTCGCGCACTCGAACAGCTTAGCAAGATCGAAAAGTTCAGCGACCTGGCAGGCGCGCAGGTGGTGCTGCTGAACTACGACAAAGTCATTAAGGAAATGCCCGAACCGAGCCTTAACTTTCGCTCGAAAACGGAGGCTAAGCGCTTCCTCGCATCCAAGAATACCAAGAAGAATCCGATCTCTCCCTGGGAATACGAGCAGCAGCCTGAACAAATCCAGCTGCTGGAGCGTGCGGGCTTTCGCCCCTCGAGCGTCGTAACCGTGGAGAAACTGCAGTCGGACTATGCGTTGCAAACTTCACCAACTTGGATCGTCGAAGCCGATGGCAAAAAGCACGTGCTTGCCGGGAACCACAATAGCTTGATAAATATGTTCAACCTGAAGGGACAGTTCAAGGCTCCCGAGATAACCGGAAGAAGCGTTATCGGACAGGACTCAGCCGAGACAGATCCCGACTCCGACGTGGTACATCATCCGGTTCTCTCTGGAGCAAAACTAGAACTGAAGTCACCTCGAAGCGGTTCGCCAGCCACAGCGGTTATATACTCCTTGTCCAAAAATAGCCCGCCGCTCGATTTCAGTGAACTGAAGGAGGAACTAAACGCCCCTAAGCCTGTCCTTACAGTCCCCAAACTTCCTATCTGCGCAGAGGATATGATCAGACGCACCAGAATCGGCGCTCCAAGCTCTCAGCTGCCGCGTCATGATATAGTGTTTTTCGATAAAACCTCGAGAGCTCAGTCCGACAAGGCTGCCCACTGGAGAGGCAGAACCGTGGGCTATCCTAACGGCGTACCTCAGAACGAAATTTCTACCGAAAATATGCAGTGGACTTTGGCTCAAACCTTTGCAGTCAAGTGTCTTCCCACGCGCTACAGAGTAGTAGAAGAAGACGGCGCCTCGTACTTTGAGCACCTCGAAGGCCGAAAAGCTTGGTTTAAAGATCCGCAATAAGGCAAGATCGTAAATATTGATTGCTTATCGCACTATAACGCATAAGATTACCTGAGAGTTTACCAGTGCGATTTTAACCGGACTTATGAAGCGTTCAATTAGCGCGAGCTTTTGTTTATTTGCAGTGTCCTGCTTCGCGGCTGCTTGTCTGGTCGAAGTCATTCTCTCCATCGAACTTACATCACGACTGGCAGCTAACTCGGCTTCGGCGAATTCGTTTTATTCCTGGGAAATACGTTCCTCGAGCAACAAAGAAATATCATACAGGAGTGGACTGCTGAAGCTTCAATTGGCTCCCGCACTGGGATACCGCAATATGCCTAGCCAGCAAACCGCGTTTTTTAGGATCAACAGAGACGGCATTCGTGGTAAGAAGCCTCCTTATGGCAAGCACCCCATTCTATTAACTGGTGGCTCGTTTGCGTTTGGAACGGGAGTGGCGAGCAACACTGAAACCTTCTCCGAAAAGATATCTTACTTGCTTGACCGAAGAGTTATCAACGCAGCGGTCATCGGATACGCGTCCGGTCAAGAAGACTTGATGCAGGTTGAGTGGCTAGAGCGTGCTTCACCAGCCGTAATTATCTCAGCCGGAGGATGGAACGACTTTCATTTCGCAGCTAAAGGTATAGCACCCGAATTGGCCATTTTCGGCGAGCAGTTCGTTCAGCTTGAACAGCGACTAATTCAGCTTCACTCACTCGACAACCCTAACCCCCTTTTGCGGTGGAGCTTCGGCTCACTGAGACTGTGGTTTTCGCAAACCTGGCAGAGGTTTATTCAAACGAGTCGTGCGAAGCGGCAGTTGCTTAGCGAAAACCTTATCGCGAAAATCGCGGGTCTATATGCGGGAAAAGTTAGGGCTATGCATCGACGCTGCGAAGCCTATGGCTGTAAACTATTAGCAGTAATTCAGCCCGACATTAACGCAATCACTGTAGCTCGAGGAGAGACTCTGGCTTCAGCTGACCTTCAGAACTTCAGTCAGGCATATCTTAAGTTTGTCTCAATTGCGAAAGGAGAATTAGAAGCGCTAGGGGTTCACGTAGTGAACCTCAACGCGCCAAGTCATGGTCTAGATCGCAAGTATTTCATGGATGCGATACATGTTAATTCCGCAGGTCACTCGAAGATCGCGGAAATACTGAGACCGCAAATTGATCTTATGCTGCAATAAAGGGGAGTGCATCACAGCTAGTCCTTCAAGAGACCGGTGCGGCTCAGCAGCATGACTGCCGAACCGCACTCGTGTCTCTAAAGCCTTACCGTGCGCGAGAACTAGAGGTTCTTCGCGATCAGCGCCACACCACCGACGACCTCGAACCCGCGCGCTTCCATCCGGGAGCGCTGGGTCGTTCCTTCGTCCGCGAGACACTGCACACGGGTGATGCCGGCGTCTCGACAGGCATCCTGCACGGCCTCGAGAAGCGCGCTGAAGGTCTCGTCGTCCTTCGCGTGCTCGCGACGCACCACACCGAACATCCCCATTTCGACGATCATCGACCCCACGATCTCCTCGCCATCGAGAGCAAGGAAACCGGCACCCGAGGCGAGTGAACGACTCACTGCCTCGGTGGTGTCGTATTGCCCGAGGTCCTGGTTCTCACGCGTGCTGCGCAGGAACTCGAGGAATCGGGGGATGTCAGCCAGTGACATGCGTTGAACAATCATAAACATAACCTCCGCGGTTGCGCCTTTACGAGTGTCGAGGTGCTTCCTCGAACTTCATGACTGATGCCGACGACAACTCCAAGGGCTTAACTCCCTTCGAGTTGCCGCCGGTAAGGCACTGCGAAGAAAAACCTTGTTCTGCATTGCACTCGCCGAATGCCAGGCCGGCCAGCGCAAACTGAGTCAATTTTACACAATTTGCATGAGAAATAAAGGGACCTAAGTGCTTGTTAATAGGACAAAAAACTGACCCGCCACAAGCATCCGCTATCAAATTAGTGCTTTTTACCATAATACTTACACTTCGTTTTCGGTACAGGTTCATTAGAAGGTTCTTTATCAATGCTCTATTTCTCAAGCGCGCGTGCAGGCTTGATAGCTGCTGCGTCGTATTTCGTCCTAAGTGCATTGCTTGTTTCCACCTCTCAGGCGGAGCGCTGCCCATACGCAAATAATTCTGCAAACAGCGAGAGTGGTGGACCCGAAATTCAAGGTCCCTCATGCGATGATCAGGGTTGTCCCTTGTGCCCAGAGATCATGGTGATTTCGATTAACGGCATTAACGCCGACACCGATAGTGATTTCCATGACTGGGTAAGACGAAATACACCTGGCGGAATCTACAATTATCATGACCCATATGGTGGCGGTGCAGAATTCTGCAACAGTAACCCCTCGGCGGCAGCCGACAATCTTAGGGAAACGATTGCGGCAATCAAGCGAGATAATCCCTGCATTAAGATCATCGTTGTGGGGCACTCACTTGGAGGAACAGCAGCTTGGTTTCTCCAGGACGCAGCGGACTGCTCAGTCTATATAGATCCACCGACTGACTGCTACCCGGGAGGTCCGCTGGTCTGCGCCTCGCAGACCGACATTTGCGACTCGGTCGATGAAGGTATCGAAAAGGATCCGGGCTACATCCCGACCGATGTTCACACTCCATTCGGTGAACCAGAACGCAATTGTGCGGACTTACGCGCGATTAGAGATGCAATTGACCAATGCGTGGAACAGACTCGCCCCAACTGTCCGCGCAATGACGACACACTGGATCCACCACCCGAATGCCCGGCAGAGGACTGCAGCGGCGATAATAAGAAAGTATTCGCACGACCAGGCACTCCGCCCAGCTCAGCGCAGTGTGGACCTGCTCACTAGGCGCAAGGCGCTAACGAAGTAAAAAGCAACTGAGTTTCAGAAGAAGAATCAATCACTCGGCGTCGCGTCCGACAACGTCGTCTAGAAGCCAGGGATCCAGCTCCTGCGCCCCATTCGAACTATGCAAAACTGAAATATCGCCAGTCGTTTCAAACACGACGGCCGCAATATTATCTAAGTTGAGGACGTTTGCCTCTCTAAGCTTGGCCCGTATATCTTCCTCAGTAACACTTGAGCGTACCATGTTTTCTTCAAGCAGCTCCGAGCCGCGCATCAGCAAAATTGGCTGGTTATCGACAATTTTCCTAAACACAGCACTGCGGCGTCTAGCTCGGGCCACACCCCACTGCCCTGCAAAGAGCAAAGCAAATGCAAAGAGCGCGACCAAAAGTGGAGGCGAGGATGTAGCAATCGAGCTGCCGAATAGCGAGCCGACCGCTACAGTCATCGCAAAGTCGGAGGCAGACATCTTTGAGAAGCTTCGTAGGCCCGCAGCGCGTGTGAATGCAATTATCGCTGCGTAAACAATTAAAAACGAAAGCAGCACCCACAGAAAGCTTTCGGGCGAGGCCAAAACCCACTTATCCATTGCTTTGTCTCAATCCTTGATCCGCGTCGTCTTTCACAGGTGCGCTGTCTTCGGCTTCGACGGCTCTCTCAGCCGGCTCAACGCCGCCTCCTTTAGTCCTTGCCCAAACCTGGGTGAACTCCGCTCCGAATAGAAATATAATCGAGGAAAAGTATATCCATAACATTACTATCGCGAGTGACCCAGCCGCCCCGTAAGCACTCTCCATGTTCTTGCTTCCCAAGTACGCACCGATAGCAAACTTACCGAGCACGAAAAGTGCTGCGGTTAACACTGCGCCTACGCCGACATCACTCCATTTTACATCCGCATCTGGCAGAAACTTGAACATTGCCGCAAACAAGAGCGCTATTACGAGAAAAGATATCCCGCTGTTCGCAGCTTTTAGAATTATTTCCGACACGCCCGGCAAAATATCCGGAAGTCGATCTCCGAGCGCCGTCAGAACGGAACTTACAACCATTGAAACGAGCAGCAAAAACGCTGCAGTACAAATCATCGCAAACGACAGCAGCCTTTTTACGAGAAAATTGATCCAGCCGCTTCGTGAGGGATCTGGTTTTACAGCCCATGCATCGTTCAATGCGCTCTGCAGTTGTCCCACCAAGCCAGTCGCCCCAACAAAGAGCAGACCCATCGACATAATTTGCGGCCAAAAACCCTTTTCGGAGCTGCTTGCGTTCACCAGCATGGTTCGCACCTGCTGCGCACCGTCTGAACCAAGAATGTCTCGAAGTCCCGATTCGATAGTTCCCTGAACTTCAGAGCTCTGCCAAATAAGTCCGCACAGCGCGATTACTAATATCAGCAGCGGAGCCAGCGAAAACGCAGTGTAGTAAGCTAGCGCAGCAGCCATCCGCGTGCACTTATCTTTAGAAAACTCTTTAGCTGTAAGTTTAAGCAGGCGAAACATGCAGTTACCGGTTCTGAGCGCAGAACGCCCAGGCGACTAAGTGAACTGTCTGCGTGCTTCCCGAGCGTTAGTATCAAGATGCGCCGCAGCCTTCGTCTATCACATGATCAAGATCATATCCGCGGCCGACTTAGCTGAGAAAAACTCTTAAATCTCTGATTGCTGTACAGTGGAAAGTAGAGAAGCGCTTTATAATCGCAAACTATTAAGGATTATTAATCATGAGTCAGTCAGAACGCCGGCCGGAACCCCCTTTCCCCAAGCAGCCAATTTCACCACCAGGCCTCGAGCAGAAAATGAGCCCGCGTCCGCGCTATTCGCTTCCTGATTATGTCGGTGCGGGTAAACTAAAGGACAAAGTTGCGCTCATAACAGGAGGAGACTCAGGCATAGGCAGAAGCGTAGCGGTTTTGTTCGCGCGTGAAGGCGCTAGCAGTGCTCTTGTCTACCTTCCAGAGGAACAGAGAGACGCCGAAGAAACTCAACAAAATGTCGAGGACGAAGGTGTTAACTGCTGCCTTATTCCTGGTGACGTTAGTGACCCGAAGTTCTGCATGAAGGCTGTCGACAAATGCATAGACAAGCTTGGTTCCATCGACATATTAGTAAACAACGCAGCGTATCAGCAGCATCAGGAAGGACTAGACGAG
This sequence comes from bacterium, assembly GCA_030431555.1. Classification (GTDB taxonomy): domain Bacteria; phylum Bdellovibrionota_C; class UBA2361; order SZUA-149; family JAGRAN01; genus JAGRAN01. The sequence goes on from JAUIIP010000041.1 coordinate 11,194, forward strand.
ATATCTCTTGAGCAGTGGGACAAAACCTTTAGGACAAATATATACGGCTATTTCTACATGGCTCGTGCGGCTGCACCGAAGATGGAAAAAGGCAGCGTAATACTAAACACCGGTTCGGTTACTGGCCTTGAAGGCAGCAAAGAGCTGCTCGACTACTCTGCCACTAAAGGTGCGATCCATGCTTTCACTAAGTCGCTCGCGCAAAACCTCTTCTCTCGAGGCATTCGCGTTAATTGTGTCGCACCGGGTCCAGTTTGGACTCCGCTCAATCCGGCAGAACGCGAACATGAAGATATGAAAGACTTTGGATCTCAAATACCTGCCGGCCGGCCGGCACAGCCGGAAGAGATCGCTCCGGCATACGTTTTTCTTGCCTCCTCGCTCGACTCCGGATTCATATCGGGCGAGATAATAACCATACTCGGCGGGCAGACGCATTTTGCTTAAATGAACTTAACCTTCCCGCAGGCTAATACGGCATGGGAATTTCTCCCCACGGGGATACACCAATGTCGTTGCACGTGAAGCAGCAAAAGATGATGTCGGGATGAAACTGCCGCGGGCTATGCTCGCCGTGGACCCAAACATCAACCACTCGCGAACGATTAACTCCCAGGGGAGCACACTGCTGCTCCGCATAAGTAGCGCATATCTCGGAGTGATCCCCGAAGGCTGCTCCGGGGGCAAATAAGTCAATGTGGTTAATGGTTATTGGCTTACAATTCGCGAACTGATCGCTGTGCCGATAACTCCCGTCGGAATCCGCCGAAGCTTCGGTAATCGCAAAATTACAGAAAATGAGCATGAAAAACGTTGCACGAACGACTTGATACATCCTTAAACTCCCCATTTAACTTTCTAGTATCACTGTGGATAAGATAAGAAAGTCCCGAAAACCTACTATTGATATAACTCAAAAGTTCGCCAGCGTGACCTTTCGAACCGTACGGGGAAATACTGGTTTCGGATAGAGCTCAGGACTATACTGTCGGCTCAGCCGTTTTTTCAGCCACAAGCGCGGCAGTACAAGTTACTGAATGCGCCTTAGGACGGAGTGTGTAGTGCGACGAGTTATTTCATTCGCCTTTGCTTGTTTTCTGATCCTTTCGCAGGGTGCCTGTTCTTCAATGTACTACGACGCGATGGAGGAACTGGGCTATCACAAGCGCGATCTTCTGATTAAGCGGGTCAAAGCGGCGAGCGATGCCCAGGTCGAGACAAAAGAACAGATTATTTCCGCGTCTGAGGAGTTTGCCCGCCTGATAGGACACAGCGGCAGCCTGCAGGAGCAGTATAATAAAGCAAAGAACGCCTATGAGCGAAGCCAGGCACGCAGTGAGGCGCTGGAAGATCGCGTAGAAGCGGTGCGCTCTGTCGGTGAAGCTTTGTTTGACGAATGGGAAGACGAACTGGATGATTACGAGAATCGAGATCTACGTCGTTCAAGTGAGCGCGCAATGAAAAGCTCAAAACGACAATTCGATTCACTGACTCGTGCGTTTGACGCCACGCTGCAGCGAATACCACCGGTCTTAGAAGCCTTTGAAGACCAGGTGCTATTTCTTAAACACAATTTAAACGCTCAAATGGTAGGCTCCCTGCGAGAGGAAAACGTAAAGCTGCGTGCAGAAGTAGACAGCCTAGTGCGCGACATCGAAGCCTCAGTCCGAGAAGCGCAGCGCTTCGTTAAAGAATTCTAGGTGACAGTTCCAACTGTCCCCTTTTTCTTTGAACCAGGCCGCCCCCTCGGTCTGAACTTCAGTTTCTGACCGATTTCTTCACCTATTGCGCTCAAGAAGTCATCGTCTCCACAAGGAAAATCACGACGCGTTCTCTCTACCAGCTGCTGAACTCGACCACTCTCTTCGCTGGAACCGAGCCATTCATACCAGTCATTTTTCCGATCTAGTAGCTCGTTCCACTCGGATGCCTTAGACAGGATTTCTTCATGTTTAAGGCCGCAGTGAGCAGCGGCGCTCGACCATCGGTAATCAGCTGCATGCTCTACAAGCCCTGCCTCTACAGGATTGCGCTCAACATACCTAATAGCCGTCCAGAAGTAGTCCGTATCGAGAGGCGCCGAGAAGAAGCGTTCCTGCCAGAGATGCCCGGTCCACTCTTCTCTGACGTTCACCATTTGCGCATACTGGCGATGCGTAACGCCCAAGGATAAGCCGAGGCTTCTGTCTGTGCTCGGCACGACCACAAGATGAACGTGATTGCTCATCAGACAGTAAGCGAGGAGTTCGGCTCCGTGCTTTTTGAGATACTTATGCAGGAGGTGGAGGTAGATTTCTCGGTCCTCTTGCCTAAAAAAAACATCCTGCCTACGGCTACCGCGTTGGGTAACGTGATGAGGTAGGCCAGGTATGACGATTCTGCGCTGTCGGGGCATTCGAACAGTGGTCGAACGCTTGAAGGAAAAGTTGCTAAAAGGGGACAGTTGGAACTGTCACCAAGAATGGTGGAGCCGAGGGGGATCGAACCCCTGACCTCAGCACTGCCAGTGCTGCGCTCTCCCAGCTGAGCTACGGCCCCTTCAGGTTCTCACTCAGCATAAGTCGGCTTGGATCCGACTACCTGAGAGAGGAAGGCGGATTATAAGGAAATTGCTTAAAAATCAAAACACCTAAATAACCGCAACTAAACACTGACATTTTTTGCCTCTTTTCAGCAGTTGCGCTGCTTCTTATTCTGCGGATATGCGCCTCCTCGCTCTACTCGTTTCCTTTCTGCTGCTGACTGCGATCCCAGCAAAAGCGATCGATATTCCGGAACGCCCCTCCTGGCCTGAATTCGTAGTCGATGAAGCAAACATCGTTAATCAGGATGACCTGGTCAAAATCGAGATACTTTGCCAGGAACTGCTCAAGGAATATCAAACACAGCTTTACGTTGTCACCGTGACGTCGATGGCCGCGATGGATGCGGCCGAGATGCACCCGGGCGATTACGCAGAGCTGCTGTTCAATGACTGGGGTATTGGCAACCGACAAAAAAACGACGGGATCCTCCTGCTTGTTTCTACCGGCGACCGCAAAGCTCGTATTGAACTTGGCGCCGGTTGGAAACATGACTTCGATGAAGATGCAGCGGCGATTATGGATGGAAGAATTATTCCTAACTTCAAACGCAGCAACTTCAGCAAAGGAATTCTTGAAGGGGTGCGCGGTCTAGACAAGATGGCGCGAGGCGAGCCCATCAGGCGGCCAGGAATACCCAGCGGACTGTGGAACTGGATCATTCCCATACTAGGCTTCTTATTTATTTTGTTCCAACGCCGATCGGGCGATTATTATCACAATTCAGACTGGCACTCCTCTAATTGGAGCAGCGGAGGTGGAGGGTTTGGTGGAGGCGGCGGCTTCAGCGGCGGTGGTGGTGCTAGCGGTTCATGGTGAACAAATGAAACATGCAAAAGATTTTCTAACAAGCGAGGAGCAGGCCGAGCTTCGCGACGCAATCAAAGAAGCTGAACAGGGTACCAGTGGGGAAATAGTCCCAGTGATCGCGATAACCTCCGGACGATACGACAGAGCGGAAGATATACTTGGTTTACTCGCCGGCAGTCTGCTGCTGTCTATCGTATGGGGCATCTTCCAAGGCGTGAACGCTCTCCCTGCTGAATGGGGCCCGGATTATCAACTCAGAATAAATTTGCCGCTGACAATCGGTCTGTTCTTATTTGGATTCGCCGGTGGCGCACTTGCAGCGACACTGCATCCTCCCCTTTGCAAAATATTCATCCGAAAACGTGAAATTAACGAAGAAGTCCATCGTCGAGCTGCAGAGGCATTTTACCGATTTGGCATAGCCAACACGATCGGGAAAACGGGCGTACTGATATATATCTCACTGTTCGAGCGTCGAGTCGTAGTTCTCGGCGACTCGGTCGTCGCCGAGAAAGTCAGTCAAGACGAATGGAAGAACATCTGCGCCGACATAAGTGAGGGAATCAAAAGCGGCAAGGCTTTTAGCGGAATAAAAAAAGCTATTATCGACTGCGGCGGTCTACTGAAGAAACATCTGCCGGCGCCGGAGAGCGATCTAAATCAGCTAAAAGATGAGATACACTTTATTGAGTAGAGCTATTTGTTCTTTATTCGAGCAACGGTCTCTTTGACAAAATCGGTCAAAACCAGTTTGGCAGTAATGCCGACTCTTGAGTGCACCAGCTCCTCCCAATCATCCGTCCCTTCCCAGAGTATGCGCTTTAGCTCAGCCATAGCGTCCGGATTGTACGACTTGAGCTTAACAAGCAGCTCTTCTACCCCCTCGTCGAGCGCGTCTATGCTGGGATAGATTTCTCCGAACAATCCTTTCTCATGAGCCCACTCGGCGTCATGCCAGTCGGCATCAATACCCATTTGAGCAAACGCAGCTAAACCAACTTTGCGCTGCACGGCCGGACCGATAATAAACGGACCAATACCGAGAGCAAGCTCACTGAGTCTCACCGCCGACTGCTCAGTCGCAAGTGCGTAATCAGCCGCTGCAGCAACTCCAACTCCCCCACCGACTACCTTGCCTTGAACACGCGCCACAACAAACTTTGGACAGCGCCGCATGGCGAGAATCAAGTGAGCGAATCCAGAGAAGAACTCCTTGCTGCCATCCAGATTTTCAATTGCCAAAAATTCATCAAACGACGCCCCGGCGCAAAATGCTCTGTCGCCCTGACTCTTAAGCAGAATGACTTTCACCGCCTCATCAGCAGCGAACTCGTCTACCTTGGCCGCCAAGCCGCGCAGCAGCGCTCCCGGTAAAGAATTGCCTTTCGGATGAAAGAAGCAGATCTCCCCTACTCCGTCTTTAACGCTCGCTTCAATTGTTCCTGATTCGACCATCATCTCCTCCAGATAGAAAATACGCAGCGCGCTCGATTTAGCACAAATCAAAGCTAGAATCCAAACCTTTGCGCTTAGCACAAACACAGGTTAAAACCTTAGCACTATGGAGATTGAAAGCGGCCTTGAAGAGAAGGTTAATTACTTAGCCCAGAAAAGCGGTGAGACGCTTTTTGGCCAGCTCGGACTGCAGTTCGTTTCGATGTCGCGCGACAAAACAGTCGCAACAATGCCTGTAGACCGGAGGACCCATCAGCCGTTTGGCCTGCTGCACGGTGGGGCTTCAGTCGCACTTGCTGAAACCCTCGCCTCGACAGGTGCTTGGCTCAATGTAGACGAAACAAAGTTCGCAGTGGTTGGAGTAGAAATCAACGCCAACCATATTCGCTCTGTCCGCTCCGGCACTGTCACAGGCACCGGAATACCGCTGCATAAGGGACGCAGTACTCACGTTTGGGAAGTCAAAATCACAAGCGAAGACAACAAGCTGGTTTGCGTTTCCCGCTGCACGCTTGCCGTCGTGGCAATTAGCTGAACTTTATCCCAGCTCACGCAGTTTATAGCGCTGAAGCTTGCCCGTCTCAGTCTTCGGTAGCTCAGCTAAGAACTGAACAGCCCTGGGATATTTGTACGGGGCTATCTCTGACTTTACAAAATCCTGGAGCTCCTTGGCAGCTACTTCCGGCTGATCGATACGATCGCGCGGAACAACAAACGCTTTGACTATGTTGCCGCGCTGCTCGTCTGGTATGCCGACTACACCGCACTCCTTAACATTAGGATGCGCGAGCAGCGCCCGCTCGACCTCAATGCCGGAAATATTGTAGCCCGACGAAATAATCATGTCGTCTGCGCGTGAGTGGAACCAAAAGTAACCGTCTTCATCCATCACATAGGCGTCACCGGTATAGTTCCACCCATTGACTGCATATCTTGTCTGCCTTTGGTCCGCCAAATAACGGCATCCCGTCGGGCCTCTAACAGCAAGCAGCCCGACCGTCCCCGGCTCTACTTCGACCCCCTGCGCATCTACAACCTTCGCTTCGTAACCGGGGACGACCTTCCCAGTGGCTCCGGGTCGTATTTCCTCGTCAGCCGCAGATATAAAAATATGCAGCATTTCTGTCGCTCCGATGCCGTCAATGATTTTGATGCCCGTCTTATCAATCCAAGCATTATAAGTAGGAAGCGGCAGCGTTTCACCGGCAGAAACGCACTTCTTCAACGAGCCAATTTCGTAATTGTCGATTGACTCCAGCAGCGCCCGATAAGCCGTCGGCGATGTAAAGCAAATCGAAGACTTTCTGTCTTGAATGGCACTTAGCAAATTTTCCGGGCTCGGCTTAGCCACAAGCGCGATACTAGCTCCAAAGCGCATCGGAAAAAGCAGGAGTGCTCCTAGGCCAAAGGTAAATGCAAAAGGAGGTGTGCCTGTGAATACATCAGTAGAAGCGGGCTTAAGGACATAACGTGGGAAGCAATCACAGATAGCCATCACGTCCCGGTGGAAATGAATTGTAGCTTTCGGGTCGCCGGTGGTTCCCGAGGTAAAAGCAATCAGCACGGCATCGTCAGCCGCAGTATCAATATTATCGAAGGCATCAGGCTTGCTGTTCATCGCGCGCTCGAGCGACGCCGCCTCATTGCCGAAATACATCACTTTGCTAAGCTCCGGCTGAACTTCCTGCGTGCGTTTTATCTCATCCGCCCAAGCCTCATCGCAAAGGCAGTGCTCGATCTTCGCCTTGTGAACAATAAAGCTGAGCTCCTTTTCTCTGAGCAACGGCATCGTTGTAACGCAGATGCCGCCAGCTTTAATGACGCCGAACCAGGCCGCAGCAAGCTGCGGTGTATTGGCACCGCGCAGCAAAACTCGGTTTCCCGGAAGCAGTCCCAAGTCCTCAACAAGAACTGCCGCAATCTGGTTGGACTGAATCAAGAACTCGCCGTAGGTGATCACTCCCGAATCAGTATGAAATAACGGACTATCAGCATGGCCGTTTGCAACCATTCTATCCAAAAGTTCGACGGCGCAATTAAGACGTTCAGGATAAGCTAGTTCGGGAATGCGTTCGAAATTTAGCTCAGGCCACCGTTCTTTGGGCGGCAGATTATCGTGCACGAACGTGTCGATGTGAGCTGTTCCAGTAGACATAGCATAAACTCCTACTAGCTAGGCTGCGCGATCACCGCGGTGGCCTCTATTTCCACACGTGCGCCCTCTTCAAGTAAATCAGCAACCTGCACAAGGGTCATAGCCGGAAAATGCTTCCCAAGCGTTTCCCGGTACGCCTGACCTACCGCTTCAAGGTTAGCCAGATATTCCTGCTTGTCTGCGACAAACCAAGTAAGCCTGACCAAATCCTGAGGGCGCGCATCCGCCTCCGCGAGCACAGCAACTATATTTTCAAGCACTTTGCGGACTTGCTCAGAAAAACTATCCGACACAATTTGACAGTTCTCATCCCACGCGATCTGTCCAGCTATGAAAAGAACTCTGCCATCCGCAAGAACGCCGTTATTGTAGCCTTTGGGCGACTTCCAGTTCTTCGGGTTAAGCATTTCCATCGGCGGCCTCCGCATACACTTGCCTGCTGATTACTATCTTCTGAATTTCAGTCGCACCTTCGTAGATTCTCAGCGGCCGAATATCGCGATAAAGGTGCTCAACTATCGAGCCTTTGAGCACACCTTGTCCCCCGAACAACTGTACTGCTTGGTCAATAACTTGCTGAGCCGCCTCAGTCGCGTAGCACTTAGCCATCGCCGCCTCTCGAGTTATTCTCTCAGCACCCTTATCCTTGGCCCAAGCCGCTCGGTAAACAAGCAGCCCACTCGCATCAATTGCCAGAGCCATATCCGCAACCTTTTGCTGAGTCATCTGAAAGTCGGCCAAGGTTTGGCCAAAAAGCTTTCTGTTCGCAGTGTGTACCAAAGTCTCGTCTAGCGCTCTACGAGCAAAACCAAGTGCGGCGGCGCCAACAGTTGAGCGAAAAACATCTAAGGTAGCCATACATATTTTAAAACCCATTCCGGGTTCGGCGATCAAAGCGTCTTGAGGAACCCGACAGCTCTCTAGGCGGATCGTGCCAATTGGGTGCGGAGCAATAACCTGCTGCTGTTCGACTACGCTAAATCCAGGCGTGTCTGCCGGCACGATAAAAGCACTCAAACCTTTTGCACCGGCAGCTTCACCGGTGCGCGCTATGACGACATATACATCCGCAATTCCGGCATTGGAGATCCAAGTCTTCTCACCTTCGAGCACATACTCAGCACCGTCCTTCACCGCCG
>JAUIIP010000312.1 GCA_030431555.1 bacterium
AAGCCGCTTGAGTGTGTTGGAACTCATGAAGAAGTGTGCGCGGCGCTGGACGAAATCGCGGATCAGTATCAAGAAGACTCGCCCCTGCTCGTGCGTGAATACACCTCTAGCCTGCGGCCAAAAGCGTCCTCAATCGAAGCGCTTTTAAAAGCACACAATGAAAAACATCTCGTCCCCCAGCAGCTGCTCCCGCTGCTGGATCAATCCCGGAGCGCTGTCAGTGCCGAACCAGTTTCTTGAATCATTTCGCGGCAAGTCCATCTGCATTCTAGGCTACGGTCGTGAGGGAATGTCGACGCACCGTTTTTTGCACAAAGTCGTTGAGGACGTTGATATTTCCTTGGCTGACGAGCGCAGCGACCATCGACCTCTGTTCCCCGTGAACCACTACTACAGTGGTCCGGATTATTTAAAATCAACTACTCGCTTTGACATCGTAATTAAGTCGCCGGGCATCCCGCTGGCAAAGCTGCCGGAGTATAAGCGCTCTACCAAACTAAGCAGTCAGACCGAGATTTTCTTAAAGTCTTTCCCGGGAACCGTTATCGGTATAACCGGCACTTACGGCAAGAGCACTACGTCTTCTCTGGTTCACAACCTGCTAAGCTCTCAACGCGATGACGTACACTTGCTGGGAAATATCGGCATTCCACCGCTTGATGTCATTGAAAGTACGAGCGCCGGCTCGCTGGCTGTTTTTGAAATGTCATCACATCAACTTCAACATGGTGAAGTATCTCCGGATGTGGCAGTTTTTCTAAATTTGCACCCGGAGCATCTTGACTATTACGGCAGCTTCGAGGCCTACCAGTCCGCCAAACAGCGAATCGCAGCGTTCCCGCGCTGCAAAATGTTTATCTACAATAGCGGATACTCGGCAGCTCGCGACTGGCCCTCGCCCGAAGTTCGACGTGTCAGCTTTTCCGGCACAGACTTAGATTCCGACTACTCTGTGGTTAACGGTCAGGCTTTCTATCGTGGAAGCCTTATAGGTGATCTGCCGTCGAACAAAGCGCTCCAAGGAAGCCACAACGAAGCCAATATTGCCGCTGCGCTGGCTGCATGCGCCGCTCTGGATTTTGATCCCAAGCCGCTGATATCTCAGTTGGAACATTTCAAACCGCTTCCGCATAGGATGCAGTTCATTGGAGAATTCAGCTCTCGCCGCTTCTACGACGACTCGGCATCGACTGCACCTGAGGCCACGCTGGCTGCCGTAAGAGCACTATCCCCCCTGGACACCTTGATAGTCGGAGGGATGGATCGAGGAATCGAGCTGCATGAGTTCTGTCGGAACTTAGCCCAGCATCAGATTGGATCGATTATTGGAGTGCCGCAGACCGGGCACAACATCATAGAGATCCTTAAGGCTAACGACGCTGATTTTAATTTGATATCAGCAGAGAATCTGGAAGCGGCAGTCCGCGAAGCCTTGTTTAGAACACCTGAGTCTGGAGTTTGCTTATTCTCCCCGGGCGCAGCCAGTTATAATGCCTTCTCAAACTTCGTCCAGCGCGGCAATGCTTTTAGGTCTTATCTAACGGCCTCATCTACGGCTCGCTGATAGGCTAATTATCGTTACCATGCAGACTGAAGACCGGCATGCCTTTGCCCCCGTGCCTGCTAATTGATTTCCAGGTAGCTTTGGTTCGAGCGCGACGCTCTGCGCAATACGGAGTGTTGCGATTCTTCGGCTTCGCACAGTCCAGGACTGCGTTGCCTGTCGACAGGTTGTCAGTCCCAGCAGCCCAGTGGTAGACGTTCGACACTCCCTGAGCAAGCCGGCTGTCAGTTACCAGGGAGACGTAGATAATACCAAGCACAAACACCAGAGCGCCGCCCGCACTGACTATTTCAACCCGTCGCTCATCCCAGAGACGCCGGAGACGTGTTCTGGAGACAGGAATCTGTCTTTTACCTGAGGGCGTCGCGGGTTTTGAGTTCTTGGCCATAAATAATCGGATCTCCAAGGTATTTATCGACCTTCAGCACTTGGAGCTTGAACGCTTATTTTAGACCTGATGCCGGCTTAGTAGCCTGAGTATTAGTCTGACGCTTCGGGGATCGCTTCGTCAGAAACGAACTCTGCGCCGGGCTTAAGCCCCCACTCGTCGGCGAGGCCTCCTCCAACCTCAAGCACATATTTGGCCGGACCTTCGCTATGGCGCTTTGTGGTAGTCAGGGGGCGTGCTCGCTTGGAAACCGAAACGACCTTCCGATCTTTCGAGATATAAATTATGTCCAGCTCAATATACGTATTCTTCATCCAAAACGATCTGGGCTGCTCTCCGGGAAAAACGAAAAGCATTCCCCGGTCCTGGGGCAGATCCCTTCGATACATTAGACCCAGCTGACGAGCTTGATTGCTTGTCACAACCTCAGCTTTAACAACTGGAGTCTTCCGGCCTTCTACAACAAAATGCACCGGCAAAGTTTCGCCTTCCGAACGACATGCAAAAGGCAGCGCGAGCAGCAGCGCGGCAAGGAACAGACTTACTCGCTTCATGGCTTAGGCGCTCTTAATCGCCTCGGTAAGTTCAGGAACTGCTTCATAAAGGTCGGCGACCAAGCCGTAGTCGGCAACCTCGAAAATAGGCGCCTCCGGATCCTTGTTTATCGCGACAATTACTTTAGAGTCCTTCATTCCAGCCAAATGTTGTATAGCTCCCGAGATGCCAATTGCGATATAGAGATCAGGTGCTACCACTTTGCCGGTTTGCCCAACCTGCCAATCGTTAGGCGCGTAACCGGAATCGACTGCTGCACGGCTCGCTCCAATCGCTGCACCGAGGGCATCGGCAAGCGGCGCGATATAAGTTTCGAAATTCTCTGCTGACTTCATCGCCCGGCCGCCGCTGACTACAACATCCGCTTCCGTCAGCTCCGGACGCTCAGACTCGACTGTATCGAATGCAACAAACTTCTGTGCATCCGTCCCGCTAATTGCAACTTGCAGCTGCCTGACCCCACAAGACGAACCAAATTCCTCCGCGGGATCGTAGGCAGTCTGACGCACGGTCGCAACTTTCGTGTCTGTCGTAACTTCAACAGTTGCGATGATGTCACCGGCAAACATTGGGCGCTTAAATTTGCCCTCCGGCAAGAACTCAAGCACGTCACTCGCCTGACCCGCATCCAGAACTTGGGCAACCCGCGGCATCACATCTTTGCCGCGTGTGCTGGACAAAGCAACAATCAGCTTAGCTCCGCACTCCTGAGCGGCTGCGACAATTCCTTCTGCGTGATTAATTGCCAGGCAGGGGTCAAGCGCTGCGTCCTTTACATACAGCACCTCATCCAGACCGAAAGCAGCAGCAGCGTTGGCGGCTTCTTCAGCACCCTCGTTGCCGAGAATCAGTCCTATCGCCTTATCGTGGCCCTGCGCCGACTTTGCCTGCAGGACAGCCGATATTGTGCAGAGCGTACCTTTGGGGAGTTCTGCGCCGGAATTCTCCAAGTAAACCAATATACTCATCCCT
>JAUIIP010000313.1 GCA_030431555.1 bacterium
GCGGAGGTGTCTGGGGTCTTAAAGTTGGCTACTGCATGATGGTTGGCGGTGAAAAGTCAGCTTTTGAGGCCGTTGAACCACTGCTGAAGACGCTTGCGCCGAAGTCGGGGTATTTATATGTCGGCGAGAGCGGCTCAGGGCACTACGTAAAAATGGTTCACAACGGAATCGAATACGCATTAATGCAGGCGTATGCGGAAGGCTTTGATTTGCTGGAGGCTTGCCGGTTTGATGTAGATCTACCTGCTGTTGCTGATCTTTGGAATCACGGCAGTGTGATTCGTTCCTGGCTCCTTGAGCTTGGTGCTAGTGCGCTTAAAGAAGATCCTCAACTGGCAGAACTTGAAGGTTGGGTCAATGATTCCGGTATGGGCAGGTGGACTGCTCACGAGTCAATAGACTTGGCCGTGCCTGCACCGACCATTACAGCGGCGTTGTTCGCTAGATTTCGGTCTCGCCGAAGCAATACCTTTAGTGATCGCTTTTTGGCGGCACTGCGAAACCAGTTCGGCGGTCACGCCGTTAAAAAGGCAGATTAGGAGACTTGAGGCGTGGCCAACCCGTTTGATTCTGCACAGGCGAATACTTTTTCTGTTCGCCCCAGCGTGGTTGTTATTTTCGGAGCTACCGGCGACCTAACGCATCGAAAACTTGTCCCGGGCCTCTACAACTTGTCCGTCGACGGGCACCTTCCAACCCATTTTTCTTTAGTAGGCTTTGCGCGCCGAGACTGGAGTGACGAGCATTTTCGGGACTCGCTGCGCGAAGGAGTTGAAAAGCATTCGCGAAGGAAGCAAATAGATCAAGGGATCTGGAGCGAGTTCGCCTCGCATTGCTCTTACGTTAAGGGCGGTTTCCGGGACCCTGAAGCCTATGAAGTCTTACGTCAGCGTCTAGATGATTTAGATACGCAGAGTGGTGTCGAGCACGACCGAATTTTTTACTTTGCGACTTCGCCTAACTTCTTCGAGTTGATTTCGGGAATGCTCAAGGAAGTTGGTCTGCTCGTTCGCGGTCGTGAAGGCTACCGGGAATCTCCTCGCTCACGAGTAATTGTAGAGAAGCCGTTTGGGCATGATCTTGCGAGTGCCCGAGAGCTAAACGCGGCGCTGCTTCGCTCGATGGATGAGGATCAGATCTACCGTATCGACCATTACTTGGGTAAGGAGACCGTTCAGAATCTGCTGGTTTTTCGCTTTGCTAACGGTATTTTTGAGCCGATTTGGAATCATAAATATATCCATCACGTGGAGATCTCCGTATGTGAGTCGATTGGGGTCGGGTCGCGGGCGGACTATTTCGACGAAGCAGGCATCCTGCGCGACATAGTTCAGAACCATGCGCTGCAGCTGTTATGTCTGGTCGGCTTAGAGCCGCCCGTGGCATTTGAAGCCGATGCCGTGCGAGATGAGAAAGTTAAAGTTCTTCGCTCAGTGCACAGGCTTAGCTCGCCGGAGGTTCGACAAGACGTCGTTCGTGCTCGCTATTTAGCAGGGTCGGTCGCCGGCGAAAAAGTAAACGGCTACCTCGCTGAAGAAGGGGTCGATCCGGACTCGGATACTGAGACCTTTGTTGCGATGCGCTTGTCGATAGACAATTGGCGTTGGGCCGGTGTTCCATTCTTTCTCAGAGCAGGCAAGCGCCTGGCGAAGCGCGTTACAGAAATTTCAATTCATTTCAGAAGCGCACCGCACACCTTGTTTCAGGGAGAGGACCTCGAGCTATTGCGTCCAAATATACTGTCATTTGAGATTCAGCCTGACGAAGGCATCTCGCTGCGCATAAGCTCAAAGCCTCCCGGGCCTCGCGTGAGAGTGCAGGAAGTGAACATGGATTTCAGTTATGGAACTTCCTTTGGTATTGAGCCGCCGGAAGCGTATGAGCGGCTGCTTCTGGACTGCATGCGCGCAGACCCGACTCTGTTCACTCGAAATGACGAAATTGAAGAAGCATGGGATTTGATGTCCCCGCTGCTGAACACCTGGGCTAGTAAAGAAGGTCAGACACCGCCGGTATACGGCTACGAGGCCGGTACTTGGGGGCCGAAGGCGGCTGACGAGTTGCTTCAGCGCGATATCGGCCGCGGCTGGCGGAGGTTGTAGCGGTGTTCTCGGGGAAGGTAGAGGTTGCGCCTGCGAACATTCGCGGGGAACTTGCCGCTATTTGGAACAAGACGGCCAGTGATGACGCGAGGCAGGCCCAGGCTCAGGACAAATCTTCTGAGACTACCCGTATTCGAGCGACATTATCCAATATAATTATTTTGCTGCCTCCAGTGCCTGATAAAGAAAGTTTGGCGAGCGTTGATTCACTGATCGAATCTTTGTGTATCGCTCATCCTTCGCGCTTCTTTGTTATCGATATGCTTGAACCGGATGCTAAAGGTGCCTCGCTTCGTACAGCGGTTTCCTCGAGATGTGTTTTAGCAAGCTCTGGGTCGCATGTTTGTTCGGAGGAAATTTATATATCCTCCAAGCCCGAGGCTGCGCAGCATGTGCCGAACCTCATATTGTCAAACCTAGTGCCGGATGTTGCAGCGGACTTTTTGCTTATCGGCAATCCATTGATTACGGACTGTCCCCAGGAGGATGAGCGCGTGCTGCAACTTATCGGTGCGAGTGATCGCATGAGTGATCGAGTCATTTTCGATTCTTCGCAGTTTGAAGACTTTGGGCGCTGCTTAGACGCACTGCTGTCGCAGTATGATGTTGGGGAGGGTTCGAGCAGTTTTGGCGTTTCAGGAATATACGGAAAGGGTAATTTCAAATTTAGAGATGTTAACTGGCGCAGGCTTCGCCGGTGGCGTGCTTTGGTGCGCGAACAGTTCGAGATCGAGCGGGTGTCTGAGCGAACTAGCGAGTTGAGTTCTATCGAAATAGTGACCTGCAATTCGAACGCGTCTGCGCGAGTTGGCGCCGACGCAGCTTTGATCGGTGCTTGGATTGCTCGCTGTCTGGAGTTCGACTTTGGTGATGCCTCAACTGACGGCTCCACGATAAGCCTCAAGCTGCGAGGGGCGGAGGTTCAGGCCTGTTTGAAGTTTAAAGCTGCGAGTGACCAAGGATTCCGCGATGGCGAGATGCTGGAGATTCGGTTTCTGCTCGGGCCGGATGTGGGAGGGCTGGTGTTGTCGCTTCGCAGGAGTGTGGATGACCGAAGTCTAGTCGTAAGTGTTGAAGCAGATGCGACATCTGAGTTCGTCAGGCGAGTGCCCTTTTTGGAAAACAGTCTGGAGGAACTGGTTCTTGATGATGTAGTTTCTATAAGCGCTTCAAATGTAAACTTACAATTTCACCATCCAAATGGGAAGCTGCGTGTAAAGCTAAGGCTTGATTAATACTTTTTTTACTATTACTAGCACCAAAAGCAAGAATTTTTTTCGTCATTTGGGGTGATTTTTTTAAGTTTTGTGATGATGTTTTTACTGTGAATTTAATTATTAAAAGCCCAAATTGTTTGGGAA
>JAUIIP010000314.1 GCA_030431555.1 bacterium
AATCCTAGCAGGCTCGCTGCCGGATAAACCACCAGAGAAGTGCCGACAACCAGAATAATATCCGCCGCGGCCGCAATAATCGCAGCCTGCTCCATCGCCGGAACCGGCTCACCGAACCATACGACATGCGGCCGAAGCTGGTTCCCGTGAAAGTCCGAATCGCCCAGTTCTATGTCGCCGGACACATCATACAGCGAAAGCGGATCCTGTTGGGTCCTTGATTTTAGTACCTCGCCGTGGAGGTGCAGAACCTTACTAGAACCCGCCCGTTCGTGAAGGTCATCAATATTCTGGGTTACAATGTCAACGTCAAAACGCTGTTCGAGACGCACCAGCGCCTTATGCCCTTCGTTAGGTTCAGCCGCTCTAACTTGTGCACGACGCTCATTGTAGAACCGAAGGACCAATCCCGGATCCTTGCGCCAAGCCTCAGGAGTTGCGACCTCATGCAGGTCATAGCCTTCCCACAGGCCCCCACCGTCTCGAAACGTTTTGAGACCGCTTTCGGCGCTCATACCGGCGCCGCTCAAGACGCATATACGTGGTTTTTTCCCGATCATTTATCGGTCCAGGGTTTTTTGTTTCTCCTTAGCAAAGTTTCGTCTAGATTTAAACACTGAGCTGCTACGATATTACAAGCAGAAACGAGATGGACGACCTTAAAGCTACGCTCAAGCAATTTTCGGAAAGCGTCACCGCATCGCTCGAGAGACTGCACGAAGACGTCGGGCGCTCCGCTGAGCAAACACAGAGTCTTGGCAAGCGAATCGAGCGTGTTGAAGCGATTTTGAGTGATCAGCCTAAGACGGCCAGGCAGTCCCCCGCCCTGCCGGAACTCAGCCTGTTTGTTGAAACCAGGAACAGTGAGCGCAAGCCGTTCGTTTTTCGGTTAAGCGGAATCGCAGCTGGAAGCTTTAGGGCATCTTCGGTGCGTGCCGCTATTCTGCTCGTGCTCTTAGCCGATCTGGACGAACGGCTTGACGGGCGCAGCGGAATCCAAAATCGACAAGCCGCGATTAAGACTGCGTTCTCCTCTCTAACAGGCGACGATTCTTCTAAAGCTGCAGAGTCCGTTAGAGTTGCGATCTACCGATTCAAGGAGTTTTTCCATGATGCCAAGATTTCGACTACAGAGGGTTACGAGCTGCGCTACGACCCGACGGCTCTCCAGCTAAATATTTATCGCGGCGGTTCTGCGCTTACTGCGGGAGAAGCCGTAGTCAATTTAACCTCTAATGAATCCAGCGTAAGCACCGTTCTTGAGCGTATTATTAAGACTTCTGTTTTGCGACGCTTAGGGAAGCGTGGCGCGCTTTTCGTCCCCCCCGGGCCCAGCGGCTACGACAAACTGCTAGTTGAGGTTTTCGAGCAAGACTGCCCGATTTGCGCTATAACAACTTACTTCCGCCCTTCCAGCGTCAGCTTCCCGCGGGGAATGCTTGAACGCATGGGCAGCTCGGAGACCATACTGCGTCGCTGGGACATAGCACATAAGTCCTACGAAGCCGGCTCGTTCTACTACCTTGAGATCTTAAATTTCTCTACTATCTGGGACTTTATTAGACGGAACGACGAAGGTCGATTCCTGCTTTACCCAAAAGTGGTGGGCCCCGACGACATAGAGCGCCATATCGAGTTCATGATCGATAAAGTGGAGCGGATAAAAACCTACGAGCTAGTGCTATCCAACGCCTTGTTCCCCTTTTATCTCGGCCTTTTCGAGCTTAAGTCCGAGCCGCTGCCCAGATCCTTAACACTCTTCTTTCGTCAAAACGCGGCTAGCGAACCAATCCATGACATCAGTTGTTTAGTGCTCAGCGACCAGGCCGTTTTTCAGAATATGAACGAGAGAGTAATTAATTGGGTCTTAAACCACCCGTCCACGATTCGTTCGAAAAACGAAGTATCGAGCGAACTGCAAAAGGTTCTTAGTCACTTTAGGGCGCACGGCGCGCTATCACTGACTCAGCCTGCGCCCGACTAGCAACCGCGGCTGATCCTGCTAAGAATTGCTCGTTTTTATATCCAGACTTTTTTACCTAGAAAAACCCATACCGCGTACCATTTGCGTTCGGCACCGCCGTCTTAATCCTGTGCATAAGTTAATCAATGTACGAGTAACGTACGATAGCGAATGCGCGTTGACAGCCACAGCAGCCTGCGAGAAACGGTCCAAAAGATCGACGTCACGGGGTTTGCTATTCGTCATGGAAAAAATCAACAATACCGCCGAGCTTGCTGTCCTTCCCGGCAGCGATCAGCTGCTTGAGACAAGACACTCCGAATTGCTTCGCAGTATGCGCAGCGCCCCAAGCGCCGGTCGAATCGTCGAACATCTGGGCGAAGAATTTTTGGTCTTGCCGAACGTTTTTCCCCCATACGATGACAGCATTTGCCTACTTGAAAATATGAAAATTCAGGCTGGCGAGGAGGTATTGGATGTAGGTTCCGGCAGCGGAGTACTGTCAGTTTTCGCTGCCAAACGTGCCGCCTCTCATGTGGTTGCCCTAGACGTGAACCCGGACGCTGTGCGCAACACCACTCTCAATGCATGGCGCCACGGAGTTGCTCCCAGAATAGAAGCTCGCGAATCAGATCTTTTTGCGTCAATTGCGCCTCATGAAAAGTTTGATGTGGTGCTCGCGAACCTTCCGTTTCGAAACAAGGATGCAGACGATCTGACCTCCCTCAGCATTTGGGACACGAGCTTCATGACGCATCAGCGCTTCTTTTCCAGCGTTCGCGGCGTTATGATGCCCCAGGGTCGCTTGTATATGGTACACCCGTCATTCGGTGAATTAGACATGTTCCGACAACTAGCGAAACGGGCTGGCTTTAGCGCGAGGCTCTTAGACGCACATAATATGGCAGACGCTGAAAACCGCATATACTACGTTTTTGAGTTGAAAGTTCATTAAGCTTAGGCGATGCCCACAGTAAAACACATTCTCTCCACTGATGATTTTACCAACGAAGAAATCCAGCATCTAACTAGCCCGGACGAGTCACGCAGCACTACTCACTACGGCAAGCGTATGTCTCTGCTCTTTTGCAGCACGTCCACCCCGACTCGACTGTCATTGATTCAGGCCTTGGATGAATTAGAAATGCTTTCAGTAGTATTGAACCCGGAAGAGTTGAGGATGTCTGATGACGAGAGTATCGCTGACACAGCTACCGCCGTCTCTTGTTATTCAGATTTAATTGGCATTCGCACACTTGGCGGTAGAGGCGACGTAGATCCTCTGCTGACGGACGCTGCACTCGCAGAGTTTACGGAAGGTTCAAGCTCGCCTGTCATAAATATGGCAAGCAATTCAGCACATCCCTGCCAGGCGCTGGCTGATTTGCGCACCATACGCGAAAGCTTCCTGCCCGAGCGCAATAAGCGTATCGTAATTTCATGGGCCTATTC
>JAUIIP010000315.1 GCA_030431555.1 bacterium
TATTAAATCTGCCCTGACCGCAACTTGCCTGAGCATTCCGGTGATAGACGCCGACTTGGCACTCGGGACCTGGCAGGGAATTTATCTTTGGGAGCATCGAGCCAGTCCGCATACTCGGTCGATTGCAGCTTATTTCGGTTCTTAGTGCCCCGAGTTCTTAGCGCTGCAACTAGCCCGGCGCCGAGCGAGCCCAGCACCTCCAGGACCGTTGTTAAGGTGGCTTCAAAAAGTACTTCCATAAGCAGTTAAAAAACCGGGCAGATTGCTCTGCCCGGCGCGTTACCCGACCGCGTTGTACTCAGTAGCAGCTTACTCCGTCAGCTGCTTCTGCTCTTTCGCACCGTCTTGAAACAAGCTTCCAATTCCACCAATACTTCCTAGAATCCCACTCGTTTCAAGCGGTAGAAAAATCTTTGTCGATTGACCGTTCGCTATGTCCTTCAGACTTTCCAAATACTTAATCGCAATTAAGTCATTCGTCGGATTACCCTCGTGAATAGCCTTGTATACTTTTTCAATAGCTTCAGCCTCGCCCACCGCCACGGTGAGCTTTTGGTATTTTTCAGCTTCGGCAACCTTCATTATCGCTTCGGCTTCACCCTCCGCCTTTCGAATAGCCGCTTCTTTCGCGCCCTCCGCGACCAAGACCGCTGCGCGCTTCTGCCCTTCCGCTTCAAGAATTGTGGCTCGTCTGTCACGCTCTGCCTTCATTTGCCTGTGCATTGCCTCCGCAACATCCTGAGGAGGTTCAATACGCTGAATTTCGACACGGGTTACCTTTGTGCCCCATTTGTCGGTAGCGGTGTCTAGAACTTCCCTCAATTGAGAATTAATCTTGTCGCGAGAGACTAAAGACTCGTCTAAAGACATGTCACCCACGAGATTCCGCAAATTCGTCTGCGCAAGCTTTGTTACCGCCATCCAAAAGTTGTCGACGTTATATTTAAAGTTGAAAGGGTCAACCACTTGTAAATAGATAACGGCATCGACCGTCACCACAACGTTATCTTTAGTGATAACTTCTTGCGGCGGCACATCCGCAACCGTTTCTCTGATGTCAACTTTGGACATCGTCTCAAAGAACGGAATAATCAGATTCAAACCGCTTTCAAGAGTTCTGCTGTAACGCCCAAGCCGCTCAACGACCCCTTTCTCCCATGGGCGAATTATACGTATGCCCATCAGCGCATAGATAAATAGTACGCCGACTATAATTCCAAAAAACACTAACATCGTTTGATCCATGACAACCTCCGGCATCAATTTAGTTAAAAACCTAGTCAATCGCTCTACAGGTAATTAAAGAACGTTACCAATAGAGCACCCATTCCAACCAAGATCATCGTGCTCATTGCTCCCTCCTAACTAATAAATGAGTTCCTGATACACCCGTTATCAAAACCGTTTCCCCCCTGGAAATTGCGGCTCCGTCTTCAGAAATCGCCCGCCAGTCTTCGCGCATCACCTGCACTGTACCGGGACTGTTGTCCGAAGTTATCTCTTCGCTGACTCGCGCGCGCATTCCGATAACTCGATCGACGCCGGCTTTACGCTCGGGTTCTTTGCAGTATGCGCAAGCCAAGCGCCGCGAAAAAAAGACCATCGCAGAGCTGACGACGAAAAACGCCGCCCACTGATAAAGGGTCTCGGCGCCAAGCCAGGCGGTCGCCGAGGCTGCAAGCGCTCCAACTCCGAAGCAGAAAATAAAAAATGTAGCTGTGAAAATCTCGCCAACAATAAGAGTGGCCGATAGGCCCAGCCAAAACAGCCATGCTGGAATAGTGCTCATGGTAACCTCCACTAAACCTATGTATTACAACTTCTATTATACACACTTATGTGTATAATAGCAAGAACAATGCGTAGTGTTTAAGGCTTTGATTTCGATAGCTTAGTCAAAATCCTTGGCAAATCGCGAAAAACAGCCGACTTCCTAAACAGCTCAAGGATACGACTGCTATGCGCGGAATAAACTGGACCGAATATTTTGACACCTCATGGGGCCTAAGGCTGATACACCCCTCGCAGTGGGCTGTCAGTCGTCAATGCCTAGACGAAAGCCAATATCTCTTAATCGCGGCGCGCAGCGAGGACAACGGCTGCCAAAGCCATTTGACTGTACGCGCAGTGCCCTCAGACTCAGATCGGCAAGTGGAACTAGAAACATATGTTGACGACCTCGTGCCTAAACTCTTGCAAAGTGAGATTGAGTTTGTCTTTCATGAGAGGGGCAGCTTCTTTCATTCCGGCGGCGCACGCTGCGTATACGTGGACTACAGCTGCCGTCCAGAACAGGTCGTCGTTCAAAATCGGGTTAGTTTCGTGCCCCTTGACCATCAGATCGTTTACGCATTCACTTTTAGCGCCGCTGCAGCTGCATGGAGTCGTTACGCAGATATATTTGCGCACATTGTAGATTCAAGCAGCAGCATGTCCGCCTATAACAACCTGGAGTCTATAAAATAGCTTATGAATGACTCTCACGATTTAGAGGTCGCGCTTAGATCTCACACGCCTTTGGTTGTGATCAATTCGCACGAGGAGCGTCGAGTGGAGGAGCTGCTGCAGAACAGTATTCTGCGGTTAGGCAAGCCCATATACAAATGGACTATCACCGATGGCCTCAAGCGCGTAGATTTGCAGGAAGGAAGTACTTATAAACTAAACGACGCGACCGCAATCCTCACTCACATACGAGACACACAGAAACCTGGCTGTTACCTTCTCGTTGATTTTCATCCGTATCTGGACCATCCGCTGCGCGTTCGTCTTCTGAAGGAAATTGTTCTTGCGAACACGAGTATGCCACATTCGATAATTTTATTGAGCAGTCAGATCGAAGTTCCAAGCGAACTCTCGCAAATGGCGATGAAATTCGAGCTTTCACTTCCGAGCAAGAACGAAATCGAAAAGGTAGTCAGTGAAGTCGCCGAAGAATGGATGAGGCAAACCGATAGGCAGGTCAAGACCGACAAGCAAGCATTCGAGCTTCTGATTCGCAGTTTGTGTGGACTCTCACTGTCTGAAGCACGAAGACTTGCTAGAACGGCTGTTTTCGACGACGGAGCTATTACCTCAAGTGATGCTGCTGATGTAATGAAAGCTAAGTATGAGCTTTTAAATCGGGACAGCATATTAATGTTCGAGTACGACACCGCCTCTTTTTCGGATGTTGCCGGTTTTTCGAAGATGAAGCAGTGGCTCAAAAATCGACAAATAGCCCTTAGCAGCGACAGCGCAGCTCTCAAACTCGACAAACCTAAAGGCATACTGCTTCTCGGCGTGCAGGGTTGCGGCAAGAGTTTGGCGGCCAAGGCAGTAGCCGGCACATGGGGAATTCCGCTGCTGCGATTAGATTTTGGCGCCATTTAT
>JAUIIP010000316.1 GCA_030431555.1 bacterium
CCAACTATCAAGACGAACAAACTTCTCAAGATTATTATCACAGACAAGCTCAAAACCATCTTCAAGTGGAATGCCAAACGCTAATGCGTTCCAATACATGGTGTAGGCCACATCAGCTAAACCATCCAACATCTCGACAGCATCAGGGTCCTCTTCGACAACGAATGCTACGTCATTCGGATCCTCGACCTTGGTGCCGTTAATGATAGGTTTTACGCCGAGTCCTTTGATTACGTATTCGAGGACCTCGGTAAGCAGCAGCTGGGCACCAAGCTTCCTGGTTTGCTCGTCACGAAGGTCCAGTCCTCGCGCTACACTCTGGCCCCCGAGCTGCATGAACTTTTTTACTTTGTCGCCGGTCATCTTACTTCAACTCCAAGCTAACTAATTCTTCCACTTAATATTGCATCCGATGCTGGGGGTCTGGTCCTCAGGTACGGCTTTTCCCTCTAAAATGCAATCCAGCGCAGCGCAAAGATCTTTACCGCTTACCGGTTGATCATTATCCGGGCGCGAGGAATCAAATTGACCGCGGTATACACATGCGAGGTTCTTGTCAAAAACGTAGAAGTCCGGAGTGCAGGCAGCGTCGTAAGCTTTAGCGGTCTTCTGGGTCTCGTCGTAAAGGTAGGGAAAGGGGTAACCCAATTCCTCTGCCGTTTGTTTCATCTTATCAGGGGAATCTTCCGGGTAGTTCTTCACGTCGTTGGACGAAATTGCGACGAAAGACACTCCTTTTGACTGATACCCCTTGGCGACCTCGACGAGTTTCGAATTTAAATGCTTAACGAACGGACAATGGTTGCATATGAACATTATTACTGTAGCCGTGTCGGATTTGAGATCTCCAAGCGACAGCGTTTCACCACTGACTGTATCGGGAAGGGAAAAGTCGGGTGCACGAGTTCCCAAAGGCATCATATTCGATGGTGTTTTGGCCACGATTCTCTCCTTTAATCTATTTGCCAACTAACTCTAGGAGCTTGGGCGATTGTGGTCAAAAGGGCACTCAAACCATGGAAATTACTAATTGTTGATATGATTGCTAAGCTAATATAAACTTAACCTCTTCCTCTAGCTCCTTGAAATCATTCAGCGTCTTTGCGGTACGCCGCTGGTGAGCGTTCGGAACGCTGACTGGCGGGGCAGCTAACAAGGGTTTTGTTCCCTTAGCGATCGGGTGCGTAGGTCTCTCTGATGAGCGGTCTGCGCATCCGATCCACCGGAGTGGATCATTTTCCGATTCTCATTCCCCGGAGGGAAATCATGTCTGAAAAAGACGAAGTGCATCGTCAGTGGGTCACCTCTGACGGTCAAGCGTCCGTCCAACTGCGGACGAATCAAGGTGTCCTGGAGCTCGTCTACGAGGACGCCGAGATCGAGGGAGACGACTTCTTCCAGTGCATCCAGATCGACAGCTGCAGCAGTCAGCGACTCAAGTCGGTCCCCGGCGGCTACGGCGAAGTCTACGGAAGGCACGCCACGCAGGTCGCCACGATCGAGCGTGTCGGAGCTTCCGGTCTTCGCGAGCGTCTGGTGATCTTCAGGGACTCCGATGATCCGCGCGGAGAAGCCGAGACCACCGGTTGGCATCTCGGCGGAGCCCTCGTCTGAACGCAGAGTATGCGTTGAGAGGTTAATCTACCTATGATGTTTGGCTGAGCAGCTGCCCCGCCATCATCAATCTAAATGACTAAACGCGTTTGGCAGATCTTCAGCGTGGCAGGGCCAGCCCACCTTGGCTTTTTCGATCAGATTTAGGTCGATATCGGCGGCAGCAATCGGTTCGCTGTCCGAGGTTTCTGCGACCAAACGTCCTAGAGGATCGAAAATCATCCCTTTGCCGGCAAACGGCAGACCAAACTCGTCGACCCCATTTCTGTTTGAGCTTGCTACGTAGCAACCCGATACGATCGCCGCCAAGGCCAGAGCATGCTCCCACTTGTAGAGTGTCGCCGCTTCAGTCGCGCGTGGACAGACGATAAGATGTGCGCCGTTGCGGCCGTAATATCTCGCGTACTCGTTAAACATCATCTCGGTGCAGATTAAGAAGCCGACCTTCAACCCCAAAACATCCGCCAACTTGAAGTCAGTGGTTCCACGCTGGAACCATCGGGCCTCGTAGTAGCCCTCTTCGTTGGGAAAAAACTGCTTATTGTGAACCCCGCTTACCCCTTCCTTCTTCGTCCAAAGGAAGCCTTGGTTAACGTGGCTGCCATTCTCGATTAGGGGGCGAGAGCCTAGAACCGCTTTAGCTCCAAGTTCGTCAAGACGCTTCAGCCCTTCGTTGTGAAGTTCGACTGCTTCCTGAAATATCTCTTCATCGGGTTCCGGTTTGGCTGCAAACCAAGGCCCGAAAGGCAGTTCATTAAGCAAGAGGATCTCGGGTTTCAAATCCGTCAGCTGCTCGACCAGATAACTCCATTCCGCCTCGCCCGGCCGGAAGTCCGCCGCGGCTTCACAAACAGCAATCTGCATATCTTCTCCTTAGGGGTGAAATAGGGAAGCCACTACTTTGCCAACACTTCGAACGAAAGACAAGACAGAGCAGGGGCTGTAGGGTAGCATTGTAACGCTAATTATTTACTAACGGACTGTGGCGGGTTGTTTGATTTTTTTTAGACAAACGATCGTTTTACTGCTTGAGGAGCTGAGGGAGCTATTCACCCGTAAACGGTCGCTGTTTTCGCTGGCCTCATACGTAGGATTTACCCTGCTGGTGTTCTCAGGCCTAGCCCGAGCCATGCACCGCGCTCGTGAAGCAGTCGGCGGACACTCCGTTCTGGACGAGCCGCAGATGCTGGTTGACCGCTTCGGCCACTCTATGCCGCCGGACCTCTACAATGTGCTTTCTCAATTGACCTCTGTGCCGGCACCAATCGTTATTTATCAGTGCTTGTCCCTGGTCGTGCTGCCTACGCTGGTGGCAATGGTTAGCTGTGACATGATCAGTATCGATATTTACCGGGGCACACTAAGGTACGTAATGCTGCGGGCTTCTCGTTCGGCGTACTATGGCTCGAAGGTTCTCGCTCATGTTGTCCTATACAGTGCGCTTCATTTGCTTACGATGCTGGGCCTGCTGTTTGTTCTATCCAAAAGTGACGGTTCGTTCTCGGCTTTCGCTCATATGCCGATCTCTCTTGCTTACGTTGGAATCACCGTGCCGGCGATTTGGTTCATGGTGGCACTTACTGCCTGGGTATCGAGTTGGTGCAGGCGACCGATCAGTGCGCTGCTGCTGATTCATTTGTTTTGGATCGTTCTGCTGGCGGTGATGGTTAAATGGCCGGAGTTTACGCCGTTTTACTCGAAAATAACTGTAGGACTCGTTGCTCCGT
>JAUIIP010000317.1 GCA_030431555.1 bacterium
ACTCTGCACTCGAATAACGCCAACCAGGCAATGGAGCGCGTTATGAACTTCTTCCCTCCCGAAAAGCACGGGCAGCTGTATCTTCAGTTGAGTTTGAATTTGCGGGCGATCGTCAGTCAACGCCTTGTGCGAACGGTTGACGGCTCTAGAACTGCTGCCGTGGAAATCCTACTAGGTACTCCGCGTGTGCGCGACTTGGTGCATAAGGCGAAAATTGCCGAGCTTAAAGAGGCTATGGAAATAAGCACGACCGTCGGGATGCAGACGTTCGACCAGAGCCTTTTTGAGCTTTACCGGGACGGTGTAATCTCTCTCGATGAGGCGCTCAGAAACGCAGACAGCGCGAACAACCTGCGCTTGAAAATCAAGCTCGCGGAAGAAGGCTCACTTGATAAGAAGAACTCGGCTTTCAAGCCCGGCGAAGGCAAGGAAGAGGAAGACTTTACACTGCAGATGGAGCAAGGCTAGCTGCCGAAGCAGGAGGCGAGCTGCTCAATTTGTTGTTCTGACCTAATCCTCGATATGTGGTAGACCATCTCGGTGTGACTGCACAGCCGGAGGTATGCCCATGACCGAGTCAGCGTTTGAGCGCTTTGTTGATATTATCCGCGCGTTGCGAGATCCGGAAAAGGGCTGCCCTTGGGATCTCAAGCAGACTCACATCTCCCTCAAGCCGTATTTAATCGAAGAAGCTTACGAGCTGATTGATGCAATTGATCAAGCCGACGACACCGAGCTGCTCGCCGAACTCGGCGACGTCCTTCTGCAAGTAGTGCTGCATGCACAAGTTGCCGCTGACCGGAGTGCATTTACAATTGAGGATGTAATCAAGGGCGTATCAGATAAAATGATTCGCAGACACCCTCACGTTTTCGGAGAGGTAAGCGCGAACACTCCCGAAGAAGTTGTGAAAAACTGGAACGAAATTAAGCAAGCTGAGAAAGAAGATGCTGGAGTCGAGGTTTCCGCACTCGACGGCATCCCCAAATCAATGCCGGCAGCTGCCAGAGCCCATCAGCTTGGTCAGAAGGCAGCTCAGCTAAACTTCGATTGGAGCAGTACCGGAGAGGTCTGGCGCAAAGTAGAAGAGGAGGTCGAAGAGCTTAGACAGGAGATTCAGAGTGATTCTGCACAGAGCGCAGCGCTCAAGCAGAGACGAATGCATGAGCTGGGAGATCTGATTTTCGCTTCCGCACAGTTGGCGCGCTGGCTGGGGACTGACTTGGAAACTTGTCTGCGCCATGCCTGCGATCGCTTCGAACAGCGCTTCCGCAAGCTTGAAGCCGAACTTGGAGCCGATGCCATGGCGGAGGCATCTGAGCAAGAACTTGAGCAAAGGTGGCAGCGGGTGAAGAAGCAAATTTAGGCCCGAGCCCGCAAGAGCCTAGAATGACTTAAGTTCTTTCGCTTTACACGCATGCAGCTTTGGGATAGATTACGCCCTCTTGCGGTAATAAGCCGCTAAGTAGATTAGAGAAACTTAGAATTTTAAACCTCGGATATGGCGACCCATAAATCCGCTGAAAAGCGAAACAGGCAAAATCTCAAACGGCGCGAGCGAAACCGCAACGCTAAAGCGACGATTCGCACTACGCTCAAGGGAGCCAAAGCAGCCGCTGAGAGCAGTGACTTTGCCAAAGCTGAGGAGCTTGAAAAGAAAGCGGCACGTCTTCTAGATAAAGCCTGCGTTCATGGTGTGATGCATAAAAACACTGTGGCCAGGACCAAGTCCCGCCTTCGCGCTCATATCGCTCGAGCTCAGAACGCTTAGAAATCTTCCGCAACCGCTTCTATATAAATCCGGCGGGATATCTCTTCGATTAGATCGGTCAGTGCCGCACGTCCGGCGCCACGGGTCACCTCCTTATCTTCCAGGCCAGCAAGCGATTCCCCACTAATGTTGCCCTGGGCAAAGTCTGAACCGGAAGTCACAACGACGGAGCTTGTGCCTGCTATTTGCTGAGAGGCTTGAACACCGGGGTTCCTCCAAAGCAATTTTCCGTTTCTGCGCCGCAGCTCGGCAGCAACGATAATAGTCAGGTCGTATTCGAGCGCTATGTCGCTCACACCTGTGACACTGCGAACCCTGGTATCGAGGTCCTTAATCGACGCACGAAGAACAGCATCAGCATCAGATTCACTGCGAGCAACCCTAAGAGCACCAAAGCTCTCGATCATTGTTCGAATACCCTCTTCGACGTCACGTCCCAGGCCGGGTGTGAGGGTTTCATTCTCGACGGAAGCGACGGCTATCGTCTTAATGTCGCTAGGAAGCGAGGTCCCACTGCCCTGGAACTGGTATCCGCAGCCCCCTGTAAGCATGGCAATTGTCGCAGCGAAAATTACTCCAAACCTGGGATAACTCATTCGACGTAGCACCTCGTTAGATAGTTGATATGGTCAAACTCATGCGGCAATATTACAAGATAGGTTTCCCCTTATAAATAATGCCCATTTGCAGTGGGAAACAATATACCCCAGCAGGCAGCTAGTAAAGCATTGGAGCAGCGAGGTGATGGCGGAAGCGGCACACGGCAAATATAACCCGCAAGAGATTGAACCCAAGTGGCAGGACTACTGGCTCGAGAACAAGACTTTTTCAGTGAAGGTCGACGAGTCGAAACCAAAATATTACGTCCTGGACATGTTTCCCTACCCTTCCGGAGCGGGACTGCATGTCGGCCATCCGGAAGGCTACACTGCTTCGGACATCATCTGCCGTTATAAGCGGATGAGGGGCTTTAATGTTCTGCATCCGATGGGCTGGGACGCGTTTGGACTTCCCGCCGAACAGTACGCAATCCAGACGGGCACTCACCCTGCTATAACAACACGCAAGAACATCGACACATTCCGAAGACAAATTCGCGCGCTCGGATTCTCATATGATTGGGACAGAGAAGTAGCTACGTGCGATCCCTCTTACTACAAATGGACACAGTGGATTTTTAGCAAGTTGTACGAGAAAGGGCTGGCGTACGTTGATGAGGTGCCCGTTAACTGGTGCCCTGCTTTGGGTACGGTGCTGGCAAACGAGGAGGTTATCGACGGCAAAAGCGAACGCGGCGGCCATGACGTCATTCGTAAGCCCATGCGTCAGTGGGTTCTGAAAATTACCGATTACGCAGAAAGCTTATTAGAAAGCCTCGACGAGCTGGACTGGCCCGAAGGCGTACTTGAAATGCAGCGCAACTGGATCGGCAAGAGCGAAGGCGCTGAAATGCCTTTCCACGTCGCCGATCACGAAGACATCTCTTTTCAAATCTACACAACCAGACCGGACACTCTATTCGGTGCGACTTACGCCGTT
>JAUIIP010000318.1 GCA_030431555.1 bacterium
TATCCGGTGGGAACTACTGAGCACCTTGTAAAGCAGCTCGCTGCGCTTCCTAACCTTTGCTCATACCTGGACATTCCGCTGCAGCACATAAGCAATTCGATGCTCAAGTCGATGCGCCGGCCGCTCGGGGAAAAGGGCACGCGCAGGCTGATTGAAATGATTCGCTCCAAAGCGCCGGAGGTTGCGCTGAGAACGACCTTCATTGTCGGCTTCCCGGGCGAAACAGAGCAGGATGTGGATGCCCTTGAAGCTTTTGTCAGAGAGGGACACTTCCTACACGTTGGTGTTTTTACATATTCGGATGAGAAAGAAGCGGCAGCTGCTGATTTCGAGGGCCGCATA
This sequence comes from bacterium, assembly GCA_030431555.1. GTDB lineage: Bacteria > Bdellovibrionota_C > UBA2361 > SZUA-149 > JAGRAN01 > JAGRAN01. Next base: position 343 of record JAUIIP010000318.1, read on the forward strand.
CAAGAGAAGCTTAAGATTGAAAGACGCGATCGTATAATGAGTGCTCAACAGGAAGTCCTTGCGGACAAACTTGATAGCTACGTCGGCAGCGTCCAAAGAGTGCTGCTGCTGGGGCGTCACAGCGAGACGGATGCGCTGCTGTGTGGAAGAACGGAATTTCAAGGCCCGGAAGCCGACGGCGAAACCATTATAAATGACGTGGCAGAGGAATTAAGCACCGTAGACTGGAAGGATTTCGACGGCCGCTTCGCCGAGGTTGAGATCACCGAGACTGCCGGCTACGACCTCGTCGGCACGCTGCAAAAGCTGCTCTAGAGCTTCACTCCAACTATAATAGCTGATGCTCGACCAGGGTCTGATATAGACCAGGCTGAGAGACCAGACCTTGATGCTCGCCTACCTGTTCAATCCGTCCATGTCGAATTACTATGACTTTGTCCGCATGTTGAACTGTGCTCAAGCGGTGAGCAATAATCAGCGTGGTCCTGTTTTCCATCAGACGCTCCAAGGCCTGCTGGACCAGCGCCTCGTTTTCGCTGTCGAGCGCACTTGTCGCCTCGTCGAGGATTAGGAAAGCAGGATCTTTAAGCAGGGCCCTGGCGATTGCTACGCGCTGACGCTGGCCACCGCTAAGCTGGACCCCGCGTTCGCCGACAAGCGTGTCGTATTTTTCCGGCAAGGACTCTATGAACTCGCGAATATTTGCCGCTTCTGCGGCCGCGACTATTTCTTCGTCACTGGCTGTAGGTCTTGCGTAGCGGATATTTTCGCCGATCGAGACTGAGAAAACCTGAGGGTCTTGAGCGACCATAGAAATGCGTGCTCTTAAATCTTCAAGCGACAGGTTCTTTATGTCGAATCCCGAGAACAATACTTCACCGTGCTGAGGGTCGTAAAAGCGTGGAATCAGAGAAGCGATAGTACTCTTGCCCGAACCAGAAGGGCCGACGAAAGCCACTGTTTCGCCGGCATCGATCGTGAAACTGATATCGTTTAAGACGACAACGTCTGAGCGCCCGGGGTAAGCAAAAGTGACATTCTTGAACTCGACTGAGGCAGCTCCGGTGCTAAGAGCAAGCGGTTGAGCAGGGGAAACGATTCTGCTTGGGCGGTCGACCACTTCGAAAATGCGCTCAGCCGCACCGACGGCTTGCATAAACTCGTCCCAAACTCCGGCAAGGAACCCGAAGGATGCAGCGACGATAACGCCGTAAAGCAGGAAGGCAGTCACGTCTCCGATGGTAAGCTCCTGACTTACAATCAGCAGACCGCCGTACCAAAGTATCATGGCGATACTGCTGTGCATTAAAAATACCATCGACGAAGAGAAGATCGCCGCAAAGCGAGCGCGAGCAATGCCAAGGCGAAGCGCGTCATCTATCTTCTTGCCGTAACGTGCCGCTTCGCGATCGATGCTAGAGAAGATACGAACAGTTCGAACTGCTCCAATCGTCTCTTCTGCGCTCGCCGACGCCGCTCCAAATTCCTGCTGCATTTCTTTTGAAAGTTTGCGCAGCCGCTTCCCCCAGTAAATAGAGGACAAGACTACCAGAGGGATCAACACAACGATGACCGTTGTAAGCTGCGGCGAGATGTAGAACATCAGGGCTGTGCCGCCGATTACTTGCAGCGCGTAGCGCAAAGCCACTGAAATATTTATTGTGACAGCACGCTGGACGAGCTGAGTATCGCTAGACAGTCTGCTGAGAAGATCACCGATCCGAGCAGAGTCGAAATACGCAATATCTTGCTTAACGATGGCTTCGAAGAGCATCTTGCGCACAGCGGCCACTGCTCTGTAACCGACAGACTGAAAAGTGTAGTGGCGAATAAAGAAAAATCCGGCCTGGACTGCGAACAAGGCGATCAGTGCTCCAGCAATTAAACTCAGGTCGTTTTCAAGCGAAAGGCCGAGCTCACCGTTTAGCACCTGACGAATTAGGTAGGGGAAAAGCAGGTTTATCCCGCTGGCGATGACCAGTGCAAGAAAGCCTAGCGCTAAGGTCCAACGGTAGGGATACGCGAGCGCCAACACTCTAGGTGCAACAAGTCGCAGCGCCGCAGGGTCCACATTCTTAGGCGATTTTTCTTCTGTTCGCTTTGCCATCCAAGTCCGTCGAACTGTTTACGGCGGACTTTATAGCGGTTATTCGCCGATTTGTCTGCGGGCACGTTCTAAAAAAGAGTAGTTTACTCAGTTACGCCGAGCTGACGCCTAAGCATTGCAAGGAGCAGCCGGACTGCGGTGAGAGCTGATTGGAGTTGTTTGGGCCGCCGCGCCGACTTTGGTGCACGAGGCGGCAAATCGAACTGAGGGCGAACGCTGCCGGAAGTCTGTTTATCGCCCTTGAATGCCTGGATGGAACTAGCATGGGTTCTTACTCCGAAATTCATGAGCTGCCAAAGGTCGCCTTGCTGTGGAGCGAATTTGACATTTTCCGCTGCGGAGAAAGGATTGACCAATGAATCTAGTTTAGCAACTAAGCCCTCCCGTGCTCGGCTCTCGGAAAAATAGTCTGATGTTAGAAATTGCCAACATTGGGAAAGCGGGTCAGCGAGCTTATCGCGACTCCACTGAAGCATATGTGTCGGCAGAGAGAGATCCAACTGTGTTAGTCGGCTGGGAAGTAAGTACCGCGGCTGATTGGCGACCCTCGGCTGATAATCGGAGAGGGCAGCAAGCACAAGCTGCGTTATAGTGCTTGCTCCAGCTTGCTGAAGATTTAGCTGGGTGCTGGAGTGGCTAAGTGGGAGAAGCCAGGAGGGTAGTGCTCCAGTTCTTAGTTTAAGTGGAGCATGAATAGAAATTGGTCCAGTCATCGATAATTATTAAAATGCGAGTATCCCCGCAGTAGTCGACCGGTATGAGAAAAAGTTGTCCTCTAGAAACGGAGACATAATGAGATTGTTGTTACTGGCTGCGATGTTGGTGCTTTGCGGCTGCGGCGCAGTAT
>JAUIIP010000319.1 GCA_030431555.1 bacterium
TCCAGTTCACCTCCGATTTAATGCCGAGCGATATCACCGGAACTCAAGTCCTAACCGAAGACGAACATGGCCGACGACAATTTGAGTTTAGGGGTGGGCCAATCTTCGCCAACATTATTCTTGCAGACGAAGTCAACCGGGCCGGACCTAAGACGCAGTCGGCACTGCTTGAAGCCATGGAAGAAAAGCAGGTCAGTATTGTCGGAACGACCCACAAGCTACCAAGTCCATTTTTCGTATTGGCAACTCAAAACCCGGTCGAGCTTGAGGGAACGTATCCACTACCCGAAGCCCAGCTCGACCGCTTTGTCTTTAAGCTGCTGCTTGATCCGCCGAGCGCCAGCGAGCTCAAAGAGATCCTAGCGCGCACCACCGGAGAAAGCTCCGTACAGCTCAAGCCAATCATGCCGCCTGAAGCAACAACTCAGGCGATTCTCGGGATGCGTGGTCTTGTTCGCCGAGTAGTCATCGCCCCACCGCTTGAGGATGTTTTAGTTGGGCTGGTTTTCTCCCTCACTCCCGGCAGCCCCTCAAGTCTCGACATAGTTAATGAGTACGTCCGCTACGGACCGGGACCAAGGGGCGCGCAAGCAGTGTTGTTGTCAGCAAAGGTGTATGCCCTGTTGGATAAGCGAGTAAACCTTTCGTACGACGATATCAAGCAAACTATCGTTCCAGCTTTGCGGCACAGGCTGATTCTCAACTACCAGGCGGAGGCAGAGGGTGTGACGCCCGATGACATCATCGCCGAGGTTATTAAGACCGTCGCCTAATGCATTTAAGCGCCGAATTACTCGGCGCTCTGTAACGTAATCGGTGTTTCGCATGTTAGAACCGTTTACCCCTGGTTTTTTTCGCCGTCTTCAGCAGCTGAAGATTCACACACGGCGAGCCTTCCTCGGCTCACGCCAGGGCATTCACCGCTCCACGAGGCGCGGGCACGGATTGGAATTCTCTGATTTCCGCGTCTACACTCCCGGTGACGACTTTCGCCATATCGATTGGGGCGTCTACGCGCGAACGGATCGACTATATGTGCGGCAGTTTCGCGAAGAACAAGACTTGAATGTCAGTATCCTGCTCGACTCCAGTGCCTCGATGAGCTACCCGGAAGACGAAGGTAAATTCGAAATGGCCCGCACCTTGGCCCTGGCTCTGGGCTACGTAGCGCTGACTGACGGAGACCTCGTTAATTACAGTCTGCTGGGCAAGAGCAACTCTCCCAATTTTCGCGGCCCAAGGGCGCTAACTCGCGCTCATGCGTTCCTTCATAAAATTGAGCCCGCTGGAAATGTTAACTTCGCCGAAGAAGTACGCTCGGCAATAGCGCGCCAAAAGATTCCCGGCAAAGCGTTTATCATCTCGGATTTTATGTTCGACGAAGACGAGCAATTTGCCGCGCTCGATGTGCTGCGCTACCGCAACTTTGACACCTCAATAATCCAAGTCTTGGCACCGAGCGAGCTAAGGTTGGGAATGGATGCGGGCAGTTATCAAATTATCGATTCGGAAACCAACGAAGAGGTAGAAATCTCACTTAGCGCGGCCTCCCGAAAGGAATACGCTAAGATTCTCGCGGAGCATATTCAGGCACTTGAGCACTACTGCCAGAAGCACGGAATTCGGCATGTGCTCGTCTCAAGCGAGGAGGATGTGTCAGATGTGGTACTTGCGCGGCTTCCTGCGCTTGGTTTGCTTTCATAGGTAAGTTTGCTAATGCCCTTTCAGTTTGCTTCCGCAGCTTTTCTTGCACTAGGTCTAGCGGCCCCGCTGCTGATACTTGCCTACACCCGCAAGCAAACTCGCGATGCGCGGAGGGTTTCCACAGTTCTGCTGCTGCGAAAGCTCCCCAAGCATGCAGTTATCAGAAAAAAGATTAAGATTCCTCCGAATTTTTGGTTCGAGCTGCTGGCCCTGCTCGCCCTTGCAGCCGCGGCCGCTTATCCGCTCTACCAAGGCTCCGGAAAGCGAACTGCGATACTTTTAGACAATACGCTCAGCATGAGCTCTCAAGGCACGAGCAAACCGACGCTGTTCGCCGAAGCCGTTAGGCGACTGCTCAATTGGATGGACGAACAGCCGTCGGGTAACAGCTATACGCTGTACACTTCCTCACCCAGCTTGCAGCGCATCGGCGAAGCATCTGTGTCCTCCGGCTCGGTCGAAGAGTATCTCGCAGACCTTGCACCCACCCTAAGCTCTGACAGCATCAGCTCCGCGATCGAGCAGCTTGGTGAAAGTGGTTCGTACGATCAACTTGTGGTCGTCAGCGACCGGGGCATCAAAGAAGTACAGTCTTCGCCTGACGGCGCTGTTGCAGATTCAGCTACGACTATCCGCAGTTTGACGGTCGGACGAGGTCAGACAAATCTCTTCATTAGCTCGATCAGCGTTGAGACTTCGGGAGTCCGCAGTCAAAATAGAACGATTGTCTCGCGAATCGCACAGTCGGGTGGGAGTCAGCGTGACGTCGAGCTGCGGCTATCCGGCTCAGCGGGCGGTTCCTCTGATTACTCTTTGCTAAAGACGGTCAAACTTGGGCTCGGCAGCGACTCTTCCCAAGAAATTCAAATTCCGGTGCCGGACGAAGCGCGCTCGATGCGTTCGTTTCGACTTGAGATTGATGCAGGGGCTGACGATGCACTGGCTCTCGACAACCAAGCATGGACCAGCGTTGACGCGGCTGCAGAATCGGCTGTCCTGCTCGTCTCGCCGCTAGAGCCCGATGAGGACGCTTTCGGTTTAAAAAAAATCGGCGGGATTCGCATAGTCCACGCAACTCCTGCTGAGTACGCCAGCTTGTCCGCTCAGAAAATCAAACGCTTTTCACTGGCCCTCTTTCACCGAACCGCGCCAGTTGACGCTCCTCCGATCGCCACACTCTTGGTCCTGCCTCCAAAGAACAACATCCTGTTTCCGGTCAAAATGGATGTTGATAAGCCGGTCCTAAGCTCCTGGGACTCAGGCCACCCCTTAACTACATATCTGCGAGTTCCACTGCTTAAACCAGGTGCTGCGGCCGTGTTTGACGTGCCACTTTGGGCTCGCTCAATTATGAACGTTGAGCAAGGCTCGATCCTGGCCTCCGGAGAGAGTCGGGGCGTTCGCTTCGCTGCTCTTGGGATGGAAATTCTGCCGTTCGAGGGTGCGCGAACCCCTGCGGCAAGCGTCCTAACTATTAATTTAGTTCGCTGGCTATCCGGCAGCTCTGAGCTTTCCTTCGGGTATCGC